>DATLNO010000089.1:0-43303 GCA_035536715.1 Solirubrobacteraceae bacterium
CACGTCACGATCACCAGCCGGCGTCGCGGGCGGACGTCGAGATGCTGTGCCGGGAGTGAGGCCGCGAAGGCCTCGTTGTTGGCCACCAGCTCATCGATGACGTCCATGTGCGGCGCGAAGCGTACCGGCGGCCGCGGATTATCGGCGCCGCCGCCTAGTAGCAGCGTCCGTGCGTGGCGCGCTGATCAGGGCTCTCGCCTTGGCTGGAAACTGTCAGTGAAGAACATGGGGGGTCTGGCGCTCGATCACCCCTGACGTGCTCGAGCGGGACCGCCCACACGACCCGACCCACGCGTACCGCTCGATCACGTGCGCGACCGCCGCCCCTCGTCTCCCCCTCTTCCTCGTCGATGCTGTTTCCGACCACCTCCATCCCACCAGCGCGCACCGCACGGCGCGCCACAGCGCCAGCCGCAACCGCAGTCCAGCCGCCCCAACCGCAGCCGCAGCCGCAGCCGCAGCCAGCTACTGGTGGCCTACTAGACCGAGGCGTGGGCGAGGCTCGGCACCTTGTCGGTGGCGAAGCTCGTGCGCATGTAGAAGAACCACGTCATCCCCGCGAACACCATGTACGCGATCAGGAACACCCACAGCGCCGGGATCGACCAGTCCGCCTGGGACTGCGCGATGGCGAGCTTCTCGGCCGGCGTCTCCGCGGCCTTCACCGAAGCGGACACGCCGAGCGAGGCCTGGCGGAAGATGACCTGGATCAGGAAGCCGCCGAACGCTCCGATCGCGCCGGCGATGCCGATCACCGCGGCCGCCTGGTGCTTGAAGCTCAGCGCCGTCTTCTTCGGGTCGAGGTTCTTCTCGGACGCCTCCTTGCGACCGAGCGCGGCGAAGATCGCCGGGATCATCCGGTAGGTCGACCCGTTGCCCATGCCGGCGAGCAGGAAGATGGCCATGAACGACCCGAAGAAGATCGGGAAGCTGTGCTCGCGCACGCCCATGATCGCCGTCAGCGTGAAGACCGCCTCGCCGAGGAACACGGCGAGCGTCACGCGCGCGCCGCCAACGCGATCGGACAGCCAGCCGCCGAGCGGCCGCGCGACCGAGCCGATCAGCGCGCCGACGAAGCCCAGTCCGGCGAGGTAGGTCGCGATGAACGGGTGCGACCCGAGGAACTCCGGAAACGTGTTCTTGATGACGAGCGGAAGCGCGAACGCGTAACCGATGAACGAGCCGAACGTGCCGATGTACAGCAGCGACATGACCCAGGTCTGGCTCTGCTTGAGCGACTTCGTGTAGGAGCTGGGATCGGCCTTCGCGTCGGTGATGCTGTCCATGTAGCGCCAGGCGAGGATCGCGGCGAGCACGATGAACGGCAGCCACACGAGCCCGGCGTAGGCGAGGTTGACGTCATGGATCGGCAGCTTGTGGGTCGCCACCGGGACGCCGATGATGATCACGAGTGGCACGAGCAGTTGCGCGACGGCTACGCCGAGATTCCCCCCTGCGGCGTTGAGCCCGAGCGCGGCGCCCTTGTGCTTCTCGGGATAGAAGAACGAGATGTTCGCCATCGACGAGGAGAAGTTGCCTCCGCCGAAGCCCGCCGTTGCGGCGCACAGGGCGAGCACCCACATCTGCGTGGAATGACTCTGATCCTGCAGCCAGCCGCTGGGGACGAGGAACGCGAGCAGCAACACCGGGATCAGAAGCAGTGAAGCGCTCACTCCAGTCCACGCTCGGCCACCGAACTTCGGCACCGCGAATGTATACGGGATGCGCAGCGTCGAGCCGACGAGGTTCGGCAGCGCGATCAGGAGAAATTGCTCGGACAGTGAAAGCGTGAACCCCGCGTTTGCGAGGTTGATGACGACGATCGTCCACAAGACCCAGATCGAGAAGCCGAGGTGCTCGGCGAAGATCGACAGCGCGAGGTTCTTGCGGGCGATCTGCTTGCCGCCGGACTCCCAGAACTCCTCGTCGTCGGGATCCCAGTCGTCGATCCAGCGTCCCCTGCTGCTGTGCGCCGCCGTGGCCGGCTCGCCGGCCGGCCTCTCGACCGTGATGCTCATCGCGCGTGCTCCCTCGAATCAAGATTCGTACGAGAGCCACCCCACCAGTGCGCCGTTTCGGCGCCGTGTGCGAACTGTGTCGAGTGCGTGAACCGCGCGTTGCGGTCGTGCGTCAGCGCGCCCGCACGGCGCGCAACAAGAGGTCGGCCGAGCGCGCCGGTGCGTTGCGGCCATCGCCCGCGAACACCACGCGAATCCGGTGCAGCGCCGGTCGGCGCAGGCGCACGGGCGACGAGAAGCGGCCGATCCGTCCGCGCCGCACCTTCAACGGCACGCGGGCGACGGTGTGCATCTGCCCGTCGGCGCCCGCGCGCGCGATCACGAGCACGACCTGGGCGCGCCGGGGCCGCATGCTGCCGCTGACCGTGAAGCGCCGCCGCGCGGTCACCCGCCGCGGCGCGCGCACACGCAGCGTCGGTGCGACCTCGACATTGACGGCCGGTGAGGCGACGAGCGCGCCGTCGGGCAGCGTCGCCACGGCGCGCAGCGAGCGCGAGTACTGCGTCGGCAGGGGCGCCGACCATGTGCCGTCGGGATTGGTCGTTACGCGGGCGAGGGTGGAGAAGCCGCGACCGGTCGCGATCTGCACGGCGATCGGCGCGCCCGCGAGGGGTACGCCGAACGCGCTAGCCTGCCCCGACAGCTGGGCCGGCTGGGGGAAGTCGAGCGTCGGGTCGGCCGCCTGCAGGGAGACGGCGTGGGCGGGTGGGATGGGTTCAGCGAAGGCGAACTGCGGCGCGAGCTCGGCCGCGCGGGCGCGGATCTGCGGCAGCTGGGCGAAGAACGCGTCGCCCGGGCAGGTCGTCCTGTCGGCGTCGCGATGGCCGGCGATCCGCTCGAACGTCACCAGGCGGCCCGTGGCGTAGCGGTTGGACGGCCCGCCCGCCGACGTCACCGTCACCTGCCCGGCGACGGCCGCTCCGTGCAGCGACATCTTCCACGCCATCAGCTCGGCGGTCGCCGCGACGCCCGCCTCGGTCTGCGGCTCCTGCGAGAACGTGCCGATGCTCGCGACGCCTGTCGACACGCCGTTGTACCCCTGCGCCTGGGCGCCGATGACCGGCTGGTCGATGCCGCCCGCGCGACCCTCGAAGATCTGCCCGTAGCGGTCGACGAGGAAGTTGTAGCCGATGTCGCGCCAGCCGTTCTCGTTGCGGTGATAGCGGCAGATCGACAGGACGATCGCAGCGCTGTCCTGCGGCGCGTAGGTGTTCGCGTTGACCGTGTGGTGCACGTAGCCGAGCTGCACCTGGCCGTAGGCCGGGGCCGCCCGCGGCTCGCATTGATCAGCGCCCCAGGCTTCGCGCGGGATGATCGCGGGCGCGCCGCGAATCGGCGCCTGCGCGCCCGCAGGGGTGCTCGCGATCGCAGCGAGCGCGCTGTGCGCCGTGCGCCGCAGCGACGTGCGAAGCCGGTCACCTGCGGTCGCCGTGCCCGTCGCATTGACGAAGCGCGCCTGCAGTCCGCGGGGGCGACGGGCGCCATCGGTCCGCAGCTGGTAGGCGTCGGCTCCTCCCGCCCAGACGGGCTCCGCGCCCGCGCCGCCCGCGTGGTCCTGCGCCATCAGCGTCCAGCGTCCCCAGCGGCCGTCGCCACCGCGGACGCGGATGCGCGCCTGCAGCTCGGCGCCCACGGCGCGCTCCCAGCGCAGCCCGACGAGGTCAAAGCGCCGGGGCGCCCGCACGACCGGCGAGCGCCAGGTGCGATCGTCAGTGCGCGTCCACGCCTTCGTGCTCAGCGCCTGCTCGAACTCCACGGCCCTCGGGACGAAGGGTCGCGCCGACAGCCCTGGGGCGGCGAGCCAGACCAACAGGCCCGCGGCGACGAGCAGGACGGCGATACGGCGCATCGGAGGATCAACACGATGACTGGCGCCGGGGTGCGGCCTGCAAGGCGGGTTGCGCGGTGACGCGCCGCCGAGCGGGACCTACGGGACGGTCTCGGGGCCCTTGTCGACGAGCTCGTCGCGGAAGGTCCGCATCGCCTCGATCGACGTCGGCGTGAACTCGCGGCAAGCCATGTAGTGGCGCCACGCAACGGCGGCGACCTGGAAGGGCATCTTCGAGTTGTTGCGCATGAGCGCGCTGTGGTAGGCGCCGCCGCTGCCCTTGACGTCCTCGTTGAAGAGCCCCTCGAGCGCGGTCACGACGGCCTTGTCGACCCCCGGGCGGTACTGGTACACGATCCGGCCGTGCTCGAGGGTGTGGACCCAGTTGGCGATCTCTGGCTCGTTGCCGGCGACGTACAGTCCGTCCCCGGCCGGCTGAGGATTGTGTGCGCCCGACGTCGGCGGGTTGGTCTTGTAGTCGGCCTCGGTGAGCGGCTCGCTCACATGGTCGTCTCCCTCGCTGGGGAAGGAGCGGTAGACGCAGCCCGACGTCTGGGCCGCCGCCTTGAGCTTGCCGTTGTCCACGTCGGGGGTGTCGTCCGAGCCGCCGCCGCTGTTCGATACCGCGAACGCGACACCCGCGATGATCGCGCAGGCCACCACGACGCCCCCGATCAGCTGCAGCAGGCGCGATCGCTTGGCCTTCGCGGCAGCGAGGCGCTCGCGCTCTTCGCGCTCCGCCTTGAGGCGTTCCTTCTCTTCCTTGCGGCTTGACATGGGCGCAGAGCCTAGCCATACGGGCAAGCCGTGCGTGTCAGGAGGCAGCAGCGGCCGGCCGGCGGCGCGTGCCGCGGCGCGCCGGCTTCCAGCATTCGTCGAGAAAGGCGGAGATCTCGCCGGTCAGGCGGTCGGGGGTCAGGCGCAACTCGACGATCGAGGAGGCCTCCAGTAACCGTCCGTTGGGCAGTTCGTCGGCGAGCGCGCCGGCGTCGGTGAGCGGGTGCACCGGGTCGCGCCGGTGGCCGATGACGAGGGTTGGCGCGAGCATGGCGCGGCGCTCCTGCGGGCCCGGTGCCACACGGCCGAAGAACAGGCCGCGCAGGACGGCGCCGCTCGGGCCCGGGTCCTGGCGCACGGTGTCAAGCACGACCTCGCCCCAGAACGGCAGCAGCCCGCGTGGGACCGCGCGCGCCGCCAGCGCGCTCAGCCGCGCGACCGGCTGCGCGACCGTGAGGGCGACCATCAACGGCCCGAACGCCACGAGGCAGGCGATCAGCGCCTGGTCGAGCACCGGCATCTCGATGACCATTCCGCGCACGCGCGCGGGCGCGAGCGCGGCGGCCTCGAGGGCGGTGTTCGCGCCGAGCGAGGTGCCGAGGACGATCGCCTCCTCGACCTCGAGGTGGTCGAGCAGCGCGATGACCTGCTTGCCGAAGATCGACGTCGAGTAGCTCGCCGCGCCGACCGGTCGGTCCGACAGCCCGTGGCCGAGCAGGTCGATCGTGACGACGTGGTTGCCGCGCTGCGCGAGCGCGCGGGCCAGCGGCTCGTGCATGCGCTGCGACAGCAGCAGACCATGGATCAGGACCACCGTCCGCGCGCCGGACCCGAACTCGGTGTAGGCGATCGCGTGGCCGGCGTGACGGAAGCTCGCCATGGGGCAACGATAACCCTCCTCAGTAGCCTCGACGGGCACATGCCCCGTACGCAACAGCCGCTCGACGGCCGCGTGGTCGCGATCACCGGAGCCGGTCGCGGCATCGGCCGCGCCACCGCGCAGGCCTGCGTCCGCGCCGGCATGAGGGTTTCGATCGGCGACCTCGACCTACCGGCCGCCCAGCAGGCCGCGGGCGAGCTCGGCCACGGCACCATCGCGCTCGAGCTCAACGTCTGCGATCGCGCCTCCGTCGGCCGCTTCATCGACACCACCGAGGAGCAGCTCGGGCCCGTCGACGTCTTCGTCAACAACGCCGGCATCATGCCGCTGTCGCCGTTCGTCGAGGAGGACGACGCGGTCGCGCGGCGTCAGGTCGACATCAACGTCCACGGCGTGCTGCACGGGATGAAGGAGGCGCTGGAGCGGATGCTCCCGCGCGGCCGCGGCCACATCGTGAACATGGCCTCGACCGCCGGACGGGTCGGCTTCGCAGGCGGCGCGACCTACTCGGGCACGAAGCACTTCGTCGTCGGCGTCAGCGAGGCGGTCCGTACCGAGCTGCGCGGCTCGGGGATCGAGATCACCTGCGTCATGCCGGGCGTTGTGAACACCGAGCTCGGAGCGGGCTTGCCGCGGGCGCGCTTCGTCGGCCACATCGAGGCGCCGATGGTCGCCGACGCGATTGTCGCCGCGCTGCGCTCACCCCGCTTCGAGGTCTACGTACCGCGGCGCATCGGCCCGCTCTCGAAGGCCGGCGCCGCCGTCCCGACTGTCCTGCGCGACGCGTTCGGCCGGCTGCTCGCGCTCGACCGGGTACTCGGGCGCCCCGATCTCGAGGCCCGCCGTGGCTACGAGCAGCGCGCGGCCCGCGCGGCCGGCGAGCTCGAGCCCGGCGAGCAGGCCGACCGGTGAGCCTCTACGGTCGCCTGTTCGCGCGCTTCTACGACCGCGCGTTCGCTGCCGGCGAGGAGGCGGGGCTCGCGCAGCGTCGTCACGTCCTGCTGGCCCGAGCGAGCGGGCGCGTGCTCGAGCTCGGTGCGGGCACCGGGCTGAACCTCGGGCACTACGACGCCACCGCTGTGACCGAGCTCGTGCTCACCGAGCCGGAGGAGCCGATGCTGCGCCGCCTCACGCCGCGGGCATCGGCCAACGACCCGCGGGCCCGCGCCATCCGCGCGACGGCCGAGGAGCTCCCGTTCGCCGATGCGAGCTTCGACACGGTGGTCAGCACGCTGACGCTCTGCACCGTCGATGACCCGGCGACCGCGCTCGCCGAGGCCCGCCGCGTCCTCGCGCCGGGCGGGCGCCTGTTGTTCCTCGAGCACGTTCGCTCGGACGACGAGCGCGACGCACGCCGCCAGGATCGCCTGACGCCGCTGTGGCGCCGCGTGGGCCACGGCTGCCACCCCAACCGCGACACCCTCGCTGCGATCGTCGCGGCAGGGTTCGAGGTCGACCATGTCGACCACGGACGGTTTCCGAAGGCGCCGCGGTTTGTCGAACCGCTGATCAGCGGCGTCGCGCTCAGGCCCAGCTGACGTCGAGCAGCGCATGCAGCGCTTACTCGCCAGCGCCCCCGGGAAGCACTGCGTGCGGCGCTTGTTGATACTCACGTAATGACTTCCGAGACCGACCAGCTCTGCATCGACACGATCCGCGCGCTGTCGATGGATGCCATCCAGAAGGCGAACTCCGGCCATCCGGGTCTGCCGATGGCGATGGCCCCCGCCGCCTTTGTGCTGTATCGCAACATCATGCGCCACGACCCGGCCGACCCCGAGTGGCCCGACCGCGATCGCTTTCTTCTCAGTGCGGGCCACGGCTCGATGCTCCTGTACTCGATTCTGCACCTCACGGGCTACGACCTGCCGATGGACGAGATCAAGAACTTCCGCCAGTGGGGCTCGCTCACGCCGGGACATCCTGAGCGCGACCGCGTTCACGTCACGCCGGGCGTCGAGGTCACGACCGGGCCGCTCGGCGCCGGCTTCGCCAACGGCATCGGTATGGCTCTCGCCGAGCAGTTCCTGCGTGAGCACTACGGCGAGGCGGTGCAGAACCACCACATCTATGCGATCGTCTCCGACGGCGACCTCATGGAGGGCCTCGCCGCCGAGGCGGCGTCGCTCGCCGGCCAGCTCGGCCTCGGCCGGATCGTCTACCTCTACGACGACAACGACATCTCGCTCGACGGCCCGACGTCGCTGAGCTTCGACAAGGAGGACGTCGCCAAGCGCTTCGAGGCCTACGGCTGGGACGTGTCGGCCGTCGACGACGCCAACGACACCGATGCCATCGAGGCCGCGATCCGCGCCGCGCAAAAGGTCGAGGACAAGCCCTCGATCATCCGCGTGAAGTCGATCATCGGCTATCCGTCGCCCAACAAGCAGGGCTCGAGCAAGGCCCACGGCGCCGCCCTCGGCGAGGACGAGGTCGCGGCGACGAAGGAGGTCATGGGCTGGGACCCCGAGAAGCATTTCTACGTGCCAGACGCGGTGTATGAGGCCTGCTCGATGACGGAGGAGGGCGCCGGCGCCCACGCCGAGTGGGACGAGCGCTTCGCCTCCTGGAAGGACGCCAACGCCGACCTCGCCGAAGAGTGGGAGCTCGCGTGGCAGGGCAAGCCGCTGCCCGGTTTCGCCGACTCGCTGCCGACGGAGTGGGAGAAGGACAAGCTCGCGACCCGCGTGGCCGGTTCGAAGGCCATGGCGGCCTTCGAGTCGCAGGTGCCGACGATGGTCGGAGGTGCCGCCGACCTCTCGGAGTCCACCAAGACCGAGTTCCCGAACGCCGAGCGCTTCACGGCCGAAACGGCCGGCCGCAACGTCTTCTTCGGCGTGCGCGAGCACGGCATGGGCGGCGCGGTCAACGGCATGGCGGCCCACGGTGGCATCGTGCGCCCCTACGGCTCGACGTTCCTCCAGTTCGCCGACTACATGCGCGGCGCGATCCGGCTGTCGGCGCTCACCGGGCTGCCGTGCACCTGGGTCTTCACGCATGACTCCGTCGGCCTCGGCGAGGACGGCCCGACCCATCAGCCGGTCGAGCACTTCGCCGCGCTGCGCGCGATCCCCGGCCTCGTTGTGCTGCGACCCGGCGACGCCACGGAGACCGCGGAGGCGTGGCGCGTGATCGTCGAGGACCTCGAGGGTCCTGCGGCTCTGATCCTCTCGCGCCAGGACCTGCCGGTCCTCGATCGCTCGGTCTACGGCGCGGTGTCGGGCGTCGGCAAGGGCGCATACGTCCTGCAGGACGCCGACGACGCGCAGGCGACGATCATCGCAACCGGCAGCGAGGTCGCGACTGCGCTGGCCGCAGCCGAGCAGCTCGACGTCCCGGCGCGCGTCGTCTCGATGCCCTCCTGGGAGCTGTTCGAGCAGCAGGACGACGAGTACAAGGAGTCGGTCCTACCGGTCGAACTGCCGACGGTGTCCGTCGAGGCGGGCGTGCGGATGGGCTGGGAGCGCTACGCCGACGCGATCGTGTCGATCGACCGCTTCGGCGCTTCCGCGCCGGGCGATCTCGTGCTCGAGAAGCTCGGCATCACGCCCGATAACGTCGTCGCCCACGTGCAGGAGCTGCTCAAGACCAAGGTCTGATTCAGGGTTCGAGGACCGCCGCGAGCCGCCGTGCGTCCTCCGACACGGTGACGTGGATCGCGGCCGGCTCGCGCACCCAGGCGATGAGGTTGTGCGACTGCAGGCGCTCGAGCAGGAACTGCAGCGCGAGTGCCTGCGCGCGTGAGCCGTACGCGCGCAGCAGATCGAAGGTCCAGCCGGTCGTGTGCAGCGAGTAGTTCGGCGTCGCCTCGCGGTTGCGTGCGAGCAGTACGCGCTGGTAGGCCTTGTCGCGCACGGTGCTCGTGACGGCAAGCGAACCCTCGCTGCCGGAGATCGACTTGACGCCGGCGCCCATGTAGGCCAGGAGCGCGAGCGCTGTCGGGCGCAGCCCCCGGTACGTCGTCTTGCGCCGGTTCAGCCGCGGCGCGAGTTCGCCCATGCCGGGGTCGATCCGCAACCCGTGCTTCGCGAGCGTCGATCGCTCGAGCGGCACGAGCCGGCCGTCGTCGTAGGCGTCGCGCACGGCCGCGGGAGACTCGAACACCGGCGTCTGGTCGCGCGGGTGCAGCACCTCCTCGGCGGAGTTCTTCGCGGTCTGCAGTGCCGCGATCCGATCCAGCCGATCGGCGTCGGAGCGATACAGGCGCATGATCTCGCGCGCCGCCTCGACGCGCCAGAGGTACGTCGCCGAGTCGTCGCCGAGCGCCGCGAGCTTGCGGTAGGCCTCCTCGTGCTCCAGCGGCGTGGAGTCGAAGTACAGGCGCGCGTAGGAGATGTCGTCCTCGCCGTAGGCGCTCAACGCGTTCTGCAGGTTGCCGACGCCCATGTGGTAGCTGACCACCGCGAGATCGGAGCGGCCGAGCTCGCCGCGCGCGAACCTCAGGTAGCGCGCCGCCCCTGCCAGCGCCTTGGGCGGATCAAAGCGTTCGTCGACAGCACGGCGTCGTGCGCGCAGGCGCCCGATGAGCTCGGTATCGCCGGCCCTGGTGGCGCGCCGCAGCGAGCGGCCGATGCGCCGCGCGGCGGCCGGGTCGACCTTCATCTGCAGCAGGCTGCGGCCGGTCTCGGCGAGGATCTGCGTCAGCCCGACAGCCCCTTCGAGCTGCGGATCGGCCGCGGCGTCGGGGCGTCCCGCGCTCTCCAGCAGCACGATCGCCTCGAGCGTGTCGGGCTCGACCTCGGCTGCCTCCGCGGCTGCCGCGATGAGCGAGCGATAGCGCGCCGTCCGCTGCGCCGACGCGCGCGCACCGCCCGGCGACTTGGCGTAGATGACGTGCGCGTGCCCGGCTGCGGCGGCCTTCGCGAAGCCCTCCTCACGCTGGGGCGTGTAGGCGAGCGGGTCGTTGTCGGCACCGAACGGAAAGGCATCAACCCGCGGCAGGCTCGTATCGCCGGGAAAGAGCACGACCACCGCGACGACCGCGAGTACGGCGACTGCGAGGAGCGCGAGCGCGCGGCGAAGCAGGGACGCCATCTGGCCGTAGGCTCGCAAAGTCGGCCGCCCGGCGGCGCCGGGCCTGGGTCGGGGCGCCTTTCGCCCGGCAGCCTCTCGCGCCACGACGATCTCTCCCGCGGCTTATGTGGCGCCTTTCTGTCGTCTGACAACAGTTTGTCGCAAAACAAGCCGCCGGCTCCAGCGAATCGCCGCTGCGGGCTGACCCCCGCTCCGGTCATTGATGCAGTGACGGGCGCCGGTCCCACCCGCAGCGCCCGCGTGCGCCGGCCGGTCCCGACCGTCGCCGCGCGTAGCCTGCGGCCGGTGCGCACGCTCTCCGCCGGAGAACCCGTCAGCCTCGACGACGAGGACCTGCTGATCGCGGGCGACAACCTCACGGCGATGGCCACGCTCCCGACCGCTGCGTTCGACATGGCCTACCTCGATCCGCCGTTCAACACGGGCAACGAACAGCGCCGGGGCGCGCTGCACTACGCCGACGCGTTCGAGGACTACGCGAGCTTCCTCGCGCCGCGCCTGGAGCGCGCTCATGAGCTGCTCGCCCCGCACGGCACGCTGTATCTGCACCTCGACTACCGCGAGGCGCACCGTTGCAAGATCCTGCTCGACGAGCTGTTCGGCCGCGAATGCTTCCTCAACGAGCTGATCTGGATCTACGACTACGGCGGCCGGCCCAAGCGTCGCTGGCCGGCCAAGCACGACACGATCCTCGTCTACGTGCGCGACCGCGACCGCTACCACTTCGATGACGACGAGGTCGACCGCGAGCCGTACATGGCGCCCGGTCTGGTCGGTCCCGAGAAGGCGGCCCGCGGAAAGCGCCCGAGCGACTGCTGGTGGCACACGATCGTGCCGACGAACTCGCGCGAGAAGACGGGCTACCCGACGCAGAAGCCGATCGGCATCGTGCGGCGGATGGTGGCAGCCTCGTCGCGTCGGGACGGCTGGTGCCTGGACCCGTTCGCCGGCTCGGGCACGCTCGGCGCAGCCTGCAGCACGCTGGGCCGGCGCTACGTGCTCGTCGACTCCAACCCCGCGGCGATCGCGGTTGCGCAGGCGCGACTCGGAGCGCCGCTCCGGCGCTCCGCGTAGCTCGAACGCCCGAGCGCCGCATCACCGCTGCGCAGTCGCCCGACGGTTGAGTGAACGCGCGTGTTTGCACGCTGAATGTCGGGGGTAGCGCCGACAACAGATCCAGGAATCAGTCCGCTGCGCCATCTCTGACGCGCCCCGAGTGGAGCTAGGGGGACTCGAACCCCCGGCCTCCTGGGTGCGATCCAGGCGCTCTCCCAACTGAGCTATAGCCCCGAGGAACGAACAGTGTAACGGCGCATCCATCCATCGAGGGGTGCGGGAATGACCCGACCACGCCGATACGCTGGGAAACCGTGAGCTTCCGCAACCGCCTGGCCCTCTTCTTCGTCCTCATCGTCATCGTTCCGATGCTCGCAGTGACGTTCTTGCTGTTTCGTCTCATCGACGACAGCGAGACCGGCCAGGCCGAGGCCGCGATCGCGCAACAGCACACGTTCGCCAGCGAGCTGTTCCAGGAGCAGCGCGCCCTCGCGAAGGAGGCCGCCGAGGACATCGGCGCGGATCGCGTGTTCGCGACATCTCTGCAGAACGGCGATCACGAGCGGGCGCGACGGCGGGCCCTCCAGTTGCTCGGCAGCCGGGGCATCGAGCGCATCGTCTTCAGCAAGGAGGGCCGGTCGGTCGTTCGCGTCGGCGACAGGCGCGCGATCGCCCCGTACGTGCAGAAGGTCGTCTCCAGGGACGGGCGTGAGGTCGGCAGCCTCGGCGTCTCGGTCATCGACGGCGCGACGTACGTCAGGCGGGTGGAGACGCTCACCGGCGGTCACGCGGTCGTGCTCAATGGCGACACGGTTCTGGGCTCGTCGATCCGCGGCATCGATCCGGGCAGGCTGCCGGACGAGCAGGGCAACACGCTGACGGTCGGCGAAACCGAGTACCTCGTCCAGAACTTCGGTGACCGGGGCTCGTTCCCAGCGCAGCAGATCCGCGTCTTCACGCTCGTTCCGCCGACCGCATACAAGGACTCGACGAGCGGCGAGCGGATGACCGCGGCCGCGATCCTGCTCGGCTTCTTCCTGATCGCGATCGCCTGCGCCTTCCTCGTCTCGCGGACGCTGCAGCAGCAGATCGCCGCCTTCCTGGTCGCTGCCCGCCGCCTCGCCGGCGGCGACTTCTCGTCCAAGGTGCCGACCGTCGGTCATGACGAGTTCGCGGAGCTCGGCGAGGAGTTCAACAAGATGTCTCGTGAGCTCGAGCGGCGGCTCGCGGAGCTCACGCAGGAACGCGGCCGCGTGCAGGATTCCATGCGCCGGCTCGGCGAGGCCGTCGGCGCGAACCTCGACCGCGACGCACTGCTCGCCCTCGTCCTGCGAACCGCCGTCGACGGGGTCGGCGCCGACGCCGGGCGCGCGTGCGTGCGCATCAGCGGCAACGGGACGCTGCAGGAGCGCTCGCGCGTGGGCAGCATGGGCGGCCTGGAGCAGGCAGTCGCCGCCGTCGAGGCCGACGCACTGCAGAGCGGCAGCGTGCGCGAGGCGACGCTCGGCAGCGCCAACGCGATCGCCCACCCGCTGCGCGGCGCCGATGGGCGCGATCAGGTCGTCGGCGTCGTCTCGGTCGGGCGCAACGGCCGGCCGTTCACGCCGAGCGATCGCGAGCTCTTCACCTACCTCGCCGGCCAAGCCGCGCGCTCGATGGAGAACGTCGACCTCCACGAGACCGCCGCGCGCGAGTCGGTCACCGACGACCTCACGGGCCTGTCCAACCGCCGGGCGTTCGACGACGCGCTCTCCAGCGAGGTCGAGCGGACCCGCCGCCTCGGCGGCGATCTGGGGCTCGTGCTGATCGATCTCGACAACTTCAAGCGGGTAAACGACACCTACGGGCACCCCCAGGGCGACCTCGTCCTGCGCGAGGTCGCGCGGGTATTGCAGGCCAGCTCGCGCGAGATCGACCAGCCGGCGCGCTATGGCGGCGAGGAGCTCGCCGTCGTGCTTCCCGGCACCGATCTGGAAGGCGCCTACAACCGCGCCGAGCGCATCCGCGAGGAGATCGAGCGGCTGCGGATTCCGCGCCTCGACGGCACCGGGGTCCTGAACGTCACGACCAGTTGCGGGGTCGCATCGATGCGTGGGACGGCGGCTGACGGCACGGCCCTGGTGCAGGCAGCCGACACCGCGCTGTACGAAGCCAAGCACAGCGGAAAGAACACGTCCGTACGGGCGAGGTAGGCTTCGTCCCGATGGGACTGCTGGACGACGCCATCAAAGAGCATCTCGAGCTCAAGCGGCGCCGGGGGGCCGACGCTATTGAGATCTCCCGCCTCGAGTCGGAGGCGCTCGGACCTGTGCCCAGGTCCGCCGATGGCGTGCCCGAGCTCGCGGACGCGTTCGAGCCGCCGCAGGAGGAGTCGCCGCCGGCGTCCGGTGCGGCGCCGCCGGTCGCATCCGCGCCGGATGCAACGCCCGAGATCCACAGTTCGCTGTCGCCGCAGCCGCCTGCGTACGAGCCGCCCGCGGCGCCGCCGGCGTACCAGCCTCCGGCTCCGCCGCCCCCGTCCGCCTACGAGCCGCCTGCGCCACCGCCACTGACCGACGCGCCATCGCCCTCGGCCTCAACGCCGCACCATGAGCCGCCGCCGGTTCCCAGGCGCGAACCGTGGATGACCGCCGATCTCGATCCGGAGCCGGAGCCCGAACCGCCGCCCGAGCCGGAACCCGAGCCAGAGTCGGGCGGCCTCTTCTCGCGCCTGCGCGGCGGCCGCCGGTCGAAGCACGACCGCGAGCGCAAGCCTCCCGCCGCCGCCGCCGCCGCCGAGCCCGAGCCCTACCTGCCCGCGACGCCGCCGACGTCCTCCTACGACGTCGCCCCACTCGTCGCGCCCGGCGTCCAGCACGAGCCCGACATCGTTCCCGCCGACGACGAGCCCGATGTCGAGGACCTGCTCGAGGAGACGCCCGAGTTCCTCGAGGAGACGCCGGAGCACGACCGGCTCTGGTTCGAGCAGCGCCCCCCGCGCGACTTCAACTTCGACGACTGACCGCAGGCGCTAAGCCTGAAAGCTACGCCGCCGAGCCGTTCTCCCGCGGGAGCACCTCGACCGGCCCCTCGATCCACGCCTGCACGTGGTCGCCGGGATGCCACGCCGGGTACCCGAGCCGCCGTGAGCAGATGACCTGACCGGACGCCAGACGCAGCCCGACGAGCTGGTCGTGGCCGAAGAAGCGCCGCGTGACGACCTCCGCCGGAGCCGCGCTCGCGGGCCCGCTCATGCCGATCGCCACCGACTCCGGCCGCACCAGCACGTCGCAGGCGCCGTCGACGTCGCCCGCCGGCAGGCTTCCGAGCTCACAGCTGGCGCGGCCTTCGCGGGCGTCACCGGGCAGCACCTCGATGTCGCCGAGGAACGCTGCCATCCAGCGCGAGGCGGGCCGGAGGTAGACCTCCTCCGGCGTCCCGGCCTGCTCAACCTGCCCGTCGCGCATCACCGCGACCGTCTCGGCGATGCTCATCGCCTCCTCTTGGTCGTGCGTGACGAATAGCGCCGTCACGCCGGCGGTGCGAAGGATCTGCGAGACGTCCTGGCGCAGGCGGTCGCGCAGCGAGGCGTCGAGGTTGGAGAACGGCTCGTCGAGCAGCACGAGGTCGGGTGTCGGTGCGAGCGCCCGCGCAAGTGCGACGCGCTGCTGCTGGCCACCGGACAGCTCGTGCACGGGTCGCTTCTCGCAGCCGCACAGCCCGACGAGTTCGAGCGCCTCGCGGATCCGCCCCGCGTCCGGCTTGCGGCCGAGGCCGTAGCCGACGTTGCCGGCCACGTCCATGTGCGGAAAGAGCGCGTAGTCCTGGAAGACCATGCCGATCCTGCGCTGCTCGGCGGGCACGAACCGATCGGCGCTCGACACCACCTTCCCGCCGACGACGATCTCGCCCGCGTCGGGACGCTCGAGCCCGGCGATCAGGCGCAGCGTCGTCGTCTTGCCGCAGCCGCTGGGGCCGAGCAGCGCGCAGGTGCCGCCGGCGTGCAGCTCCAGGTCGGCGCCGTCGACCGCGCGCACCGGGCCGAACGCCTTGCGCAGGCCGCGCAGACGCAGCCCGACGCAGGGCGGAACATCCGCCCTGCTGCCGTTGCCGTTGGCCTGTCTGGTTTGGATCGCTATGACGCCACGCTTCCCTTCGCGCTGAGAAGGTACAGCGGCGGGGCCGCGATGAGGAGCAGCAGGAGTGCCGGAATAGCGCTGGCCTCATAGAAGCCGAACGACGTCTGGTGCCACACGTCGGTCGCGAGCGTCTCGAATCCGATTGGCGCGAGCAGCAGCGTGGCGGGCAGCTCCTTGAGCGCGTGCAGGAACACGAGCGCAGCCCCGCCGAGCACACCGCTCGCGACAAGCGGGGTCGTGATCGTCCGCAGCACGGCCATCGGGCTGCGGCCCAGGCCGCGTGCGGCCTCCTCCAAGCGTGGCGGGACCTGCACGAGCGAGGCGCCGATCGGGCTGACGGCGAGTGGCAGGTAGTGGATTGCCAGGGCGAAGACCAGCACGGCGAGCGTCTGATAGAGCGGCAGGGCCACGCGCGTCGTGAAGAACACGAGCGCGAGTGCGACGACGATCCCCGGCAGCGCGTAGCCCGCGTAGCCGGCGCGCTCGACGATCCGCGTCACGAAGCTCGGGTAGCGCACCGACAGCAGCGCCACGACGATCGCCCCGAGGCTGGCCGCGAGCGCGGCGGCCGCTGCCGCGAGCAGCGAGTGCCACGAGTTCGTCGCGAGCGCGCCGAGCTCCAGGCCGCTGGAGATCTGCTTCGTCGCCCAGTACAGGAGCACCCCGACCGGCAGCACGAGCGCGACCGTTGCGACGGCGCCGCAGAACGTCAGCGCCGGCCAGCGCCAGCGCCCGAGCGCCACCGGCTGCGCGGGTCGCGGGGCACCCGGCGTGACGCGATGCAGCGCGCGGGCGGCGCGCACACGCGCGGAGACGGTGAACAGCACGAGCATCACGAGCACGAGCACGAGTCCGAGCGCCGCCGCCTCGGTGCGGCCGAAGCCAGACTGGTAGGCGATGTAGATGTCGCGCGTGAACGAGTTGAAGCGCATGATCGAGACGGCGCCGAAGTCGCTCAGGACGTACAGCGCGACGAGCACGCTGCCGGCGCCGATCGCGGGCGCCAGTTGCGGCATGACGACGCTGCGAAAAACCTCGCGGTGGCTGCGGCCCATCACGCGCGCGGCCTCCTCCAGCGACGGGTCGATCCGCTGCAGCGCACCGCGTAGCGGGATCAGCACGAGCGGATAGGTGAACAGCGTCAACACGAGAAACGCGCCGGTGAAGCCGTAGATCGACGGCAGGCGCACGCCGAGCAGGTCGGCCAGCGCACCGCGCGGGCCGAGCGCCGACACGAACAGATAGGCGCCGATGTAGCTCGGGATGACGAGCGGCAGTGTCAGCAGCGTCGCCCAGACGCGCCGGCCGGGCAGATCGGATCGGACGGTCAGCCAGGCGAGCGGAACGGCGATCGCGACCGCGGAGGCCGTCACCGCCAGCGCGAGCCCGAGGCTGCGCGTGATGAGGCCCAGCGTGCGGTCGGTGAGGACCGAGTCCAGCGCCGCGCCGGCGTCGTCGAAGACCGCGACGACGAGGTACAGCGCCGGCAGCGCAGCCGCCAGCCCGACAAGGAGCCCGAGCCCGAGCAGGATGAACGGTGGACGCCGCAGGCCGAAGACGCGCGCGGCGGGTAGCCGTCGTCCCAGCGCTCGTCCCGCGGCGGCGGCATCCATCGCGCTACAAGGCCCCGGTCTCCCGCATGAGCGTCAGCGTGCCCTGAAGGTCGCCGAGCTTGGCGAGGTCGATCTCCGGCGCCGGGATCTCGTCGATCGGCGTGAGCTCCTTCGGCGCCTGCACGGTCGAGACGAGCGGGTACTCCTTGGAGCTGTCGGCAAAGTACTTTTGCGCCTCGTCGGAGAGCATCTCGCGCACGAACGCCAGCGCCTGCTCTTTGTTGTCCGACGAGGCGAGCACCGCGACACCGGCGGTGTTGATGAGCGAGCCGAGGTCCTTTGGCGGGAAGTGCACCTTGACCGGGTAGTTGGGATTCTCGGCCTGCGCCTCGGCGACGTAGTAGTGGTTGATCAGTCCGAGGTCGATCTCCTTCTTGGCGATCGCATCGCGGATCGGGATGTTCGAGTCGTAGACCTGGACGTCGTTGGCAACCATGCCCTCGAGCCACTTCTTGGCGACGTCCTCCCCCTCGACGAGCCGCAGCGCCGTGATATAGCCCTGCATCGACGCGTTCGTCGGCGCCCAGCCGACGCGCCCCTTCCACTTCGTGTCGGTGAGCTTCAGCGGCGAGTCGGGCAGGTCGGACTCCCGGACCTGCTCGCCGTAGGCGATGACGCGAGAGCGGCCGGTCGTCCCGACCCAGAAGCCCCCGGTGGACTGGTACTGCTTGGGCACCTTCGCGAGAACGTCGGCCGGCAGCTTCATCAGCAGACCCTTCTTCTCGACCGCGTCCAGCGAGCCCGCGTCCTGGGCGAAGAAGAGGTCGGCGGGCGAGTTCTTGCCCTCCTCGGTGAGCGTCGCCGCGAGCGACGGGCTGTCGCCGTAGCGCGTCTTGACCTTCAAGCCCGAGGCGTCCTCGTAGAGCTTGACGGCGGGGCTGAGGATCGGCGCGATGCGCCCGGAGTACATCGTCAGCGTGTCCTTGTCCTCCGACGAGCCGCACGCCACGAGGCCCGCGACAAGCGCGGCGAGCGCGGCGAACAATGCAAGGCGACGACGGATTAGCATGCGGTGCGCTCTCCTCCTCGGTCGGTGCGGCCTGGCGTAGCGGGCCACCTTAGGGCAGCCTAACGCCTTCCGCCATGACGACACGCCGACTTCTTTGCGCCACATTCGCCTGCCTGACGCTCGCGATCATCTCGCTGCTGCTCGCCCGCGAGCCGGTCTACGACGCCTGGTCCTGGCTCGTGTGGGGCCGCGAGCTGGCGCACCTGCAGCTCGACACGACGAGCGGCCCGGCGTGGAAGCCATTGCCGGTGCTGCTCGCCGCGGTGCTCTCGCTCGCGGGCGACGCGGCGCCGCACCTGTGGCTCGTCCTCGTGCGGGCAGCGTGGCTGATGGGGCTCGTGTCCGCGGCGCAGATCAGCCTGACGCTGACGGCGGGCCGGCCGCGTGGGCCGCGGATCGCGGGCGCGGCGTTCGCCGTGCTCTGCATCGTGCTGCTGGCCGACGACGTGACGCACTGGTCGCGCCAGGTCGCCGGCGGCATGGCGGAGCCGCTGCTCGTCGCCCTCGTCCTTGGTGCAACCTGGGCGGCGCTGATCGGACGTACTCGCACCGCGCTCGTGCTCGGTGCGCTGGCGTCGCTCACGCGTCCAGAGATCTTCGTGCCGCTGGCGCTCTATGGGCTGTGGTGCTGGCGCACGCAATCAGTCCGTCCAGTCCGTCCAATCCGTCCAAGCACGCGAGCGCTCGTCCTGGGCGCGGTGCTCGTCGTGCCGGCCCTGTGGCTGCTCCCCGACCTGGTCGCCGACGGGCCGCGGGGCAGTGCGCAGCGTGCGCAGACGGACACGGGCGATCCGCTCGAGGCGCTGGGCTGGGCGGTGATGGCACCGGCCGCGGTCGCGTGGCCGCTGGCGCTGGGGGCAGCGCTGCTCGACCGCCGGGCGCGGGTCCTCGGCGCGGGTGCGCTCGTCCTCGTCGCGATCGTCGCCGCGATGACCGTCGCGGGATTCGCCGGGCTGCCGCGGTTCATGGCGCCCGCGGCGGCGATCATCGCCGTGCTCGGCGGTGCCGGGCTTGCCTCGATGCTCGCGCAGCGGCGCGCAACCTGGGTCGTCGCGCTCGTCGTACCGGCGCTTGCCGTGACCGCACTCACGCTGCCGGCGCGCGTGGTCGACGTGCCGTACGACTGGCGCATCGCGGCGCGGATCGACGGCGAGCACGACCGGTTGCGCGATGTAGCGAGCAGCATCGGCCGCGAGCGCCTGCTGGCCTGCGGGCGCCTCGCCACGAGCGACGTGCTCGCGCGCACCGCGCTGGCCTGGAAGCTCGACGTTGCGCTGTCGCAGGTCGTGAGCTTCGGAACGCGACCGCGGCTGTCGGGCGCGTTCGTCGTCGGCCTGCAGGCGTCCCCGGGCCTGCGCCACGACGTACGCACCACGGCCACGCTGGTCGCCGAGAACGGCGAGTGGAGCGTCTACTCGATCGACTGTCCGGCGACGGCGAGGCCATCGCCCGAGGCGCGCAGCGCGGGTGTCTCGGGGGCGACGCGGTAGGGCTGCACCTGCGGTCGCGACTCCTCGTGGTACTCCTCGTCGGCGTTGACCGCCCACAGGTCGTGATCGGCCTGCGCGCAGGCGTTGTCGACGGCGCGCAGCGCGGTCAGCATCGAGTGGTCGGAGTTGTTGTACCGGTGCAGGCCGTTGCGGCCGATCTGCTGCAGGTTCTCGATCCCATCCAGCCAGCGTCGGATCGTGCAGACCCGCGCGTCGTAATCGGCGTCGTAGATCGGATAGGCCTTCGGCACGCGCACGACGTGGCCGCGCTCGACACGATCGGCCGGGGCAAGACCGATCTCGTCAAGCTCGCGCGTGGCACGGGCGACCAACTCGTCGTCGCCGGCATCCCATAGGTCGTCGCCCTCGAAGCAGAAGTACTCGAGGCCGACGCACGTGCGCTCGGGGTCGGGCACCATCGCCGGGCTCCAGGCGCGGAAGTTCTGGATCCGCCCGACCCGGACGCCGGGATCGTGCACGTAGATCCAGTTGTCGGGAAACAGATCCTCGCCGCGGACGACGAGCGCGACGGTGAGGAAGTCGCGGTAGCGCAGCCCGGCGGCAGCCGCGCGCACATCGCACGGTGGCGGAGGGTCGGCGAGCGCGACGACGTCGCGCAGCGGCAGCGAGGAGATCACGCCGTCGACAGCGACGCGCTCACCTGTCACGTGGACGGCGGCGACGCACTGGTTCCGCAGCTCGATCCGATCCACGCGCGCACCGAGCCGGACCTCGCCACCGGCGGCGATTGTCTCGGTCGCCATCGCCTCCCACATCTGGCCGGGGCCGAAGCGCGGGTACTGAAACTGCTCGATCAGGCTGCGGACATCGCCGCCGTCGTTGAGCAGTGCGGCACGCACGACGCGCGAGAACGACAGCGTCCGTATGCGCTGGGCGGCCCAGTCGGCGCTGAGCTGTGAGGTGCACACACCCCAGACCTTCTCGGTGTAGCTCTTGAAGAACAGCTCGAACAGGCGCCGCCCGAAGCGATCACAGACCCAGCCCTCGAAGGTCTCCGGCGCACGCCGGCGCACGCCGCGGCGCGTGACCGCAACGGCGTAGGAGCCGCCGCAGCGGGCAAGCTCACGCGGGCCGACCTTGCGCATCACGTCAGCGAGCCGTAGCGGGTAGTCGATGAAGCGCCCGCGCCAGTAGATGCGCGACAGCCGGTCCCGGACGAGCAGCTCGTCGCCCAGCACCTCGAGCCAGAGGCGCTGCACCTCGCCGGACTTCGTGAAGAATCGATGACCGCCGAGATCAAAGCGGTAGCCGTCGCGCACGACGGTGCGCGCGAGACCACCCACCTGATCGTCGGCCTCGAATACGACGACCGGCCGTGCGCGCCGCGCGAGGACGTAGCCTGCCGTCAGTCCCGCCGGTCCGCCGCCGAGGACGGCGAACGGCTCACCCCCTGTGCCTCCCATAGTTAGGGCACTCTAACTTAGGCTCTCCTAACTTGCTGACTGTCGTTATCCCAGCTACCGATGTGCCACCAACTCTTGGCCGTTGCCTCGCTGCGCTCGAGCGCTCGAGCGAGCCGCACGCGGTCGAGGTCGTGACGCGCCCCCGCGACTGCGGGCCGGCCGCAGCGCGCAATGCCGGGGTGGCGCGCTGCAGCGCTGACATCGTCGTGTTCGTCGACGCCGACGTCGCGGTCCACCACGATGCCCTGCGCCGCCTGCGGGAGGCGCTCGAGCGCGACGCCGGCCTCGACGCCGTCTTCGGCGCCTACGACGAGCACCCCGCTGAGGCGGCGACCGTGTCGCGCTTTCGCAACCTCCTGCACCATCACGTGCACACCGCCGCCGCCGGTCCCGCCACGACGTTCTGGGCCGGCCTGGGCGCGATCAGACGCGAGGCGTTCGACGCGGCCGGCGGGTTTGACGCGGCGCGCTATCCGCGACCGTCGATCGAGGACATCGAGCTCGGCATGCGCCTGCACGCCGCCGGACGCAGGATCGCCCTGGAGCCGCAGGCGCAGGGCACGCATCTCAAGCGCTGGACGCTGCGCTCCATGCTGCGCACCGACCTCGCCGCGCGCGGCGCGCCGTGGGTGGCGCTTCGCCTGGAGCGCGGTGGCGACGGCGCGGCCGCGCTGAACCTCTCGTGGCGCCACCGGGTGGCGGCGGTTGCCGCAGTCCTCGCGGCCGGCGCTGCGATCAGCGGCCGCGGCCGCATCGCGGCGCTCGCGATCGCCGCGATGATGGCGCCCAACGCGCGCTTCTACGTGTTGCTCGCGCGGCTGGGCGGCCCGCGCCTGGCGCTCGCGGGCATCCCGCTGCACCTCGTCCACCATCTGACAGCGGCCGCATCGGTACCGGCCGGCCTGCTGCTGTGGGCGTGGGCGCGATGAGCGACGCGCCACTGCGGCTGGGGCTCGTCGGCTGCGGCCGGCTCGCCGAGCTCGGCTACGCGGCCGCTGCGCAGGCCGCCGATGGCGTGCAGATCGTCGCCGTCACCGATCCCGACCGCGCGCGGCGCGGGCTGCTGGCCACAAAGCTCGGGGCGTCCGGGCACGCGCGCCTGGATCAGCTGCTGACTGCCGGACCGATCGACGGGATCGTCATCTGCACGCCCCCCGAGGACCACGAGGAGGCTGCGACCGCTGCCGCGCAGGCGGGCCTGACGGCGCTCGTCGAAAAGCCACCCGCGCCTGACGCGGCCGGTGCCCTGCGGCTCGCTGCGCTGACGCCCGCGCCCTGGATGGGCTTCAACCGCCGCTTCGACCAGGGCCTCGCGCTCCAGCGCAAGGTACCGCCCGTCGGCGACCTCGAGCTGAACATGGTGCTGCACTACCGGCGCAAGTCGTGGCGCCCGGTCGCCCGCGGCGACGACGCGATGCTCGACCTCGCACCGCATCTCATCGACCTCGCGCTGTTTCTGACCGCCTCGCTGCCGCTCGCAGTGCGCGCCAACAGCATCCGTGAGCGGGCCGGGCTCGTGCTCGCGACGAGCCGTGCCGAGGTGAAGATCGAATGCGCGACGGACCGGCCGCACCACGAGCTCGTCGAGATCCGCCGCGCGGGCGGACGTCGAGTGGGCCGCGTCGAGCGCGGTGGCCGCGTGAGCGGCCTGCTCGGGCGCGTGTCGCCGCGCGCCCACCCGCTCGTGCGATCGCTGACGTTGCAGCTCGAGGCCTACGGGCGCGCGTTGCGGGGCGGCGACTTCGGGCCGCTGGCCACCGCCGGAGAGGGCGCCGCGGTGATGCGCGTGCTCGATGCCGCGCGGCGCTCGGACGCCGTCGGCGGTGACACCGTGCCGGTCGAGGGCGTGGAGGTGCTGCGTTGATCTGCGTGCTGCAGTTCGACGCCGCCAGCGTCGCGGTGCTCGACAGGATGCTCGGCGCCGGCCGGCTGCCGGTGCTGGCCGGTCTGATCGCGCGCGGGCGGCGGATGGCGCTCGACACCCCCGCCGACCACTTCGCCGCCGGCGCGTTTCACACCCTGTACAGCGGCGTCGACCTCGCCGATCACGGGCTCTTCTATCCCTTCCAGTGGGACGCCTCCTCACAGCGCGCCCGCTACATGACCGCCCTTCCCGCGCCGCCGGCGATCTGGGAGCGGCTCGCCCGCGCCGGCCGGCGGACGCTTGCGATCGATCCCTACGAGAGCCGGCCGCCGCGCGACTGGAAGGGGACGTACGTCTGCGGCTGGGGCGTTCGCGATCGCGTCGTGCTGCCGCGCTGGTCACTGCCGGGCGCGACCGGCGCACAGCTCGCCAAGCGCTACGGCGCCGGTCCCCAGGCGACGGAGATCTTCGGGCGCCCGACGGTTCGCGAGCTGCTTGCGCTGCGCGAGAAGCTCGTCGCCGCGCCCGCGCGCGTGGCGACAGCTGCGATCGAGCTGCTGCGCCGGGAGGACCCCTTCGATCTCGCCTGGCTGACGTTCAGCGCGGCCCACCTGGCGGGCCATCAGTTCTGGGATCTGTCGCAGCTCGCCGAAGAGCCGCCCGGCCGCGAGCGCGAACCGCTGAGCACCGCGCTCGAAGACGTCTATGGCGCCGTCGACACCGCCTTCGGCCAAGTGCTCGCAGCCCTGCCCGAGGACACCGACGTCGTCGTCGCCTCGGCCGTCGGGATGGACGTCAACAGCTCGCGCGCGGACCTGCTGCCGCAGATGCTCGCCGCGGTGCTCAGCGGCGGCCCGCTGCCCGCCGACGGCGGTGGCGCGGGCGCGATCTGGCGCCTGCGCGCGGCGGTCCCGGCAGGGGCGCGGGGAGCGATCGCGCGGGCGCTGCCCGATCGCGTCGCGCTCGAGCTGACAGCCCGCCTGGAGCTGCGCGGGATCGCCTGGTCGCAGACCGCGGCCTTCTGTCATCCGGCCGACAACCAGGGCTACGTCCGCCTCAACCTGCGAGGCCGCGAGCGCGACGGCATTGTCGACCCTGGCGACGCCGGCGCGCTGCTCGACGCGATCGCAGCGGGGCTGAGCACCTTCCTTGATCCCGACGGCGCGCGTGCCGTCGCGCGCGTCGACCGCGTTCGCGATCACCACGTCGGCGCGCGCGCCGACCAGCTGCCGGACCTCGTCGTGCAGTGGAGCGAGCGTCCCGCGACGATGCTCGCCGGCGTTCACTCCCCCGCCTTCGGCGACGTCCTGCGGCGCGGGACGGGCAGCGGTCGGTCGGGCAACCACACGCCCGGCGATGCATGGGCGGTCGTCGTCCCCGGCGCGCACGAGCTCCCGCCCCCCAACGGCCGCGCGCCACGGCTCACCGATGTCGCGAGCACCGTCGCCGCCGTCTGCGGCGTGCAGCGCGACGGCCTAGCGGGCCAGCCGCTGCTGCTGCAATAGCTCGCTCGCGACGCCGGTGGCGACCGCGGCCTGTGCGAGCGCGACGAGTGCGGCGGTCCCCGCGCCGGCGCGAGCCGACCTGCGCGCAAGCTCGCGGTAGAAGCCGGGGCCGGCGAGCGAGCCCCCGGCGGCGCGGAACGCGACCGCCCCGCGCCCGTAGCGCAGCTGCTGGCGCACGAGCCCGCTCACGCCCAGCTGCGGCCGGTGCACGACGACCGCGTCTGCCACGTGGCGCAGCACGATGCCGCGCGCCACGAGGCGCGCGCACCAGTCGCGATCCTCCCCGGCCGCGAGCGCGAACGCCTCGTCGAACGGCAGCCCGGCGAGCGTGTCCGCGTGGCACGCGAGGTTGCACGTGGGCGCGAAGCGCAGGCCGCCGGTGGCGGGATCGGCGGACGTCGCCATGAGCGTGTTCGTCAGCAGCTGTGCGGCCGCGGCCGCGACGCCGGCGGCCGGGTCGGCGCTCGTCGTCCCGGCGGCCGCGCCGCCGCCGATGCAGGCATCCGCCAGACGCCGCGCCCAGTCCGGTTCAGGCGCGCAGTCGTCGTCGGTGAAGCAGACCACTTTGCCGCGGGCGGCGCGCACGCCGAGGTTGCGCGCGGCGGCCGGCCCTGCGGCGGTCGCGCGGATGACGCGGGCGCCGGGCGCCGCGACGTCGCTTCGCCCGTCGTTGACGACGACGACCTCGAGCAGCTGCGCCGTCTGCTGGCGCTCCAGCGCGGCGAGGCAGCGCGCGAGCGCGTCAGGACGGTCGCGCGTCGGTACGACGACGGAGATCATGCGCCCCTGCGCAGTGCCGCGAACGTCGCGCCGGTCGCGGTCGTGACGCCCGCGAGCAGCGCTGTGGCCGCGCCGCCCGCGCCCGCCTGCGGCAGGACGAGAAGCGCGACAGCCGCGAACGCGATCGCGCCGGCGGCGGCGCCCGCGAGGACCGCCTCGGGTCGCTCGCGAACTGCGGCAAGCTGGTTGGCCAGCGCCCACAGAGGCGCCAGCGCGGCCGCGACGAGCGCGATCCGTACGGCGTCCGCGGCGGGGCGGAACTCCTCGCCGAGCGTCGCGGTGAGCAACGGCTCGGCGGCCAGCGCGACGCCCGCGCAGACCGGCACCACCGCCCACGCGCACCAGCGCGCCGTTCGCCGCAGCGCCGCCTCGGCTGCGACGGGCTCGCGCGCGTGCGCGCGTGAGGCGCCCGGGAGGCTGACGAGCATCGTCTGCAGCACGGCGTACGTGAGCGCGAGCGCGGCGCCGGCCGCGATCGCCGCATGTCCTGTCGCGACCGCGCCGCTTCCGGCGAGCGCGCACGCCGGGGCCGCGCCGCGGTGCACGACCTGGGTCAGCGCACCGCCCGCCGCCTGCAGCCGCGCGAAGCGCAGCACGCCCGGTTGGAGCGCGACCCCGCGGCGCGCGCCCCGCAGGGCAGATCCGGTGGCGCAGACGCCGAGGCACAGCGCTGCCGCAGCGCCGAGCGCGATCGCCGCGATCGCGCCGTCCAGACCGGCGCTCGGGTAGAGCGTCAACGTGCCGGCGACGATGACCGCGTTCTCCAGCGGATAGCGCAGGCTCCACGCGGCCGAGCGCTCGAGCCCGAGCGAGAGCTGCGCCAGCAGCGTCGCCGCCGTGCCGAGCAGCGCCGCGACCGCGACCAGTGCGACGGGCAGCGCCCGCAGGTCGCCGGACGCGAGCAGCGTGCCGATCACGGCAAGCGCCGTCAGCAGGCCGAGCATCTGCGCCCGGGTGCGGGCAACCCGCAGCGTCAGCGCCGCGGCCACGTCGCGACGGCGCTGACCATCCAGCGGCGCGAGCACGCGCGCGAACAGCGCCGGGCCGCCGATCCCCGTCGCCGTCGCGATCCCGGTCGCGACCGCCAGTGCGACCGCGAAGCCGCCGTAGTCGGCGGGGCCGAGCGCGCGCGGCACGAGCAGAACCAGCGCGGCGAGCGTCAGCGCCTCGACGGCCTTGCCCGCTGCGCTGCCGGCAATTGCCTTGCGCGGAAGCAGCAGGGCGGCTCGGTCTGACACGGCGCGCAGCGTATCCGCCGGCTCATCCCGTGGACGAACGGCCGATGTCCGAAGTCCCTGAGGCACCAGCCCGCCCGATGACCCCGTCACCGTTACGCTCAGCGGAGCGCGCCGATGCGGTCGACAACCGAATTCGAGCAGGCTGAGCAGCGGGTCTTCGAGCGCTACGGGATCGCTCCGGCCTCCCGCACGCTCGAGCTCGCCGCGCCCCGCCTGCGCGTTCGCGTGCTCGAGCACGGCGCCGGGCCGCCGGTGCTGCTCATCCCAGGCGACGGCGCGGTCGCCGCCGCCTGGGCGCCGCTCGCCGCCGAGCTGGCCGGGTACCGGACGATCGTGCTCGATCGGCCCGGCTTCGGGCTGAGCGACCGCTTCGACTACCGCGGCTGCGACCTGCGGCCGCACGGCGTCGCGATGCTGCGCTCGCTGCTCGACGCGCTCGAGCTCGACGCGGCGCCGATCATCGGCAGCTCGGGCGGCGCCCAGTGGTCGCTGTGGCTGGCGATCGAGGCGCCCGAGCGCGTGCAGGCACTCGTTCCGATGGGGGCGCCGGCGGTGTGCCTGCCGGGCTTCCACGCGACCCCGCCGATGCGCGTGCTGACGATCCCCGGCCTCGGGGGCATGCTCGCGCGGATGCCCTCGCCGAGCGCCAAAGTGACCGGCAGGATGCTCGCGGGTACCGACGCCCGCCTGCTCGACCACCCGGAGATCGTCGGCGCCTACCACGCGGCCGGCAAGCTGCCGGGATACGGCAGCTCCGTCGCGGCCGTGTTCCAGCGCTCGATGCGGCCCGGCGGGATCCCGCGCAGGACGTCGCTGATCTGCGACGACGAGCTCGCGCAAATCACGGCGCCCACGCTGTTCGTGTGGGGCGCCGACGAGCCGTTCGGCGATCCGCGGGTCGCCGAGCGCGCCGCGGCGCAGATGCCCGACGCGGCCGTTCACGTCGTGCCAGGCGCCTGGCATCACCCCTGGCTCGCCGACACGGCGGGCGTCGGAGCGACGGTGCGACGGTTCCTGGACGAGCGCGCATGATGCCCGCCGCCACCGCGCCCAGCCGATTGGCTCTCATCCGTTTGTCACACGGGCGGCGCATGCTTCCTGGTCATGCGCCCTAAAGGACGGGTCTCGCTCGCGGCGCTCGCGGCGCTCGCCGTCGCCGCCGCGGGCTGCGGCAACGATGAGGACGTTTCCTCGGCGCGGGCCCACCAGCCCAAGCTCAACCCCTCGAACTTCGGCAACCCGGCGACCGCGAAGAACAGGTACTTCCCGCTGACGCCCGGCTACCAGTCGGTGCGCCTGGGCAAGGTCAACCGCGGCAACCGGCGCTTGGAGCATCGCCGCGTCTTCTCGGTCAGCGATGTCTACAAGACGATCAACGGCATCCGCAGCGTCGCGGTTCTCGACCAGGACTTCGACGGCGGGCAGGTCGGCGAACAGGCCATCGATTTCCTCGCAGCCGACGAGAGCGGCAACATCTGGAGCCTCGGGTCCTACACCGAGGCCTACGAGGGTGGCCGCTTCGTCAACGCCAACGACGGCTGGCTGACAGGCATCAAGGGCGCCAAGCCAGGCGTCCTCCTGCCGGCCAACGTGACGGCCGGCGGCCCGGCCTTCATCCAGGAGGATCAGCCCGGGGACGATCCGTCGACCGCCAAGGTCGTCAGGGCCGGCGTTCGCACCTGCGTTCCGTTCAAGTGCTTCAACGACACGATCGTCGTCGAGGAGGACGGATCGGAGAACAAGTCCTTCGCGCCTGGCGTCGGCGGCATCAAGACCGAGCCCAAGGGCGGCGGGGGCGAGGAGGAGACCGAGGAGCTCATCAACCTGCGCACGCTCAGCGCCACGGGGCTGCGTGAGATCTCCACCGAGGTGCTCAAGCTCGACCAGCATGCGCGCAGCACGGTGGCCGACGTCTACGGTCGCTCCAAGGCCGCCACGCGCAGGCCCTGAGATCCAGCGGTGCGCGCGCCGGCTGGTGTCCGACCGGACGAGCCGCTTGTGCGAGTGCAACATGTCTCCAAGTCCTACAGCGAGGGCGGCTTCGAGGCCCATGTCCTGCGAGGCGTGAGCCTGGAGCTCGCCCGCGGCGAGACGACGAGCCTGATCGGTGTCTCGGGCAGCGGCAAGACGACGCTCATATCGCTGCTCGCCGGCCTGATGGCGCCCGAGTCTGGCGCGGTGTACTTCGACGGCCGTGCGCTGAGCGACCTCGACGACGCCCAGCGCGCGCGGCTGCGCGGGCAGCGGATCGGCGTCGTGCTGCAGAGCGGCAACCTGATCCCGTTCCTGACGGCGGCCGAGAACGTCGAGCTGGCGCTCGAGCTCGGCGGTGGCGCCAAGCGCCCGCGCGCCCGCGCCCTGGAGCTTTTGCACGAGGTCGGGCTGGGCGCACGCGCCGATCATCCGCCGCGGCGGATGTCCGGGGGCGAGGCGCAGCGCGTCTCCGTCGCGATGGCGCTCGCCAACGATCCCGACCTGCTGCTGGCCGACGAGGTCACCGGCCAGCTGGACTCCGCGAGCGCCGGGCGCGTGATGGAGGTCATTCTCGAGGCCTGGCGCGAGCGCGGCCTTACGGTCCTGTTCGTGACGCACAACACCGAGCTCGCGGCGCGTGCGCAGCGCCGGCTGCGCCTGCACGACGGCGCAGTGGTGGCGGCGTGACCGGCACCGCCGCAATCGCGCTGGACGGCGTCAGCAAGCACTACGAGACACCCGCGGGACTCGTGCGTGCAGTCGACGGCATCACGTTGGAGGTTCCTGGTGGCTCGAGCCTCGCGATCACCGGCGTGAGCGGTTGCGGGAAGTCGACGCTGCTCGGCCTCATCGGTGGCCTGGAGGCGCCGAGCGCCGGGAGCGTGACGATCGCAGGCGAGCGGATCTCTGCCCTCACCGAGCAGGGGCGCACGCGGGTGCGACGCGAGCAGATCGGTTTCGTCTTCCAGGCGGACAACCTGCAGCCGTTCCTGACCGCGGTCGAGAACGTCGAGTTTCGGCTCGCGCTGGCGGGATCGCCCGACCGCGACGGTCGCGCCCGCGAGCTGCTCGCCGAGCTCGGCCTGGACGGACACGCCGACAAGCTCCCCGACCAGCTCTCGGGCGGGCAGCGTCAGCGGGTCGCGATCGCCCGCGCGCTGATCCACCGGCCGCGGCTGATCCTCGCTGACGAACCCACCGGGTCGCTGGACGAGGACAACTCGCATTCGATCGTCGACCTGCTGCTTGCCGCCCGCCAGTCCGCGGCGGCGACACTCGTCGTCGTCACGCACGATCACGATGTCGCAGGCCGGCTGGGGCGGACCGTGTGCCTGCGCGACGGCCACCTCGAGCATGCGTAGCTACGTCTGGCGCGAGCTGGTTCGCAACCAGCGACGCACGCTGGCGTCGCTGATGGGGATCGTCCTCGGCGTCGGGTCGTTCTCGTCCGTGCTGTTCTTCGTCGACGGCTCGGGCGCGACGATGACCCAGCGAGCGATCGCGCCGCTTGCGCTCGACATGCAGCGCGTGCTGTCATCGCCGCTGGGCGGCGACCTGCGCGTGACCCAGCGACTGGCGGCACCCGGCGGCGGGCTGACGCGCGGCCGGCGGGCGACGGTCGTCCTGACGGTCTCCAACCCCAGCGCCGTGCCCGCCAACGAGGTCGTCGTCCAGGACGAGCCGCCGCCGCAGCTGGCGTACGTGCGCGGCTCGACGCGCCGAAACGGCCTGCCGCTGCGCGACGCGGGCGGTGCGAGCCCGCTGTCACAGGGTCTGGCCGGCAGCGGGCTGAACATCGGCACGCTCGCGGCCGGTGCGAGCGTGCGGTTCAGTTACGGCGTGCGGGCCCGCCGGGCACTGGACGACATCGGGGCGCTCGCGCTGCGGGCGCGGGCATCGACGCGCGAGAACGTCGTACCGGTGCGGGCCAACGCGCCCGCGAACCTGAGCGCGCAGCAGCTGAGCGCGCGGATCGCGCGGATCGACGCCGTCGTCGCGGCCGACGCGCTGTCCTTCGCCGACCTGCCACGGGGCGCGCTGCGCGCGGGCGCCGCGCGGGTCACCGATCCCGTGCGCGTGTTCGCCTTCGACGAGCGCTACCAGCGTCGATACCCGTCGATCCGGGTCGTCTCGGGAGGCTTTCGGAGCGGCTCGGCGCTGCTCAGCGCGGAGGCAGCGCGGACGCTCGGCGTGGCCCCGGGAGCGACCGTCAAGCTGCGCGTTCCCGGACGCGCGACCGCGCTGTCGCTACCGGTCAGCGGCGTCGCCGACCTCGCCCGCGCGAAGCCGCTCTTCTACAGCCGCAAGACGAGCAAGCTCGAGGACCACATCTACGTGCCCGACTCGATCGTCGTCAGCCCACAGACCTATCGCCGCGAGATCCTGCCGGCATTCCAGGTCGCAAACGCCCGCCGCGGCAGCGCACTGAGGAGCCTGCCGCTGTCTGAGGTCGACGTCCTCATCGATCGCTCGCGGCTGAAGACCGATCCGGCCCGGGCGTTGGCACAGTCCAAGGCCGTCGCGCGCGCGATCGGCCGCGTGGCACCCGGCCAGGACACGCTGATCGACAACATCTCCAACACGCTGCAGGTGGCGCGCGAGGACGCCGCCGTCGGGCGGCGGATGTTCCTGTTCCTCGGCCTGCCCGGCGTCGTGCTGGCGGCATTTCTGTCGGCCTACGCGGGCATCATCCTCGCCGGAGCGCAGCGGCGCGACCAGGCGAACCTGCGCATCCGCGGCGCGCACCGCGGTCACCTGCTGCGTATGCTCGCCTACCGTACGGTCGCGCTCGCCGGCGTGGGGTCGCTGCTCGGGGTGGCCGCCGGGTTCGTCTCGGCGCTCGTGATCCTCGGCCCGAGCACGCTGCTGGAGGCCGCGACCGCCGACCTCGCGCTGTCAGGGCTGTTCGCGATCGCCGTTGGGTTGGTCACGACGGCGCTCGCGCTGTACATCCCCGGCAGGCGCTCGCTGCGGCGCGAGATCAGCCAGGAGCGTCGCGAGATGACAGCGAGCGCGGCGCCGCGCTGGGGCCTGGAGGTCGCGGTCTTCGCCGGACTTGCGATCGCCCTCGCGCTCGCGCTGCGGGCGCGGACGTTCGACCCTCCGGCGGCCTCGGTGTCCGCCGGCCAAGCCGTCACGCTGCCGCCGCGGTTGCTGCTCGCGCCGCTCGTCGCCTGGTTCGCCGGTGTCGTGCTGGCCGCGCGCGTCGCGGTCGCCGTCAGCGCGCGGCTGCCCTTGCCGACGGGCGCGGCCTTCGGCTCGCCGGTGTGGGGGACGCTGCGCCGCAGCTTGCGCCGGCGCTCACGCTCGCTTGCGATCGGCATTGCCGGCGTGGCAAGCGTGGTTGCCTTCGGGACTGCGATCGCGCTGTTCGCCGCCACCTACGACGGCGCGAAAGCTGCCGACTCGACGTTCGTCGTCGGCTCGGATGTGCGTGTGACGCCGAGCGTCCTGAGCCCGCGACCCCACCCGCCGTCGTATGCCCGCACGCTCGAGGTCCCCGGCGTGCTGGCGGTGGCCCCGGTCGTCGCCAAGCTCGAGAACTCGGTCCTCGTCGGTCCCTTCGACCAGAATCGCCAGGACCTCACGGCGATCGATCCGGCGAGCTTCGAGCGGGTCGCCGCGCTGCCCGACGTGTTCGTCGAGGGCGGAGCGGCTTCGGCGATGCAGGCGCTGCAGGCAGACCGCCACGGCCTGCTCGTCAACGCTGGTACCGCCGAAGAGCTGTCCGTCGAGGTCGGCGACGACGTCAAGGTTCTCCTCGCGCGAGGCACCGGGCAGCAGACGCTCAAGCCGTTCGTAGTCGTCGGCACCTTCGACGACATTCCCGGTTTCCCCGACGGCGTGGATCTCGTCGCGAACCTCGACTACTACGTCGCGGCAACGGGCGTCTCGAAGGTCGACTACTTCCTCGCCCGGGCCCGCGACTCGAGCGACGAGGGGCTCGGACAGGCCGCTGCCGCGCTGCGCTCTGGCCCCGGCCGTAGCGATCCGATCAACATCGACTCGCGCACGACCGCGCTCGCCAAGGACCAGTCGAGCCTCGCCGCGCTGAACATCCAGGGCCTCGTCGACCTCGACTCGCTGTTCACCCTGCTGATGAGCGCGGCCGTCATCGCGATCTTCGTGTTCGGGCTGATGCTCGAGCGCCGCCGCGAGTACGTGACGATGCGCGCACAGGGGATGCGAAGCGGCGAACTGCGCGCGCTCGTGCTGGGCGAGGCGGCAGTGGTCGCGCTGAGCGGCGTGGTCGCGGGCGTGCTCGTCGGCACGGGGATGGCTGCGCTGCTCGTGCACGTACTCCGCGGGCTCTTCATCCTGCCGCCGAGCTTGGCGCTGCCGGTGCTCCAGATCGCGCTGCTGGCCGGGCTTGCGGGTGGGGCGACGCTCGGCTCGGCGTTCATGGCGACGGCGATGCTGCGCCGCATGCGGCCCACCGAGTTGCTGCGCGAGGGGTAGAAGCGAAGCACCGGCCGCGGCACGAGCCGCGGCCGGCGTCGGTCAGGCGATCGCGATCGCGTCAGTCGTCGTCGCGGTCGTCATCGTCATCGTCATCGTCGTCGTCGTGGTGATGGCGGCGCTTCAGCTGAGCCGGCTCGGAGTCGCCGTAGACCTCGGCCGCCTCGTCGTAGGCGCGGGCATCGAGCGCGAGGGTCCGCTCGTTGGCCTGCTTGCGGTAGTAGCGGCTCAGGCGCTTGACGCTCGTCAGCGTCAAGGACTCCTGTTCGACGTTGCCGGCCGGCTCGACGAGGATGAGGCCGAGTTTCCGCGCGTAGTACTTGTAGACGCCGCCGTCGGCGGGCTCGAGCGGGCTGGTCTCGTGGATCTGCAGCACCTTCCTGAAACAGTGGGACGGGAGGCAGAAGGGCCGGTGGATCGCGAACACCTGGGCGACGTTCCAGAACTCGACCGACTCGGCGATCCCCTGCTGGTAGGCCTCGGACCCGAGTACCGCCTTGCCCTGGATGTGGATTCCGCCCTTGCCGTCGTCGACGCCGGACAGCCAGGTCGCGGGGGCGCCGGTGAACACACCGTCCTCGTACTCTTCGGGGTACTCGCCCATGCTCCAGACGTTCTCGTCGTCGTCCTGGGCGTGGAAGTGGATCTCCTCCTCGCTGAGCGTGCCGTCGTGGATGTCGCGATCCCACACGACGCGCGTGCGCACGCCGTCGATGACCTTCGTCACGTCGGTGACGGTGAACACGACGCGATGAGGACGCAGCCCGCCGCCGCGGTCGGACTGGCCCTCATAGGTGTACTGCCATCCGGGCTGGAGCGGCCACCACTTGTTGTCGATGTCGGTCGACTCCGAGAAGTTTCCGGGGTCGAGTTCGGTGACGGTGAACGCTGAGGCCGTGGACGCCGCCGAGGCCGTGGATGCCCACACGAGCGTCCCGATGACGGCAGCAAGAACCATCCCCGCGTGGAGAAGTCGCATGGCGTAAAGCCCCCTGTGGACGCACACGGGCGCCCGGTGTCCGTGGATGGCAGCGCTGCACGCCGAGCCTAAGAGGCGGGGACCCCCTACCGAGTTCTAGCCTGTTAAGCGTCTGTCGCGCGCAGAACTCTTCGGGTCGGGAGCATGTCAGACTTCATACCGTCACTAGGGACGAAATTCGTATGATTGGTGAAAGACCAGCGTCCGCCGCAGGTGACCGTGGGTGGGCCAACCGGGATCGAACCGGTGACCTTCTGCTTGCAAGAAAGCTCCCGGAGCTGATCGCAGAGTTCCACCGGGCGCGAGTGCGGGTTCTTCCCGTCCTGGCGGCTCGCTCGGGGCCCCTCGGTTCGGCTGTTGCTTGTTCCCTGCTTGTTCCCGGTGCGGCGGGCGGTGCGTCCGCACAGCGCGACTCGCGTCGCCGCGCGCTTGGCCGACCGGATCGCGTCCCAGGCACCCTCCCCCTGGATGGCCATGGACGAGGCCATCGCCTACACGCGCACCCCGCGGGCACCTTCCGCCGGAAGCTCTTTCACCGCGACGAGCTCGACGCCGCGCTCGGGCTCGGGGGGCGGCCCGCGGATCTGACGCTCGTGTCCGACCATGCCTCGTTGCGAGAAGCGCGTCCGCATCGAGCGCGGGCTGTACAAAGCGGGTCGCGCAGAGGACGCCCCCAACGCCAGCGTGGAGCGCGCCAATCAGATGCGCGAGCAGGCCAGCGGTCAGGCGGGAGCCCCGATTTGTCTGTGGATAGCTTCGAAGTCGCGCTCACGGTCGGCTGAGAAGCGCAGCCGCCCGGCCGCGGTACAGCAACGATTCGACGGACGCGAGCGTCGGTGTTCATAAGAACCGCCAACGCTCGCCGCAGGTCATACCAATGTCCCAGCCAGCTGCACCGTGTGGTTCTCGCGCGTGCGGATGCTCTCACAGGCGGGGCGAGCGAGCGGGATCTGAGCCTCTCGAAGCGTGAGGTCCCAGATCTTCACATCGCTGACCGAGCTCGCTGCAGCATGCGACCGCCGGAGCAGAAGAGGCCGCGGTGTCAGTCCGACTCATCGCGGGCGCGCTCGTAGCGCTCGTAGATCACGCGCGAGCCAAACGTCCTGGTGTCGATCAGCTCCAGCGCGACGTCTTCGGTGACGGGTGGCAGAAACGGGGTGCCGCCACCGACGACGACCGGGTTGCGGAACATGCGCAGCTCGTCGACGAGACCGAGCTCGATCGCCTGCGCGGCCAAACCGGCGCCGCCGATCCCGAGGTCCCTGTCAGTCGCCTCGCGCGCCGCGGCGACCTCCTCGGCGACCGACGCCTCGGCGAGCCGGGCGTTGCCCTGGACGCTGTCGAGCGTGCGGCTGAAGACGACCTTCGGGATCGCGCACCACACGTCGGCGAACGCGGCCTCGATCTCGGTGCCGCGCATCGACGGATCGGTCTCCCACACCAGCATCGTCTCGTAGAGCCTGCGGCCGCACAGAAAGCCGCCAAGCTCCCGTGTCTGCGCGACGTGGAAGCGAAACTGCTCCTCGCCGGGGACCGACCACTCGAAACCGCCCTCGCGGTCGGCTATGAAGCCGTCCACCGACAAGCTCATCGAGTAGATCAACATGGCTTCAGATCGTCGCACGGCGGGCGGCTGGAGGACCACCCAGATCAACTGTGCGCCGCTTTCGGCGGGCGCGCAGGATCGACGCCTGCGACAGAACGTGTCTGCAGATTCCGCCAGTGGCGATGCGCGCAGAACGAGCGGTCAGCGGAGCGCTGGATTTCGCGCCGAGCGAAACTCTGGCCCACGGGATCCCGTTCGCCGGACGCGCTCTCGATCGAGCGTTCCGGATCCGTCGAATAGAGCGCTGTTGTGTGGCGGCCCCGAGTGCGGCAGCCGACGTACGCTCAACGAACCAACTCCTCGAGTTCGTCGGGCGTTCGCGAGATGACCCGATCGACCGTCGGCGTCAGATCAGGGCGTCAGCCGAGCGTCCACACTCGTACGTAGTCGACCTGCATGTTGGTGGTGCTCGTGGCCCGTGTGCCGTAGCCGCCGGCGGGGATGGCGCCGGCGAAGAATGCGCCGACGTCTGAGCTCAAGACGATGAACTGGCTGCGCCGTGAGATCGGGCCCGTCATCGACCACGTCGGCACGCCGTCGTAGTAGAAGGTCAGATCGCTGGGCGTCCAGCGCAACGCCCAGGTGTGCCAGCTACCGTTGCCCAGCCCGGTGAGCGGGTCGCTGAGCTTGACGGCCGATTTGCTGTCGGCGCCGTATCCGTCCCAGATCAATGCTTGCTGGATGCGATCAGAGATGTCGTTGTCGGGTGTGCAGGTTTCCGGAGGCGTCGGCGCCGGCGCGTGTACACAGCGCACTCGGTGCTCAGCGATGTCCATCTCAACGCCTGCCGTCGCCGGGTCACCCACGGGGCTGCCGAACGTCGGCGACTGAAGCCAGAATGCCGACCATTGGCCGGGCGAGCTGTTGAACTTCACTCGTGCTTCGAAATACCCGTAGGTCTGCTCAAAGCCCGCGAGGCCGAGCTTCTGCGTGCCGATCATGCCCGAGTAGTGCTGGCCAAGCTGCGTGTACGTCTTGATCGTCAACACCCCGCCGCCGACAGATACCGCTCGCGGCGTGATGATGCCGTCAAAGCGTGGACCGGTCGCGCGGTAGCTCCACCGCGTCAGATCAAGGCTCGTGCCGTTGAACTCGTCTGCCCACGTGAGCGTCGGCGCCGCCTGCGCCACGCCAACAGCGAGCGCCCCTGATCCCGCAGGCCACGCCAGCGCGACCGCGCACAGCACGATCCACCGTGCCCTCGGACGACGCAATCGCCACCGGCTGCAGCTGTCATTAATGAATTCGCGCCATGCCATCGACGGGGGCATCGCGCGATCCTGCGACCGCCAAGACCGCCATACTGAAGGCCAGCGATCCGGCGGCGCGCAGGCGACCAAATCGAGTGATGGAGGCTCGTGACGAGAATCCTCTCCAGCCGCAAAACCTGACATGTACCCAACCTCCGGGGTGCCCGCTCAGAACGGTCCGAGCACGCACACGAGAACAGCATGCTCGCGCGCCGATCTTATCCGTGCCAGCGCTCCGCGCGGGGACAAATTTGACTCGCCAAATGGCCCGGACGCGCTGTCACTCGCGGCTCGGACCGTTGACACACAACTCTGAAGAGTCAGGCCGCGGCGCGTGACTGGAGACGGCCGCTCCTCGCGCAAGCGGCAGCCCTTCGTCGAGCGCCCGTCCAAGCCGATGGCGTGCCGGTTCGACCTCCGCCTTAGAAGCAGGAGGTCCGCGGTTCGAGCCCGCGACCGCCCGTTCGGGAAAGCGCTGCAAATCGGATAGATCTGGGTCTCCGGTGAGGCGTCATCAAGGGCTCGGAGGGGTCAGGGAACAAGCAGCGCCGAGCGTAGCGATCGGGAGGCAACGCGCGCCAGAGCGGGTCCGACGTCGATCACGAACTCGACTCGTGACCCGGGCCGGGGTGCGACGAGGCCACGGCGATCGGCGGTCCGCATGGACTACGCCGCATCGCGCGAGATATGGATCCGCACAGAGTGTTGGACGAGCATGTCGGGCGAGCTGTTGCGGTGTCCAGGATTGCCTATTTCACCAGCAGTCCCAGCTCGCCGGCGCGGTGTGCCGCCTCGACGCGCGAGCGGCATCCGAGTTTGCGCAGGATGTTGCGGACGTGCATGTCGACGGTGCGGCGACTGAGAAACAGCTGTTGCGCGATCTCGGCGTTGGTGCGCCCGACGGCCACGAGGCGCACGACCTCGAGCTCGCGGCGTGAGAGCCCGGCGCCATCCACGTCGGAGGCCGCGCGCGCGCCGAGCCGGCGCGCGATCGACTCGCCGAGCGCCGCGACCTCGCGTGCCGCCTCGGTCGCCAGCGGGCGCGCACCGAGCTTGCGTGCGGTGCGGTAAGCGCTGGAAAGCCGCTCGAGCGCCGCCTCGCGCTCCGCCGTGGCAGCGAGGGCGACGCCAGCACGCAGCTCGATCTGCGCGCGCTCGAAGGGCATGTCCAGACCGCGATGCAGGTCGGCTGCGCGGGTGGCCTGCTCGGCCGCCGTCTCGGCGTCGCCGTCGAGCATCGCCGTTTCGGCGATCGCGCAGCCCAGCGCCGCCAGCGCCTCAGCGTGCCCCGTCTGCGACGCGACGCGGCTGAGGGCTTCCGCGCACGCGTGCGCGCCCGAAGGGTTGCCGCGGCTGGCGAAGTACGACGTGCCCCAGCGCAGGGCACCCAGCGCGTAGTGGTGATCGTTGCTGTCCTGCCAGCGCGCGAGGATCGAGCGGCAATGGTCGGCGGCCTCGTCGTGCGCCCCCTCGGCGGCGGCGACCCGTGCGAGCGCCGCGGTCGAATCGACCGACATGTTGTAGTGGCGCACACGCGAGGACACCGCGAGCGACGACGTCAGCAGCCGCCGTGCCGAGCTGATGCGGCCCTGCCAGCAATGGATCGCGCCGAGCACTCCCTCGGCCGCCCACGCTGCGGTGTCGCTGGTGATCAGGTCGCGGCTGATCTCAGCGGCGCGCTGCCAGTCGCCGCGCTCGCGCAGGACGTATGCCATGCACGTGACGCACGCCACCTCGACGCCACTGTCGCCCGTCGCCCGGCACAGGTCCAACGCGGTGTCCAGCGCCTCCTCGGCGCGAGGGTAGTCCGCCGCGTCATACAGCGTGACGCTCAGACGCTGGTAGAGGTCGGCGGCGACAGCGGTCAGATCGTGCTCCAGCGCGACCGCCAGCGCGCCCCGCACAGTCGCAAGGCCCGCCTCGTACTCGCCGCCCTTGGCCCGCGCAACGCCCTCGAGCCCGAGCGCCCGCAGTCGCAGATCCAGACGACCGGCACGATCGGCCTCGTCGCGCGAAGTTTCGGCCAGTGCGATCGCCTCTGCGTGCTGTGCCTCGGTGCGGCGCTGGTTGGCCATCGCAAGATGCTCGATCGCAGCCTCAGCCGGCGCGCCGTGCGCGGCAAGCGTGGCGGCGGCCAGGCCGCGGGCCGCGAACGCGCCCTCGCGATCTCCGCGCAGCTCAAGCACGGCCGCGAGCCGACGCTGCGCCGACGCCTGTTCGATCCCCTCCCGCACCGTTGCAAGCTCGCGCCACGCGCGCGTCGCCTCCGCCAGCTGGCCCGACAGCTCCGCACAACCGCCATAGCGCTCCAGCGCCTCAAGCCGCAGCGCGTCGTCCTCGCCCTCCGGCCACAGGTCAAGCGCCTGACGACCCGCGTCGGCCGCGTCGCGAAACGCATGCACCGCCTCAGCCTCGGCGGCTGCGCGCAGCAGCGCGGCGCGTGCGCGGGCGCCGTCGCGGGCGCCCAGCCAGTGCCCCGCGATCACGCGGCTGGGCGCGACGGCTGCCTCGAGCGCCTCCGCCAGCGCCCGGTGCAGACTGCGCCGGCGCATCCACGGGACGTCGGCATACAGCGCGTCGCGAGCCAGCCCGTGGCGGAAGACCGCGCTGCCCGCGTCCTGCTCGCGTGCGAGCTCCCGCTCCAGCAGCTCGGCCACGCCGTCGGGGCTCGACAGCGCGGCGACGAGGTCAAGGTCGAAGACCACGCCCGCGACGGCGGCGGCCTCGGCGGCCGCACGCCCCTCCTTAGACAGCTCCGAGGCGCTGATGAGCACCGCGTCGCGCACCGTGTCGGGCAACGGGATCTCGCCATGGTGGGCAAGCTCGAGCCCGTGGCCCCCGGGCTTCAGCGATCCGCTTACCCGCAGCGCCGCGGCCAGCTCCTCAACGAAGAACGGCGTTCCCTGCGTCGCGTCGAACACCGACCGCACAAGCGAGGGCGAGCCCGGGCTGCCTAGCACCGTCGCAAGAAGCTCGCCCACCTCGTCTGCGCCCAGCGGCCCGAGCGCGAGCTCGTCGAGCCGGCCGGCGCGCCGCAGCTCGTGGCGCAGGCGCCGCAGCCCGTGATCGCGTGCAAGACCGTCGGAGCGATACGCCGCGAGGACGAGGACGCACAGCTCGCCGAGCGGGTCGCCAAGCGCCGACAACAGCTCGAGCGTCGCCTCGTCAGACCAGTGCACGTCATCGAGCACCATCAGCACGGGCCGATCCTCAGCCAGACGCGCGAGCGCGCAGCGAATCGCCTCAAACAACGTCGGACGGTCGGTCACCGGCGACGCCTCACCAAGCTCGGGCAAGATCATCGCGAGGTGCCGCGCGAGCGGACCGCAATCAGCAAGCGCGCCGGGATCGCTTCGCAAACGGCTGCGCAGCGCTGCAACAACAGGCCCGTACGGGACGCTGCCGTTGTGGCTTGCCGAACCCCATAGCACCAGCGCGTCGCTGCAGCAGCGGGCAACCTCGGCCGCCAAGCGCGTCTTCCCGACGCCCGCCTCACCACTGAGCAGCAGCAGGCCGCCGTGGCCGTCACGCGCCCGATCAAGCGCGACCACGAGCCGCTGCAGCTCCGCGCTGCGGCCGAGCAATGCCGTCATGCACAGAACGTAACACCCCCGAACTACGGCATACGGCAACCGAAAGTACGGTCATCTCGCCGATGTCAAGCAGCCGCGACAACCCTAGGTTCTTCCCTACCAATCGACGCGGGGCGCAAAGCCCCGCAGGAAAGGAAGCGATGAACCTCTACGTGATCGTCCGCCGCAACGGCTTCGCCTCACCGCAGGACCTCCAGGACGCCGGCGCCCGCTCAAGCCACGAAGGCGACAAGCCCGGCTCGGGCGTCCGCGCGATCCGCAGCTACGTTCTCGCCGAGGACGGCGGCGAGCTCGGAACGTTCTGCATCTACGAGGCCGAAAGCCCCGAGGCAATCCGCGCCCACGCACAGGCCGCCGACCTGCCCGTCGACGAGATCGTCCCGATCGCCGACACCGTCGTCGCGCGCCCCGACCCGGTGCCGGCCACCGCCTGACCAGCCCAGCTCAGTGAGCCGGACCGACTTCGACGGAGACCGGGTTTAGTGGCTTCCTCCAAATGAAGAGAGGGAGAGATTGACCGTACCGCTCGAGCTCAGAGTCTCGAACTCCGCGGGCGGAAGATCACCGAGCGACTCGTGCAGGCGGTCGGTGTTAAACCAGCCGACGTACTCGACGATCGCCAGCTCCAGCTGTGAGCGGGTGCGCCAGACACGATCGGCGATCAGCTCGGTCTTGAAGCTGTCGACGAAGCTCTCGGCCATGGCGTTGTCGTAGGCATCGCCGACCGAGCCGACGGAGGCGAGAACGCCGTGATCGGCGAGCGTCTGGGTGTAATCGATCGAGGTGTACTGGCTGCCGCGATCGGAGTGATGCACCAGCGTGACGTCAGCACCCCAGCGGCGTCGGGCGAGCGCCATCCGCAGCGCGTCGAGGACCAGCGTGGTGCGCATGTGACTTGCGAACTGCCAGCCGACGATCCGCCGGCTGTAGGCGTCGATGATGAACGCGAAGAACACGACGCCGTCCCAGCAGCGCAGGTAGGTCAGGTCGGCGACCCACAGCTGATCGGGCCCGGTCGCGCTGAAGTCGCGGTCGACGAGATCGGGGCGCCGGCGCGCCGCAGCATCCGGTCTGGTGGTCTTCCACGGCTTGCCGCGCCGCTTGGCGCCCTGGATGCCATGCGTGCGCATCAGACGCTGCACACGGCAGCGCGGGACCTGCTCACCAGCGCGCCCCAGCGCCTTCCACATCCGCCGGTAGCCGTAGGCGTAGTAGTTGGCAGCATGCAGCTCGCAGATGACACCGAGCAGCCGCTCATCCTCGACCACCCGTGCCGAGCACTGACCGGTGGCGCGCTGGTAGTACGCGGACGCCGACACGCCCAAGGTCCTGCAGATCGGCTCGACGCCGAAGCGGCCGCGATGCTCATCGATGTAGCGGCTCACTTCGGACGGTCTGCGTCGAGCTCCTTCGCAAAAAACACCGACGCCGACTTGAGGATCTCATTCGCGCGGCGCAGCTCGAAGTTCTCCTGGCGCAACCGGCGGATCTCCTCGCGCTCCTGCGACGTCGGCAGATCCGGGCGCTTGCCCGTGTCGGCCTCGTGCTGGCGCACCTTCTTGCGCAGCGTCTCCGGGTGCATCCCAAGGTCCGCGGCGATATGCGCGATCGGACGCTCGCTCTCCAGCGCCAGCCGGATCCCGCGCGCGATCAGCTCATCGGGGTACTTCTTCGGTCGGGACATAAGACGGCAGAATCTCCTTCCGCCAGGACAGCATCCTGGTATCAGAGTCTCCGTCAAACCCGGCCCGGCTCACAGCACACGCCGCGGCGCGCCGCCATCCCGCGGCCCCGCGGGCGTGTCAACGCACGTGTACGCCCCGCACCCCTATCCGCCCCACCGCAGGCTGTGCGCCCGACTGAGAGCGCTCGGATGCGCGAGAAGGAGGAGCGCGTCGGGTCGTCGCGCCCACGTTGCGCAACAGCTCATCTGCTGGCTTTCGCGGGGGCAGGCACTCACCTGCTCGAGCTGGCCTGACCGCCATCGCTCGCAGCGTGCCCACACCGCTGTTCTGGCAGCGCCATGGGACCCCGGCCGGGATCCGCGCTACCTCCCCGGCCTGCAGGATCCGTGCCTGCAGCGACCCCTGTAAGAACGTGCCCAGGCCTTGCTGAATGACCCAGACCTCCGCCGTCCAGCAGGCGGCCCGGCGACGCTCTGGCCTGATGCGAGCTCGACGAGGACGACATCGACGTCTGCTCCAGGGTCCGCTCCCGCGAAAAGCCGGCCCCAACCGACGTCGGGCAGCTGCTCGCTTGCCGAACGCGCAGGTAGATGGCCTGCTCCTGAAGCTCGTCTTCGACGGCGCTCGCATCGAACCAGGCTTCGCCGGCCACGGCAATCCCATGCTCACGCAACTCCTGCAGCACCCGTCTGTCATCGGCGCGGCGTGCCGCAAGGTCGAGGATCAGCGTCCGGCGGTGCCGCAGGGCAGCAGTCGAGGCGCGCGGGCGATAGCGGCCCGTATGCGCGAGGAGGCACTGTCACTCCAGGCATCACGTGCCCTGGTTCTGCGATGAATCCAGCGAACTGGCGGCCGGCGGTCGATCAGGTCAAGCCGCCCTCGCCGGCCTCGACGGCGGCGAGAAGCCAGGCCTCACGGCCGACGGTGCGCTAGTCGACGCGACGCTTGAAGACGATCACGTGACCGTCCTTCTCGCGATGGAGGTTCACGCCGAGAAACACGGTCGCGAGCTCCCATCCGTCGGCCCCAAGCCGCGACAGCTCCTCCTGGAACTCGCCGCGGTCAAGCTCGTCGCTCTGGCGGCCCATAAAGCCGTGGGTGATCACGGTGGTCGTGTACTCCCA
>DATLNO010000090.1:0-22043 GCA_035536715.1 Solirubrobacteraceae bacterium
TGCGCCGCGCGGGCCGGCGCACCGACGCCGGGCGCGCGCTCGGCGGCGCGCTCGAGCTGGCGCGCACGTGCGGTGCGCGGCTGCTGCAGGAGCGCGCGCAGCAGGAGCTCGAGGTCGCCGGCACGCGCGTGCAGCGCGCGGCCCGGCGCGGCGCCGACGCGCTGAGCCCGAGCGAGCGGCGCGTGGTCGCGCTGGCGATCGAGGGCCTCAGCAACCGCCAGATCGCCGAGGCGCTGTTCGTCACGCGCAAAGCCGTCGAGTGGCACCTTGGCAACGCTTACCGCAAACTCGACGTCCGCTCGCGGCGCGAGCTGCCGGCGGCGCTGGGAGCGCCGCAGGGGGACGAGAGCTAGGACGCCGGGTGCGTGATCAGCGCACGCCTGCCGACGGGCCGCAGGCTGCGACGTCGTCGACGAGCTGGCGACCGCGCTCAGGCGACCAGCGATCGGCATCGACGAGGTTCTGGACGAGGTCCTCGACCGCGGCGAGCTCGTCGTAGCCGTCGCCCTCGAACAGCAGGGCGTCCGCGGCGGTGCGGATCGTCTCCTGCTCCTCCGCGTTCAGCTTCGCGACGCTGTCGGCAAGGGTCTTGATGACGCGGCCGTAGGCCTGTGAACGCACGTTATCCATGGTCTTCAGGCTAGCGGGCCTGCAGCGCGTCCTGTCCGACTGCGAGCGCGAGTGCCAGGCGCCGATCGACGGTGCGGCCGCTGTCGGGGCTCATGTCGATCGTGTAGACGTCGCGGAACTTGCCGAGCTGGCGCGTGTTCTCCCCGAGGATCTCCTCGCCGCGCTTGAAGACGAAGTGGTACGGGATCGGCAGCCAGTTGGCGACGTTCTCGACGTACGGGATGAAGCCGATCGCGCGGCGGATCAGCGCGACCGCGAGACTCTTCTCCGTCGAGATGAAGAGCTCCTGACCGCCGGCGTTGTTGACGCGGAACGTCGAGCGCAGCAGGCTGGCACCGAAGACCTTGGAGATCTCGCCGATCTTCGTGCCGGCCTCGTCGGTGATGTCGTACGTTGCGCGCGGATCGAAGCGCTGTCGGGCCTTGATGCGCAGCAACTCGGTCGTCTTGGCCTGGTCGAGGTAGAAGCGGATGTCCTCTTTGAACTTGAAGCGCTTCTGCTCGACGAAGCAGATCGGCTCGCCGGGGGTCTTGCCGTCGGCGTCGGACAGGAAGAACTCGTACTGGTTGATGACGAGCTTGATCTTCTGGCGCAGGACGAAGACGTCGTGCTGGTTCGGGTCGACGGTCATGCAAAGAGAGTAGGTGCTTCGATTCCCAGCAGCAGGCGCTTGCGGTCCAGGCCGCCCGTGTAGCCGCCGAGACCGCCGCCGGATGCGAGCACGCGATGGCAGGGAACGATGATCGGGATCGGGTTGGAGCCCAGCGCCCCGCCCGCGGCGCGGAATGCTCGCGGCGACCCGGCGGCGATCGCCATCTCCTTGTACGTCCTCGTCGCGCCGAATGGGATCCGGGCGCACTCCTGCAGCACCAGGCGACGAAAGCCGGGCGTCGACAGCGCCCAGTCCAGCGGGATGTCGAACTCCTCGCGGCGGCCCTCGAAGTACTCGTCGAGTTCGCGCCGGACGGCGTCCAGGCGCGCGGGCGCCTCGACGATCGCCGGAGACAGCTTCAGCGCAGCCTCGTCGAGGATGGTGTCCAGTCCGCCGTTCTCGAGCTCGTAGGCGAGGCGTGCGAGGCCGCGCGGCGTGGCGACGGCGACGAGGCGGCCGGCGGGGCTGTCGACCGTCGCGTAGACGACCTCGGCGACCCCCTCGTCGGCGGCGCGGGCGGCGGTGCGGGCGGCCAGCGCGGCGGCTTCGCCGGGGCGCAGATCAGGCGGTGGCAGGAACATCTCGGAGCTCCTCTCGAAGGGTCTTCAGGCCGTCGGCGGCGGCACGCCGCGCGGCTTCCTCGCTGCAGCCGAGCGCGAGCGCGATCTCGGCATGCGTCAGGTCCGCGGCGTAGCGCAGGGTGAGCACCTCGTGCTGGCGCGGGGGCAGCGCGCGTACGCGCTCCCAATGGTCTGGTGGTTCGGCCGCGGGTGTAGCCGCAGGCCGGTCGTGGATCTCGGCGACCGGGACAGGGTTGCGCCCGCGGGCGCGGTGCACGTCAAGCGCCTTGCGGTGGGCGATCGTGAGTACCCAGCCGCGCAGGTTGCTGTCGGGCCGCAGTTGCGGATAGGCGCGCAGCGCGGAGATGAACGTCTCCTGGAAGGCGTCGTCGGCGTCGTGGCGGCCGACGGAGGCGATCAGGAAGCGCAGCACCTGGTCGCGGTGGGCATCCAGGAAGCGCTGAAACGGGGGTAGGCGGGCGGTTGTCACGGGTGTAGAACGCTCGCCGCCGTGGATCCGTGAGGTTGGGCTCCAGTGGTCCGTCTCGTTGACGGACCACTACTACTCGTCGGGCACGAGCGCGTTGATGCCGGTCAGCGCACGGCCGATGATGAGCTTCTGGATCTGCGACGTGCCCTCGTAGAGGGTCGTCACGCGGACATCGCGAAACCAGCGCTCGACGGGATGGTCGTCGACATAACCCGCTCCGCCGTGGACCTGGATCGCCTCGTTGGCGCACCACTGCGCCGATTCGGTCGCGTAGAGCTTGGCGATCGAGGTCTCCGTCGTGCAGGGCCGGCCCTTGTCGCGGAGCGCACCGGCGCGCCAGACGAGCAGCCGCGCAGCGTCCGTGCGGACCCTCATATCGGCGAGCATCGCCTGCACGAGCTGGAAACTCGCGATCGGGCGGCCGAACTGCTCGCGCTCCTTCGCGTACTTCACCGACTCCTCGACGCAACCCTGGCAGATCCCGACGCAGCCCGCGGCGACCGAGTAGCGCCCGGAGTCCAGCGCGCTCATCGCGATCTTGAAGCCCTGGCCGACCTCGCCGAGCAGCGCGTCGTCGGGCACGAAGACGCCGTCGAGCGCGATCGAGGCGGTGTCCGATCCGTGCAGACCCATCTTGTGATGGATCGGCTGCGTGGTGAAGCCGCGCTGGGCGGTGTCGACGAGAAAGCAGGCCAGGCCGCGATGCGCCAGTGAGGGATCGGTCTGGGCGAAGATCAGCGCGACCTTGGCGTGGTTGCCGAGCGAGATCCACATCTTGGCGCCGTCGAGCTTCCAGCCGTGGTCGAGCTTCGTCGCGCGCGTGCGCTGGCCGGCCGCGTCCGAGCCGGCTTCCGGCTCGGTCAGGCCGAAGCAGCCCAGCCATTCACCCGAGCAGAGCTTCGGCAGATAGTCCTGCTTCTGCTGCTCGCTGCCCCAGGCGAGGATCGAGCTGCAGACGAGCGACGTCTGCACGGAGATGACCGTGCGCATCGCGCTGTCGCCGCGGCCGATCTCCTCGACGACGAGGCCGTAGGTCACGTAGTCCAGGCCGGCGCCGCCGTACTCGCGCGGTACGATCGCGCCGAGGTAGCCCTGCTCGGCGAGCATGCCGACGAGCTCGAGGTCGAAGTGCTCGTTGCGCGCGTTCTCCTTCGCGCGCCCGACGATCTCGCGGTCGGTCAAGGACCGCGCGGTCTCGCGGATGAGCTGCTGCTCGTCGGAGAGGTCGAAGTCGATGTCCGGACGCTAGTGGATCCGTCCGCGAACTTCCGGGCGGGCCACTAGCGTGCACACCAATGCGCGTGCTCCTCATCGGCGGCGGTTGCCGCGGGCTGCAGCTTGCCGAGAGCCTCGTCGCCGACGGCCACGCGGTGCGTGCCGTCACCCGGGACGAGGCCGGCCGTGCCCGCATCGAACAAGCCGGTGCGGAGTGCTGGATCGGCGATCCGGACATCGTCGGGACGCTGCGCTACGCGCTGGAGAACGTCACGATCCTCGTGTGGGCGCTCGGCACTGCGTCCGGGACGGCGGAGGCGGTCAAGGCGCTGCACGGGCCGCGGCTGCACATGATGCTCTCGAAGACGATCGACACGACGGTGCGCGGCGTCGTCTACGAATTCGTGGGAACGGTCGAGGCGCCAATCCTCGCCGGCGGCGCTGCCGAGCTGCGCCGCACGTGCGAGCTCAACGAGATCCCCTTCGCGCTCGTCGATGAGGACCCTGCGGACTCGGCGGCTTGGGCGATCAACGCCCGCGCGGCGATCGACGGTCTGATCGGCTTCTGAGCGCCTGACGGACTGGTAGGGCTGGTGCCACGATTCCTGACGCGCTTGAGGATCGCTCCGCGCCGTGCCGCCAAACGCCACCCGCGATGCTCGACGGGCTGGCGCCGCCTGCGCTCGCGCGCGGCCCCTGGCATCCACGGATCGAACCTCAATCCCGCCACTAATCGCGGCCCAAACCCTTAGGGCTCGGGCCGAACCCTTACTCGAGGCGCCGCGGTCCGGTCAGTCGCTCCGGGCGGCGCCGGAGGGGGCCGAGCGGGCCCTCGTAGAGCGGGTTTCCGGCGCGGTAGGCGACCTCGACGCCCGCCCGCAGGTCCTGCGTCCAGCCCCATTTCGGGAGCGCGCGCAGTTCGCGTGCGGCTTCCGTGCAGTGGTGGCAGACCACGAGGACACCCGTGCGCGGCGCGGTGTCGGCGAGCTTCGCGATGACCTTGCGCGCCGCCGCCTCGCAGCCGGTCGCGTCGAGCAGGACCACGTCGGCGGGTTCCGCGCGCAGCACGCTCGCGATGTCGTCCGGCGAGTCGAGCGAGCTGACGACGAACGAGACGCGACCGAGGTCGCTCAGGACCTTCCAGACGCGCTCGCGGTAGGCGGCATCCGTCGTGATGACCTTGATTCGAACCGGGTGCAGCCGGATAACCGGCGCCAGGGCCTCAATGGCCGATCCGTGCCCCGCGTCCGAACCATCACCACTCGAGTACACGCCCGCAGTCTCGCTGTTGCGGTGGACCGCTGTCCTCCGCGAAGGGTTAGGTTCGGGCCGAGAAAAGGTGCATCATGCCGAGAACAGGTGCATCGTCGCTAGCGCAGCGGCACGAACCGCACCGCATCGAGCGTCTGGCGCTCCAGGCCGTCGGCGGAACGCCGCACGAGCACGAGGTGTTCGCCTGCGGACAGGTCGACCGGGGCGATCAGCCGCCCGCCGGTCGCGAGCTGGCGCTCGAGCTGCACGGGGACGCAGCCGCGCGCCGTCGCGGCGACGTTGATCGCCTGAAACGGTGCGCGTTCGGGCAGGCCACCCGATCCGTCGGCGGCGACGACGGACACGTTCTCGATCCCCGCCAGTCGTAACGAGTGGGCAGCCTGCGCCGCAAGCTCCTCGTCGAGCTCGAGCCCGTAGACATGGCGACACAGCCGCGACAGCAGCGCCGCGTGGTAGCCCGACCCGGTGCCCACGTCAAGGACGACGTCGTCATCGCGCAGCTCGAGCAGCTCGCACATGCGCGCGACGAGCGACGGCTGGGAGATCGTCTGCCCACCGCCGATCGGCAGCGGGCGGTCGGTGTAGGCGAAGCGCGCGAGCGCGGGGGCGATGAACAGCTCGCGCGGCACCTCGGCGACGGCGGCGAGCACACGCTCGTCCGCGACGCGTGAGCGCAGGCTGTCGAGAAGCTGCTCGCGTCCCATCCGCGTTCCCCGCTACGGGGCCGCTTCGTCGAGCACCGGATCGATCCGCCCGAGCAGGTCGCCGATGATCCGCGCGGTCGCACCCCAGATCACGGCGTGCTCGCTGATGTCGTAGACGTCGCTGCGAAATGGGATCCCGCGATGCAGCAGCCGCCTGCGGGTTCGCGCCGCCCGCAGATCGCGCAGGCGCACCTCGAGAACCTCGTCGACCTCCCATGCCGACGGGGTCCACGCGTACCCCGGCTCGATCAGGCCGACGAAGGGATAGACGCCGTAGTTCGTCGCGACCGTCGGCGTCGGCGTGAGCGCACCGAGGATCCGGACGGCGTCGAGTGGCAGGCCCAGCTCCTCCTCCGTCTCGCGCAGCGCGGTGTGCAACAGGCTCTCGTCCTCGGGATCGCGGCGCCCGCCGGGAAACGAGATCTCTCCCGCGTGGCTGCGCAGATCGTGGCGGCGCCGCGTCAGCACGGCGAACAGGTCGCCGTCGTCGACGTACAGCGCGACGAGCACCGCGGCCTTCGTGCGCCCGTGGACCTCGACGGCGCTGGCCTCGACGGGGTCCAGGAGGACGGCCCGAAGCGCGTCAGGCAGCGAGCTGGGTGCGCTCGACACGCTCGTCGAACATGACCTCGCCGTCGAGGGTGCGGTGCACCGGGCACTTCGTCGCGATGACCTTCAGGCGCTGGACCTGCTCGTCGGTGAGGTCGGACGGAAGGCGCAGCGTGAGCGTGAACTTCGTCGGGCAGCCACGCTCGGCGGGCGTGTACTCGCACGCGACCTCGACGTCGCGCAGCTCCCAGCCCTTGCGTTTGGCGTACATCTCCATCGTCGCGGCCGTGCAGGAGGCGAGGCTTGCCGCCAGCAGCTCTTGCGGCGAGGGGGCGGCATCGTCGCCGCCGGCGTCCACGGGCTCGTCGCTGTTCAGCCGGTGCTGGCGGACCTTCACGATGTGCCGATAACCGCTGATGCGCTGAGCTGATGCGTGCATGGTCAAGATGCTACTCCCGCTCGGCCAGCGAATTGAACAGCAGACCGGTCGGAACCTTGGGGAAAAAGTAGGTTGATTTCGGCGGCATGTTCACCGCCGCCGCCGCGATCGCCTGGATCTGGTCGACCGGGATACCGCGGAGAAAGAAGCCGGCGTCGAAGGTACCCGACTCGACGAGCTCGCGGGCCTCCTCGAAGGAGCGCGCGTAGCCGAGCCCGTTGAGGTGCGAGATGTCGTCCTCGCTGAGCTGCAGCGGGCCCGTCAGGACGAGCGCCTCGAGCACGGCGGTGTCGAGCCGCCGGTACGGCTCGGGCATGTCGGTCAGGGCCTCGTCGGCGATCGCCTGGTCCTTCAGGGTCAGCCGGAACGCGCGCTTGAAGTGGCTGTCCATGTATCCCATCTGGATCGTGCCGTCGCCTTCGCCGGGCGGAACGAGGTCGGCAACGGCGATCTCTTCGATGTCGAAGCACTGCTTGAGCGTGGCGGCGAGCCTCTCGGGCTTGTCGGTGTCCTTCAGGCCGTTGACGAGACGGTGGGTGGGAAACACGGTGAGGCCCTCGTCCTGCAGGGCAACAAGGCACATGAGCACGTAGCGGTGCGGCCCCTCGCCGCCGATCTCATCGGCGTAGACGCGCGCCGTCTCGTAGCGGTGGTGGCCGTCGGCGATGAGCAGCTCGGCGTCGGCGAGCGCGTCCTGCACGGCTTCGATCGCGGCCGGATCGGCGATCCGCCAGAGGCGGTTGTGCGTGCCATCGGCGTCGGTCACCTCGCCGAAGGGCGCGTCATGGGTCGCCGGCTCCAGCGCGCGCCAGGCCTTCAGCTCGGGATCGGAGTACAGCGAGAAGATCGGCGAGAGGTTGGCCTGCGTCGCGCGGGTGAGACGCAGCCGGTCCTCCTTGGGCCCTGGATGCGTGCGCTCGTGCGGGCGGATCGCGCCGGGGCCGTAGTCCTCGACACGTACGCGCGCGAAGAACCCGTTGCGCGTGAGCTTGCGCCCGTCCGGGCCCGTGTAGTCCTGGACGATCGCCCACAGCGCAGGCTCGTCGTCCTGGACGACGGCGCCCACGGCGCGCCAGGCCTCGAGCAACGCGGCGGCGTGCTCGTACATGTCGCCGCCGTCGGGGTCCTCGGGCAGGTCGATCGAGACGACGTTGTGGGTCGCGCGGGACGCGAGCTCGGCCCGCTGCGCGGGGTCGATCACGTCGTAGGGCGGGGCCGCGAGGTTCTGCAGCGGGCCCGCGACGGCGGAGTCGTAGTGCAGTGCCTGTAGTGGCTCGACGCGGGCCATCCGCGCTGGAGACTAGTGGACCCGTCCGCTGGTTCTGCGGGTGCCGGGCGCCCGATCCGGCGCGCCGCTCGGCCGGCCGGTCTACGCGAGGATGCGGGCGCCGAAGTCCGTGGTGTACGTCGCGGCCGGCCGGCCACGGACGTCGCCCGGGGCGCCGGCAGCAATGCCGATCCCGATGTCGTGGAAGCCGCGGTCGAGGATGTTGCGGCGATGCCCGGGGGAGTTCATCCACGAGCGCACGATCTGCCTCGGCGTCCCGCGCTCGCCCGAGCCCCAGGCGAGGTTCTCACCCAGCGACCACCTGCGGACGGTGCCGCGCAAATAGCCCGTCCCGCTGCGGACGCGGCTGTTGAGCGTCGAGCCGGAGGGGCTGACATGGTCGAAGAACCGCTCGCTCACCATGTGCGCGCTGAAGCGCTGGGCGGCCTTGTCGAGCTCGCCGCTGGATGCGAGCCTGGGAAGGCCGCGCGAGGTGCGCTCGCGGTTGAGCAGGCAGAGGGTCGCCGTCTTCATGGCGGCGACGTTCGACGCGCTGGGCTTGGCCTCAGCGTTCGCGCAGCCGGCGGCAGCGGCAGGCGCGGCGGGCAGGGCGAGAGCAAGGCAGGTCAGCACAACGACTGCGAACGGCGTGGTGATCCGTGCCATGCGTTATCCATCGGCAGTCGAGCATGCGTCGAGCACGCGGGCGCATGTCAGCTGGACGGAAGGTCGATGTCGCGCGTCCGTTGCGATCTGGACGCGCGGCCCGGGAGCGTCAGGTTGTGCGCCACTGCCACCTCGGCCTGCGCGTAGACTCGCGGGCCGACGGGACGTAGCGCAGCCTGGTAGCGCGTCGCCTTTGGGTGGCGAAGGTCCTCGGTTCGAATCCGGGCGTCCCGATGCCGGACGACTCGCGCCGACGTAGCATTGGCCTGCGAGCCCCCGTAGCTCAGATGGATAGAGCGTCGGCCTTCTAAGCCGAATGTCGCTGGTTCGAGTCCAGCCGGGGGTGCTTGGCGAGTTCCTCGGGCGGGCCGGACTCGGTTACGTTCTGCACGTCAACAGTCCACTTCGCGGGAGGCGGGTCGTGACCACCAGGGTCAAACTGGCGCTTGGCGTTGCGTGCGCGGGCGCAATCGCGGTGACGGGCACAGCCGCGATCGCCGGCGGCGGCAAGCAGATCAAGGGCGCACTCGACGGCTTCGAGGAGGTACCGGCGGTCTCGACCACGGCCTCCGGCAAGTTCCGGGCGGTCGTCACGCCCTCGGAGAACGGTTTCACCTACAAGCTCTCCTATTCGGCGCTGGAGGGCGATGTCACGCAGGCGCACATCCACGTCGGTCAGCCCGGGGTGAACGGGGGCGTCAGCGTGTTCTTCTGCTCGAATCTCGGTAACGGGCCGGCGGGTACGCAGGCATGCCCCCCGGGGCCCGCGACGGTCGAAGGGACGATCGAGGCCGCCGGCGTCCTCGGCCCGGCCGCACAGGGCATCGCGGCGGGTGAGCTCGCGGAGCTCATCGGCGCGATCAGGGGCGGCGTCACGTACGCCAACGTGCACAGCACGAAGTTCCCGGGCGGTGAGATCCGCAGCCAACTGCGAGCGAGCTCGCGCAGGGGCGGCGACCACGACGGCGACGAGGGCGACGACGAATAGCCGCGCACGCCGGCTCGGCACCCGGGCTGCAGGCCCGGGTGCCGTCGGGCGCAGGCCGGCCGGATCAGCTCGGACGTGTAGCTGCCCGATCCCGAGAAGAACACGATCCGCCAGCGGTACGTGCCCGGCGCGCCGCTGTAGCTAGGAGGGGACGGGCGTGACGAGCCTGTGCAGCGCGGCCGCCGCGCCGACAGCGACGGCGATGGCACCCCCGATGAGCAGCTTGCGTTTCATGCCTTCCACTTCACGGAGCAGCCGCGCGCGCGGGTGTCCGCCGGCGTCGGTTCGCCGCCGGCCAGGACAGCGTCCAGGGCATCGCGCAGGTACTGGGCGTTCAGAGACGGGCTGTTGTGGTCTGCGTCGGGCGCACCGCGGTAGCGCAGGCGCTGGTCGGCGTCGAGCACGAACACGTGTGGCGTGACCTGCGCGCCGAGCGCGCGCGCGACCTCCTGGGACTCGTCGTGGAGGTAGGGGATCGGCCAGGACTGGTCACGGACGAACCGCGCCATCGCCTCCGGTGAGTCGGCCGGGTAGCGCGTGGCGTCGTTTGCGTTGATCGTGAGAAAGCGAACGCCGCGCGCGGCGTAATCCTCTGCGACCGCGCGCATACGCGGGTTCCAGGCGATGACGTAGGGGCAGTGGTTACAGGTCACGACGAGCACAGTCGCCGGCGGCGCTGGGTCGGCGGGCACGCTGTGCTCGCCGCCCGCGGTGTCGGGCAGCGTGAAGGCCGGGACGGGATCGCCGAGTTCGAAGCGCATCGCCTGATGATCTCAGGCCGACCTCCGCTGCTAGATTCAACGTGGCACGGTGGGCGTAGCTCAGCTGGTAGAGCTCCTGGTTGTGGTCCAGGCGGTCGCGGGTTCAAGTCCCGTCGCTCACCCTCGCGAAAGCCCTGCTACGGCGGGGTTTCTGCGTTCTAACCGGGAGTTTGGAGCGGCGCCAAGTACCAAGGAGGTACCAACGTCGCCGCTTGACAAGCGGTGACGCGCCAGCTTCTGGCTCCACAAGGCGGCCAGAACGCTGGCGATCTCGTGGCCGGGGCAGACACGGCGCGCCATCCTTGAGCTCGCCGACGAGGCCGGCGCATACGTGGTGCTGCCGGAAGACCACCAGGAGCGGACGTCCGCAGAGTGCCGCACGAAGCCCGCGCGTCGCGGCAGCCAGCCGACGACGACCTCGCCGTGGAAGTCGACCGAGGCCTGGTACTCGTCGTACCGCGCGTGGAAATGCGGGCGCGCGTGGGCGTCCCACGTCCCAGTACATCCAGATCGTGATGCCGTAGAAGGCGCTGATCTCGGCATCACGGCTCCACTTCGACGACAGCTGGCGGCGCGAACGCCGCCTCGACCCACTCGGCCTCGTGCGCGTTCGGCGTGTATTCGGCGTAGATGAGCGTCGTATTGAAGTCGCGGTGAGCGATTGGACTTGGGCGGAACCGAACTCGCCGCGCACGTAGGCCCGCCGCACCCGCACGCGGCGAGCGGACCAGTCGATATCGCGCCAGCGCAGCCCGAGCAGTTCGCCCGGCGCATCCGGGTCATCGCGGCCGCGAGGTACCTCCGGTGCTCGACGCGGCCAAGGTCAACGTCGGGAACCGCGCGCAGCAGCGCCTCGATGTCCTCGGGCTCGAGGTAGCGGAAGTCGGGATCGCTCGGCGGCGCCTGCGGCTTGTCGACGGATGAACGCCTCGATCTCGCAACGGGCCGATGCGATCGACGCGCTGCTTAGCGAAGAACAGCACGAGGTGAACACGGATGTGCGACTCGTAGGTCGCCAAGAGCTTCTCACTGTTTCAGGCGAAGCCCCTGCCGATGCGGGGAGCGGCGGCGAGTCTACAAAGCCCGGCGGTCATAGTGGAGTCCATCGCTGCCGCGATCGACCGGCGGAGGCGGTCCGATGTGCTGCTCGACTGACGCCAGGTCCTGAGGGGCGAGGCGCAGCGCTGTCGCGACGCGGCGGCGACAAAGGCCCATGCTGTCGGCGCGCCGCATGATGCCGGCGACCTCCTCGTGGGTAGCCGGGCGGTCGTACGCGGGCAATGGGTCGGATTCGGGTCCGCCGAGAGTGGCCATTGCGCGCCAACCTACCCTGTCGCCTACGCGCCAAACTCGCCCGCGCGCGATCGCTCCGGCGTCCTAACGCTGCTGCCACTCGGCCTCAGGGGCCCGTGCGGACCGACAGGTTGTCGACGGCGATCGTGCCCTGCTGCGCGGCCGTCTCGTTGCCCAGCTGCAGCGTCTTGATGCCGTTGGTACCGAGGCCGGCCGTGCTCGTCGTGTAGACCTGCCGGCCGTCGACCTTGACCTGGACGATGCTCGCCGCGCCTGCGATCTTCACGCGCAGCTCGACGTTGCGCCACGCTCCCAGCGGCAGGATCCCGGTCGTGTTGACGCGCGTCCCGTTCTGGGTGACCCACAGCTGGCCGCCGGTGGCGTTCTGGCGATACGCCACCACGATCCGCGCGCCCGAGGAGTCCAGCAGGCGCAGCAGCGGGACGTTGCCGCCGCTCGCGCCCTCCTGCAGCACGTTGAAGTCGGCGGTGACCGTGAAGTCCGTCAGCGCTGTCGCGAAGGCGCGGCGCGCATGGCCCAGCGAGCCTGAGGTGGACGTCTCGGAGAACCGTGCCGCGTAGGTGCCCGTCTTGACGGTGGCCGTCTGCACCGCCGCGGTCCCGTCGCCGCCGGTGACGACCTGCCAGTTGGCAAGCGTCCCGGACTCGAAGTCGTCGCTGAAGACGGTGGTCGTGCTCGCGATCGTCCAGGTCCGGCTTGCCGGCGCAGCATCGACGTTGCCCGCGGCGTCCTTCGCGCGCACGTCGAACGTGTGCGTACCGTCGGCCAGCAGGCTGTAGTCCTTCGGCGACGTGCACGGTGCGTACGTGCCGCCATCCAGGCTGCACTCAAACGACGAGCCCGCCTCGGATGAGCTGAAGGTGAAGCTCGCCGAACCGGACGCGACCGTTCCCGACGGGCCCGTCGTGATCGTCGTATCGGGTGGCGTGGTGTCGATCGTCCAGGTCCGGCTTGCCGGTGTCGGATCGACGTTGCCCGCGTCGTCCTTCGCGCGCACGTCGAACGTGTGCGTACCGTCGGCCAGCAGGCCGTAGTCCTTCGGGGATGTGCACGGTGCGTAGGCGGCGTCGTCCAAGCGGCACTCGAACGACGATCCGTTATCTGGCGTGCTGAGCGCGAAGCTCGCCGAGCTTGTCGCGACGGTTCCCGTAGGACCGCTGGTGATTGTTGTGTCCGGTGGCGTGGCGTCGATCGTCCAGGTCCGGCTTGCCGGTGAGGGGTCGGTGTTGAGCGCCGCATCGGTCGCGCGGACGTCGAAGGTGTGCGTACCGTCGCTCAGTGCGGTGTAGTCCTTGGGGGAGGTGCACGCTGCGTAGGCGTCCCCGTCGAGGCTGCACTCAAACGATGAGCCGCTCTCGGATGAGCTGAAGGTGAAGCTCGCCGAGGCGTTCGTGACGGTGCCGGTGGGGCCGCTGTCGATCGTCGTTTCCGGTGGTGAGGTGTCCGGCGGTGGTGTGGTGTTGATCGTCCACGTCCGGCTTGCGGGTGAGGGGTCGGTGTTGAGCGCCGCATCGGTCGCGCGGACGTCGAAGGTGTGCGTACCGTCGCTCAGTGCGGTGTAGTCCTTGGGGGAGGTGCACGCTGCGTAGGCGCCCCCGTCGAGGCTGCACTCAAACGACGACCCGCTCTCGGATGAGCTGAACGTGAAGCTCGCCAAGTCGGTGGCGACCGTTCCCGTGGGACCGCTGTCGATCGTCGTGTCTGGTGCCGCCGTATCCCGCGGTGGCGTCGTGTCGATCGTCCATGTCCGGCTGGCGGGCGTGAGATCCACGTTGCCCGGACCGTCCTTGGCGCGCACCTGGAACGTGTGTTCACCGTCGCTCAGCGCGCTGTAGTCCTTGGGGGAGGTGCACGACGCGAATGCGGCGTCATCCAAGCGGCACTCAAAGGACGATCCGCCCTCTGAGGCGCTGAACGCGAAGCTCGCCGAGCTCGTCGCGACGTTTCCGCTGGGGCCGCTGTCGATCGACGTCTGTGGCGCCGTTGTGTCGATCGTCCATGTCCGGCTCGCTGGGGTCGCATCGACGTTGCCTGCGCCGTCCTTCGCGCGGACCTCGAAGCTGTGGGCACCGTCGCCGAGTGCGCTGTAGGCCTTCGGTGACGTGCACGCCGCAAATGCCCCGTCATCCAGGCGGCACTCGAACGACGCCCCGGCATCTGACGAGGTGAACGCGAAGCTCGCCGAGCCGGATGCCACCGTTCCCGAGGGACCGGTGGTGATCGTTGTGTCGGGTGCCGCCGTGTCGACTGTCCATGTCCGGCTGGCGGGCGTGAGATCCACATTGCCCGGACCGTCCTTGGCGCGCACCTCGAAGGTGTGCGAACCGTCCGCGAGCAGGCTGTAGTTCGCCGGTGACGTGCACGGCGCGAAGGCGCCGGCGTCCAGGCGACACTCGAACGACGCGCCTGCCTCCGAGGTGAACGCAAAGCTCGCCGAGCCGGTCGTCACGGCTCCCGACGGGCCGCTCGTGAGCGTCGTCTCCGGTGGCGTCGTGTCGATCGTCCAGGTCCGGCTTGCGGGGGTCGCGTCGACGTTGCCGGCGGCGTCCTTGGCACGCACGTCGAATGTGTGCGCACCCTGAGCCAGCAGGCTGTAGTCCTTCGGCGAGCCGCAGACCCCGTAGGGGCCGCTGTCGAGGCGACACTCGAACGTCGAACCCGCCTCGGTGGAACTGAAGGTGAAGCTCGCCGAACCCGACGCGACGGTTCCCGCCGGGCCGCTCGTGATCGTCGTGTCCGGCGGCGTTGTGTCGGCCGCCGGGGACAGGGGCAGGAAGTTGTGGACGTACATGCGCGTGGCGTCGTTGCCGGCTTCGACCAGCAGGCCGCTCGTCGAGTTGACGGTCTGCTTGGAGGATGTCGGGTTGTTGATCGTCGTGTCCGTAGAGAGCTGGATGAACGGCGTGCCGAGGCCGTTGGAGAAGCTCGGGCTGTCGTACTTGGCGGACTTCGTGTAGATCGTCCCACCGCTGCAGCACGGCCCCGCGGCGAACACATGCGTGTTCTTGTTCTCGCTGTCGAGCATCAAGACGGCGCGCGTGACGTTGTCACTGACTCTCCAGACCGTCGCGGCGGTGGATGTCGTCCCGTTGATCGTGTGGAGGACGATCAACGGGTCGGAGGCGATCGCCGACCCGTCGTTGAGCGACGTCTTGACGACCGCGAACACCCGGCCGGTGGGGTCGTCGACCAGCCCCTTGATGTTCAGGTGACCGTCGGCGATCCGCGAGCCGCTGGCCAGCACAATGCGCTGCCAGTCGGCAGCCGCGTCCCCGGCGCCGTCGCGATGGCGCGCGAAGCTCAGGTGCCCCTCGGTCTGGTTGGAATACAGCACCCCGACGTAGCGCCCGGTGGTGCTGTTGCCATATGCGACGACCGACGAGATGTCATCCGCTTTGACGTTGGTGGTGCCGGTGACCGGCAGCACGTAGGGCGCGCCCCACGTCGTCTCGTTCGTCGTCGTGTGCACGACGTACACGGACTTCGTCCCGTTCCCGTTCGCCTCTGCGTACGTGATCCACAGCTTGCCCGTGCTGTCCTTGTCGATCACCAGGGTCTCGGGCTTGCCGTCCTTCACCTTGGTCGGAGCACCCAGCGACGACCACGTCGAGCCGCTGAGGCTGAAGCGATAGACGAGGATGCGCGCATCGGTCGACGACGTCCCCTCCTTCAGGGCCATCACGACATACAGCTTCGAGCCGTCCCACATCGCATCCGGCCCCGCGTGGCGCCTGTTGTCGATCACGACGCCCGTGTTCGACCATGTCCGCGAGACCTTGTCGTACTTATGGATGGTCCATGCGTTGGAGCCCGTGCTCCACAAGACACCCCACCACTGCCCACCGCTTGTCCACCACAACTTGCTCTGCGGCTTCTGACCGGTCGGCGCCGTCACCCCCGAGCCGTAGGAAAAGTCGCGCTTACCGACATCCGCCGCCGCCGGCGCCGCCGCCATGCTCAATGTGAGCCCGACGACGACGATCACAGCCGTAGCGGCAAGTCGCCGATCAATATGAGATCGGACCGTCAGATCGGTGAAATTCACGCAGCCCCTGCGGTTTAGGATGGTCCCCTGCTTGACCCTGATTCTAGAGTGAGCGCGGATGGTGAACCCGCTGGTACCTCCCCGATGGTCTAGGTGCGCGCCACTCTCGGTCCGAATGGCCAACACCGCGGACACCGAGCAGATCACGGCGCTCATGCGCGACTCGGTGCTGGGGTTGTTCGGGCACTTCTACGATGAACGGCAGACCGCAAGCGCTGCGTTGTACATCGCGCGGCTGGACCCACAGCTGATCGAGGACGGCACGTATTTCATCCATGAGACCGCGCCCGGCAGGATCGTCGCGTGCGGTGGCTGGAGCCGCCGCGCCAAGCTTCATGCCGGTGCGGGCGACGCCCTGGGCGATGAGCGACTGCTTGACCCCGATACGGAATCCGCACGGGTGCGGGCGATGTTCGTGCACCCCGACTGGACGCGGCGCGGGCTCGGCCGCGCGATCCTCGAGGACTGTGAACAAGCGGCGCGGGCGGAGGGCTTCACGAAGCTCGAGCTGATGGCGACGCTGCCGGGCGAGCAGCTCTACCGCGCGTTCGGCTTCCGCGAGATCGCGCGCCCGATGCTGACCCTGGCCGACGGGGTGCAGGTCCAGGGCGTCGCAATGGAACGGAGGATCGGATGATGCGAGCTACTCGCGGCCGACGACGTCGGCGACGTCTTCGTGCTTGCGGACGATGACGTACCCGTCGCCCTCGTCGACGACGTCCTCGGCATCCGCTATCTCGTGACCAGGCCCGACGATGAAGCGCTGGTCGTCCTTGCGGACGGACGCGTACGTATGCAGCGCCACACGCACCGTCATGTCGCAGTCGTCATCGCCGCACTCGCACACGAACCCGGCGAGGTCGGGTTCCGTCTGCCGGCGATGCACCTTCGCTTCGAGGCTCTCGTTGAGGTCGCGGAAGCTGGCCTCGTTGCGGGCGATGCGCTCCTTGCGTTCGGTCATCATGACACCGTGCTACCCAGCGGGCGTCCTGGAAACCTGAAACCGGGGTACCCCCGCGGATGAAGCCGCCGGGATCGCGGGCGGACAATATCCCGGTGTGGCTTATCCTGCGCCGGCAGGCGATCAGGAGCCTACGGCGCCGCCGTCCACTTGATCTCGCCGGACTCGCAGCTCTGGATGATGTTGCCCGATGCCTTGTCGATCGTCCGGTCGCTGAGCGAGAACGTGCCCTTCGCGCCGCTGCGCCCGATGACGGCGGTGAAGCTGTCCTCGACGTAGGTGCGCGTGTCACCGTTGTCGATCGTGTACTTCTCCTTGTCCTTGACGCGCCCGTTCGTCCCGATCCTCAGGTTCGTGCTCGGCGCCTCGACACCGATCGAACGGGTGCCATCGCCGCACTTCACCTGTTCGCCGAACAGCGCCCGCGAGACGAGCTGGCCGTCACCCGAGACGCGCAGCACGATCGGGCGCTTCGGACCCACGCCGCGCTGCGCGGTCGTCCCGTAGTAGCGCATCTTGCCCTCGGCTCCACGCTTGCCGATCCGGCCGTCGGGCCGTCGTGCGCTGAACGCCACGGTGCCGGTCTTGCAGGTCGCCTTCTTGCCCGCGGCCGACTTCAGGAGGGTCGCGGACAGGGTGCCCTCGACGGCGGATCTGCTCGTGAAGGCGCCGGAGAGCCTGTACGTCGTCGTGACGGTCTCGCCCGGGCTTGGCTGCTGTGTCACGGTGTCCTCGGAACTGAACGTGCCGTCCGCAGCGATCGTCACGGCCGCTGTGATGTCGCCGCCCGTGCACTTGCCGCGCACCGTCGCCTCGATCTCCAGCTTGCGGTCGTCGAGCGCGCGCAGGCCGATGACGGCGTTGCCCGGGCCGAAGATGTCCCTGGGGGGCGCCGCGACGGCGCCGCCGCCGAAGTTTCCGCTCGGCCGCTCGGGCGCCTCGGCGGGCGCGGAGGAGACGGCGACGAAGGTGGCCGTGACCGCACAGAGAATTGCTGCAGTGCGCACGTCCGGCAGCCTAGATGGTTGATTGCGTGATGGCCTAATCATCGATCTGCCGTCCGGCGGCCAATCCGTTGGTGCGCGCCGTCGTCACCATTACTCTCGTTCTTCCCCGTCCGCAACCAAGGAGGCCTTTCATGGACGACGCTCGAACCGGCTTCGCCTCACGCGCAGGCGCGCGTGCCGAGGTCAGCACCGCCACCCTGTTGGGCCAGGTGATGTTCCTCGTCGCCATCGCCCTCGGGTTCATGGTGGCCGGCAGCTGGATCGGCCGCGACCTCGGCGATGGAACCGCGTTCATCCTGTTTCTCGTTGCCTTTGGGATGCTGATCGCGCAGAGCTTCGTCGAGAAGCTGCGCGTCGGCACGTTCGCGATCGGCTGGCTGTACGCGATCGCGTTGCTGATCGGGATCGGCATCGGGCCCGCGCTGAACTACTTCATCCAGAACGACCCGTCCGCCGTGACGCAGGCGGCGGGCGCGACGGCGCTGATCACGCTCGGCATGGGCGCCGGAGGCTTTGCGCTGAGCAAGGACCTCAGCTCCTGGATGCGCCCGTTGTCGTTCATCATCCTCGGCTGCGTCGTGGTTTCGTTCGTGATGCTGCTGCTCTCGAGCGGCGGAAACCCGATCCTCAGCGGCATCATCGCGATCGTCTCGGCGCTGCTGATTGCTGTCAACTTCAACTACCTGCGCAAGCACGGGACGGGCGACGACGCGGTCTGGATCGCGACCGGCATTTTCGTCTCGATCGTCAATATCTTCCTCTCGCTGCTGAACATCTTCAGCGACTGAGCGCACGCCGCGGATGGGGAACCCGGGCGCCTGCGGGCGCCCGGGCGCCGCGTGGAGCGAGTTCACGCCACCCGGCAGACGAACGCCTCCTGTTCGCTGCTGCGTTCGGGCGACGCCGGCGCACCGTGGTGGCGCTCTTGTGCTCTATGACGACACAAAAGCGCCAGTACGCGCGCCGGACCTGGAACGAGCCTCGTGGTGGCGGGTTTCTGCTCCAGACGACAACAAACGCCACTACGGCCGCCGACCGGGGCTCCGCCGACGGTCGCGGCGGTTGACGACAGCCCTCATCGATGCTGTTCGCAAACGCTGATCCGGCGCCCAGCTCGGAGTTGCCTACATCCGCTCCAGCCGCCCGCGCACGCGCACGTAGCGGACGAACACGCCGCCCCAATCGGCGAGGCCGGCGTAGAGGTGGCCGAGCGGCCCGGTCACGACCCAGGCGGCGACAACCTCATGCGGTGGTCGACGGCGGCGAATGCATCCAGGCTAGGCTGGTCTGCATGGCCACCGCTGTCACCACCACCGTCACCGAGCTGCCCGAGTCGCGCGTGAGCGTGAGCGTCGAGGTCGCCGCGGAGGAGATCCAGCGCTCGCTGGAGACCCAGGCGCGCAAGCTCGGCCGTGAGATGAAGGTCCCGGGCTTCCGCACCGGCAAGATTCCGCCCGCCGTCGTCATCCAGCGAATCGGCCGTGAGCCGATCCTCGACGAGGCCGTCCGCGGGCGCCTCACCGACTGGTACATGAAGGCCGTCGACAACTCCGGCATCGCCCCCGTCGGCGATCCCGACGTCGATCTCGGCGACCTGCCCGACGAGGGCAAGCCGCTGACGTTCTCCTTCGAGGTCGGCGTGCGCCCGACGGCGACGCTCGGGACGTACCGCGAGCTCGAGGTCGCCAAGCGCGAGCCTGCCGCGGACCCCGAGGTCGTCGAGGACCAGATCGACGAGATGCGCGAGCGCTTCGCGCGCCTGGAGGTCGTCGACCGACCCGCCGCGAACGGCGACTTCGTGATCCTCGACTTCGTCGGCACGATCGACGGCGAGCCATTCGAGGGCGGCGAGGGCCGCGACCAGCTCGTCGAGGTCGGCGCGGGACGCCTGATCCCCGGTTTCGAGGAGGGCCTCGTCGGCGTCGCCGCGGGCGAGCAGAAGACCGTCGACGCGACGTTCCCCGACGACTACGCCGCCAAGCACGTCGCCGGCAAGCCCGCCCAGTTCGAGTTCACCGTCAAGGAGGTCAAGCACAAGGACCTCCCCGAGCTCGACGACGAGTTCGCCTCCGACGCCGCCGGCTACGACACCCTCGACGAGCTGCGCGAGTCGATCGCCAAGGAACTGCTCGATCACGACGAGAAGCAGGTCGAGAACGAGTTTCGCGCCAATGCGCTCGATGCCGCCGTCGCCGACGCGACCGTCGATGTCCCCGATGCGCTCGTCAGCGCGCGAGCGCAGGAGCTGCTGGACCGGATGCTGCACTCGCTGAGCCATCAGGGCATCTCCAAGGCGCACTACCTGCAGATCTCCGGCAAGACCGAGGAGGAGCTCGTCAACGAGTCCAAGCCGGACGCCGAGATCGCGCTGCGCCGCGAGGCGGTCCTGGCCGCGATCATCGAAGCCGAGAAGATCGAGCCGACCGACGCCCAGCTGCTCGACGCGCTCGAGGGCGCCGCCGAGAAGGAGCAGATGTCGCGGCAGAAGCTGCTCGACCGGCTGCGCTCCGCAGGCCGGGTGGACATGCTGGCCAAGGAGGTTGCCGCCGAGCAGGCGATCGACCTCGTCGTCACGACGGCGAAGCCGGTCGCGCCGGAGGCCGCGGAGAAGAAGAAGGGCAAGGGCAAGGGCAAGGCCGAAACGGCCACGAAGAAGAAGCCCGCTGCGAAGAAGAAGCCGGCCGCCAAGAAGAAGGCGCCGGCAAAGACGCAGGGCGACACGGGCGAGGAGCTCTGGACGCCCGGCTCGGATACGGCCGCCGCGGGCGCCAAGGGCAAGCTCTGGACGCCGGACAGCTGACCGGCCGTCCGTTGGAGCAGAACGTCCTGACTGGGGCGGAGCGGTTGGTACGCTGCCCGGCAGGAGTTCACCGAACGACGCCTAACTGAAGCGAGGACCATGAGCCCCCTTGTCCCCATGGTGGTTGAGCAGACGTCGAGAGGCGAACGCGCCTTCGACATCTACAGCCGCCTGCTCAACGAGCGGATCGTCTTTCTGGGGACACCTGTCGATGATCAGATCGCGAACCTCGTCGTAGCGCAGCTGCTGCACCTGGAGTCCGAGGATCCCGACAAGGACATCTCGCTCTACATCAACTCGCCCGGCGGCTCGGTCTACGCCGGCCTCGCGATCTACGACACGATGCAGTTCATCAAGCCGGACGTGTCGACGATCTGCGTCGGAATCGCGATGTCGATGGGCGCACTGCTGCTGGCCGGCGGGGCCGAAGGCAAGCGCATGGCGCTGCCCAACGCCAAGATCCTGATCCATCAGGTGTCCAGCGGATTCCAGGGTCAGGCGACGGATATCGAGATCCACGCTAAAGAGATCATCGACATCCGCCGACGACTGGACCAGATCATCGCTGAGCACACCAAGCAGCCGTACGAGAAGGTTCGCACCGATACCGAGCGCGATTACTTCTTGAGTAGCGATGAGGCCAAGGAGTACGGCATCATTGACCGGGTGATCCACCAGCACTGAGCCTTATGGCGCGACCGACCGATTCCAACGAACAGCTCCTCTGCTCTTTCTGCGGCAAGTCCCAGCGTCAGGTTAAGAAGCTCATCGCCGGCCCCGGCGTCTACATCTGCGACGAGTGCATCGACCTCTGCAACGAGATCATCGATGAGGAGCTCACCGCTCCGCCGACCTTCGACATCGAGAGCCTGCCCAAGCCGCGCGAGATCTACGACGTGCTCGACGAGTACGTCGTCGGCCAGGACGAGTCCAAGCGCACGCTGTCCGTAGCGGTCTACAACCACTACAAGCGCGTGCAGATGATGCAGGCCGAAGACTCGGACATCGAGCTGCAGAAGTCGAACATCCTGCTGCTCGGCCCGACGGGCTGCGGCAAGACGCTGCTCGCCCAGACGCTGGCACGCATCCTCAACGTCCCCTTCGCGATCGCCGACGCCACGGCGCTGACCGAGGCCGGCTACGTCGGCGAGGACGTCGAGAACATCCTGCTCAAGCTGATCCAGGCCGCCGACTTCGACGTCAAGAAGGCCGAGACGGGGATCATCTACATCGACGAGGTCGACAAGATCGCGCGCAAGGCGGACAACCCTTCGATCACGCGCGACGTCTCGGGCGAGGGCGTGCAGCAGGCGCTGCTCAAGATCCTCGAGGGCACGGTGGCCTCGGTGCCGCCCCAGGGCGGGCGCAAGCACCCACATCAGGAGTTCCTCACCATCGACACCACCAACGTCCTGTTCATCTGCGGCGGGGCGTTCGCGGATCTCGACAAGGTCGTCGAGCGCCGGGTGGGCCACAAGGGCGTGGGCTTCGGCGCGTCTGTCAGCTCGAAGCACAACAAGGACACCGGGGACCTGTTCGAGAAGGTCCTGCCCGAGGATCTCGTGGAGTACGGGCTGATCCCAGAGTTCATCGGCCGCCTGCCGGTGGCTTCGGTGATCCACCAGCTCGAGCGCTCCGACCTGGTCACCATCCTCACCGAGCCGCGCAACGCGCTGGTGAAGCAGTTCGAGCGCTTCTTCTCCTTCGACGGGATCGATCTGGT
>DATLNO010000091.1:0-8731 GCA_035536715.1 Solirubrobacteraceae bacterium
CCCTGTCTTGGCCACAGCCCCTGCCGTCCCGAGAGCCATGAACGATGTGACGGCCAGCGCCATCACGAAAACCTTTCGCATTACCGCGCCTCCTTGGTTTGGTCACGCTGCACGATGCCAGGACCACGAACCGAAGAGGGCTGATCGCCCGAAAATAACTCACTTCTCACGGCGCACCGGAGGGTCGAAGACAATGCATGGCTGCGGGCTCATCTCACGCCTGCCCACACCCTTCTGAACTCCAACCGCCGATCGCGGTCGGCCCGGTCCGACGGCCGGCAAACCATCGGCCCCTTCTACAGTCCCCTGGGATGGCGTTTCGCAGACCTGCCACACCGGACGAGGAGCTGATCGGCGCGCAAGAGGGCGCCCTCGCTCACGAGATCAGCGACACGACGCGGGTGGAGCGGATGTCGGCGGAGCTTGCGATGGGCTTTCGCGAGCTGTCCGGGCTGCACCGCGCGGTCTCCGTGTTCGGGTCCGCGCGAACGGCGCCGGGCTCACCCGAATACGAGCTCGCGACAGAGGTCGGGCGGCGCCTGGCCGATGCGGGCTTTGCAGTCATCACCGGGGGCGGGCCCGGCGCGATGCAGGCCGCCAACCGCGGTGCACGCGAGGGCGCGGGGCGCTCGATCGGACTGAACATCGATCTGCCCTTCGAGTCGGGGGACGCCGCCGAGTTCGTTGACCAGTCGCTGGACTTTCACTACTTCTTCTGTCGCAAGGTGATGTTCGTGCGCTACGCGAACGCATTCGTCGTGCTGCCCGGCGGCTTCGGGACACTCGACGAGATGTTCGAGGCGCTGTGCCTCATCCAGACGCAGAAGATCCGCTCCTTCCCGGTCATCCTCGTCGGAACGGCGTACTGGACGGGTCTCGTGGACTGGCTGCGGGAACGCGCCGCCGGCGACGGGATGATCGCCATCGGCGATCTCGACCTCCTCTACCTCACCGACGACCTCGACGCCGTCGTGCAGCGGGTTCTGCTGGCTGCCGTCGAGCAGGGGGTCTGAGCAACCTGGCGGCGCGTTACCCTTCCGCCCCCGTGGAATACCCGGTCGAGACCTTCAGCGCCGACGAGCGCGCGTGCCTGGAGCCGCACGTCACGAACCTCGACGAGCCCGTGTTCGCGCTCGTCAACCTGCCCGAGACGGTCAAGGGCGCGCTGTTTGCCCGCTACTCGCGCTACCAGGGAACGCTGCGGCGGATGTTCCTCGACGAGTTCGCGCCGTCCCTGGGGCGGCGGGGTCCGATTCATGCGTCCTACGACAACGAGGAGGGATCGCGCGCCGCGGACCTCTATGAGCGCATCTTCGTCGGCTACGGCGACGACTCGGTCGCCCAGCTCGGCGGCGCACATATCGCCTGCGAGTGGACCTCCAACGTCCTGACGAAGATCCTCCAGCGCCCGCGGCTGGGCGCCTACCTCGAGCAGTCCACGCGCTACATCGCCTATGACGCGCCAATCGAGGGCACCTCGCAATACCGCTACTACCGCGACCCCGAGCTCGGCCCGGCCTACGAGGCCGCGATGGACGAGCTCTTCGGGATCTACTCCGCTGCCCTGCCGCGCGTGCAGGCGTGGGCGGCCGAGCAGTACCCGCCGGCCGAGGGCCAGTCGCCGAAGGCGCACGATCGCGCGATCCGCGCCAAGGCGCTGGACCTGCTCCGCGGGCTGCTGCCGGCCGCGTCGCTGTCGCACATGGGGATCTTCGCGACGGGCCAGACCTACGAGCAGCTGATCCTGCATCTGCTCGCCCACCCGCTGCCCGAGGCGCGCCACTACGGCGGGATGATCCTGCGCGCAGTGCAGGCGGTGATGCCGAGCTTCGTATCGCGCGTCGAGCGCCCCGACCGCGGCGGCGAGTGGGTCTCCTACCTCGAGCGCCGCGAACAGGCCGCCGAGAGCTGGGCCGCGCGCCTGGGGCTCGACCGCGCGCCGGGCGACGACGGGGCCGGCGGACCGTCGGTACGCCTGACGCACCACGACGGCGACGAAGCCCTGCTGCTCGCGGCGCTCCTGTTCGAGGCATCCACGACCGACGAGCGCGCCACGCGGGCGGCGCTCGCGGAGCTCTCCGGCGCGGATCGCGGCATGCTGCTCGCCGACCTCGTCGGCGACCGCGCCAACCGCCGCCATCGCCCCGGCCGCGGGTTGGAATCGCTGCGCTACCGCTTCGAGATCGTCTCGGACTACGGCGCATTTCGCGACCTGCAGCGCCATCGCATGCTCACCTGTCAATGGCAGGCGCTCACGCCGGATCTCGGCGCGGGGGTGCCCCATGAGGTCGACGACGCGGGGGTCGGCGCCGACTACCGCCGCGCGCTGGACATCTCGCAGTCCACCTACGAGGCGCTGCTCGGCGCCGGCCATGATCGTCGCGCCGCGATGTACGCGCTCTGCCTCGGCTACCGGCTGCGCTACGTGCTCGATCTCAACGCCCGCGAGGCGATGCAGCTCATCGAGCTGCGCTCCGGGCGTGAGGGCCATCCGTCCTACCGTGCGGTCGCGCACGCGATGCACGAGCGGATCGCCGCCGTGCATCCAGCCGTGGCGGCTGCGATGACGCACCTGGACCGCGACACCGAGCCGCGGCTGGAGCGGATCGTGTCCGAGCTGCGCACACAGGCCAAACTCGATGCCCGCTGATAGATTAGGCGCACAGCCTGGGAGCCATCCGAGCCATCGTCGTCTGAATGGAAAGGGACCAATGCCGGGGGATGACGCCGATCGCGCCGCCCGCACCAGCAAGCTCGGAAGCCTCGCGCTGCGCAGTGAGCGCGAGGGCGAGGCGCACATCATCGAACTGATCGGTGAGCTGGACCTCGATGGTGCCCCGCGCCTGGAGGAGGAGCTGCGCCGCGTGGAGGACAGCGACGCCGAGGCGATCGTCGTCGACCTCGGCCGGCTCGAGTTCATCGACTCGACCGGCATCCGGTTGCTCGTGATGGCCACCGAGCGCTCTCGGCCCGGCCGCTTCTCGCTGCTGAAGGGCCCCAAGCAGGTCCACCGCGTCTTCGAGATCACCGATCTCGCCGAGCGGCTGCCCTTCGCCGACGCCGACTAGGACCACCAGCCGACGGGTCCGCTAGGCGTCGGCGTTGTCGCGCCGTTCGGCGACCCGCTCGCCGAGCTGCTTCATCACCGTGGGGTCGCGCAGCGTCGTGACGTCGCCGAGCTCGCGGCCCTCGGCGATGTCGCGCAGCAGGCGGCGCATGATCTTGCCCGAGCGCGTCTTGGGCAGGTCGTCGGCCCAGATGATCCGCTTGGGCCGCGCGAGCTTGCCGATCTTCTTCGCCACGTGCTCGCGGATCTCGGCGACGAGCTCGTCGGTGCCCTCGAGCTCGCCCTCGAGCGTCACGAAGCAGACGACGGTCTGGCCCGTGTCCTCGTCGGCGGCGCCGATCGTCGCGCACTCGGCGACCTTCGGATGCGACACGACGGCCGACTCGATCTCCGCCGTCGACATCCGGTGCCCGGAGACGTTGAGCACGTCGTCGACGCGGCCGATGACCCAGAAGTAGTGGTCGTCGTCCTGCCGTGAGGCGTCGCCGACGAAGTACGTCTGCGGCCCGAACTTCTCGAAGTATGTCGTCACATACCGGTCGTCGTCGCCGTAGAGCGTGCGCAGCATCGACGGCCACGGCTCCTGCAGCGTGAGCAGGCCCTGCCGGTCGCGCGGCAGCTCCTCGCCGTCCTCTCCCACAACGGACGCCACGACGCCGGGCAGCGGGTGTGTCGCCGAGCCGGGCTTGCAATGCGTGATCCCCGGCAGCGGCGAGATCATGATCGAGCCCGTCTCGGTCTGCCACCAGGTGTCGACGACCGGGCAGCGCTCGCCGCCGATCACGTGGTAGTACCAGACCCAGGCCTTCGGGTTGATCGGCTCGCCGACGGTGCCGAGCAGGCGCAGCTTGGAGAGGTCGTGACGACCGGGGTAGTCCTCGCCCCACTTCATGCAGGCGCGGATCGCCGTCGGCGCGGTGTAGAAGAGCGTCACCCCGTAGCGCTCGCACAGCTCCCACCAGATGTCCTTGTCCGGGTAGTCCGGTGCCCCCTCGTACATCACCGAGGTCGCGCCGTTCATCAGCGGTCCGTAGACGATGTAGGTGTGGCCGGTGATCCAGCCGACGTCGGCGCTGCAGAAGTAGACGTCGCTCTCGGGCTTGAGGTCGAAGACGACCTTGTGCGTGTAGGCGGCGCCGGTCAGATAGCCGCCGGTCGAGTGCAGGATCCCCTTCGGCTTCGCGGTCGAGCCCGACGAGTAGAGGATGAAGAGCGGGTGCTCGGCGTCGAGCGGGGTCGCTTCACACTCCGGGTCGGCGGCCTGGATGATCTCGTCGTAGAAGACATCGCCCTCGCCCATCGGGCATTCGATGCCGGTATGGCGCACGACGATCGTCGTCGCGACCGACATGCCGACCTCGTCCACCGTCGCCTTGATCGGCGCGGTCTTGCCCTTGCGCCGCGCGCCGTCGACGGTGATCAGCGCCTTGGCCTCGGAGAACTCCATGCGCTCCTTGACGGACTCCGCCGAGAAGCCGCCGAAGACGACGTTGTGCGGCGCCCCGATCCGAGCGCAGGCGAGCATCGCGACGACGACCTCGGGGATCATCGGCAGATAGATCCCGACGATGTCGCCCTGCTCGATGCCCTGGTCCTTCAGCGCGTTGGCAAGGCGCATGACGTCGCGGTGCAGGTCGGCGTAGGTGATGTCGCGCTCCTCGCCCTCCTCCCCGCGCCAGTGGAAGGCGACCCGGTCGCCGCGGCCGGCCTCGATGTGGCGGTCCAGGCAGTTGTAGGACGCGTTGATGGTCCCGCCGGTGAACCACTTGTAGAACGGCGGGCTGGAGTCGTCGAGCGTCGTGTCCCACTCCGAGAACCAGTCCAGCTCGCGCGCCTTGTCCTCCCACCAGGCGATCGGATCGGCGGCCGCCTGCTCGTACACCGCGGGGTCGTTGAGCAACGCGTCGCGGGCGAACTCCTCGGGCGGCGGGAAGGTTTCGACCTGGAGCAGTTCCTCCAGGCGCTGCGCAAGCTGCTCGTGGGAGTCGACGCTCACTCGGACCTGCTCCTCTCTCGCAACTCGATGCGGCGGATCTTGCCAGTCAGGGTCTTGGGCAGCTCGTCGACGAACTCGACCAGCCGCGGATACGCGTACGCCGACAGGTGCTCGCGCACGAACGCCGAGATCTCCTTGCCGAGCTCGTCGCTGGGCTCATACCCGGCAGCGAGGATGATGAATGCCTTGACGACGTTGCCGCGCCGCTCGTCGGGCCAGGCGACGGCTGCCGCTTCCGCGACAGCGGGGTGCTCGAGGCACGCCGACTCGACCTCGAAGGGACCGATCCGGTAGCCCGCGGAGATGATCACGTCGTCGGCACGGCCCTCGTACCAGATGTAACCGTCGATGTCCTTCGAGGCGGCGTCCTTCGTGTGAAACCACTCGCCGCCGAAGGTTTCCTCGCCGGCCTCGGGGTTGTTCCAGTAGCCGAGCGGATAGTGCGGGTTGGAGCGGGCGCGCAGGCAGATCTCGCCGCGCTCGCCGGTCTGCACCGGCTTCTCGTCCTCGTCGAGGATCTGCACGTCCCAGCCGGGCATCGGGCGGCCCATCGAGCCCTCGCGGACCTCCATGAAGGGGTAGTTGGCGACGAGCGGATAGCTCTCGGACAGGCCGTAGTAGTCCAGGACCGTCACGCCGTACTGCTCGCGGAACCAGCGGATGGCCTCGGGATTGAGCGGCTCGCCGGCGGAGCAGACGATGCGGAAGTCCTGCGGGTAGCGCGTGCCTGCGTCGCCGATGCCCATCATTGAGCGGATCGCCGTTGGCGTGGCGAAGACGTTCGTCGGCTTGTGGCGGCTGAGGAACGCGAGCTGCCCGTGCGGGTCGAAGCCGCCTTTGCGTTGCAGGACGATCTGGACCGCGCCAAAGCGCCACGGGCCGAGCAGCGGCGAGATCCCGGCGGCCCAGGCCCACTCCCCCATGCCGTGGAAGCGCTCGCCGTCCTGCACGTCATGGCAGTAGATGAACTCCTCGTGGGCGCAGATGTAGCGATGGGCGTGCAGGATGCCCTTCGCGAGGCCGGTCGTGCCCGACGTGTAATAGAGCTGCGCCGGGTCGTCGCAGGAGGTGTCGACGATGGTGTGGTCCGCCGAGCCGTCGTCGAGGTCGCCGGGCTCGAGCTCGATGACCTGCGTCAACTGCTCGACGCGCGAGCGGTTGGCGGCGTTCGTGACGACGACCTTCGCCTCGGAGTCGCTGAGCCGGTGGCGGATCCCGTCGTCGCCGTAGAGGATCGACATCGACAGCAGGATCCCGCCGATCCGCCATGTGCCGAGGAAGGCGGCCGCGGTCTCGGGCGTCGGCGGCAGCAGCATCGCGACGCGGTCGCCGCGCTCCACCCCCTCTTCGAGCAGTCGCAGGGCGAACCGGCGGGACATCGCCTGCAGCTCTCCCCAATGCACCTCGCGCACGTTCCCGTCGGGGTCCTCGTGCACCATCGCGAGCTTGTCGCGCGGGTGCTTGTCGCACACGTCTGCCGCGATGTTGTAGCGCTCGGGTACCTGCCACGAGTGCGCGGCGCAGGCTTCCTCGTAGGTCATCGTGCGCGCACCGTATCGCCCCGCGCCGGCCGACGTGGCAGCGATGCATCGCGGCCTAGCGGCGCTTGCGCTTCTTCTTCTTGGAGGAGGAGTGCGGCTTCGTCGCCCGCGGCGGCTCGGGCGCCGGTGTCTCCGGCGGCTCGGCCCGCTCGCGGCGCGGACGCCGCACCTTCTCATCCAGCGTCGCACCGCCGCGCTCGGCCTGAGCGGCCATGCGCGACTCGCGGATCTCCTGCTGGGTCGGCCACGGCTGCGCCTCACCCGTAACCCAGGCGGGCGGCATCGCCTTCGGCCAGCGATGTAGGAACAGCAGGGCCAGGCCGAACAGCCAGACGATCTTCACGAACGGGATCTGACCCTCGAGCTGCGGGATGATGAACAGGACGCCGACGATGATCCCCAGCACGCCCATGAAGCGCGTAAGCAGGCCGATGCGCATGGCGTTCAGCGAGCTCGTGACGATCGCGATGACGATCGCAAGCCTGCCGAGGACGCTCAGGTAGTTGCCAGCGTCGCGCACGGGTGAGGCGAACACGTCGCGCGCCGCCTGCTCGCTCTGGTTGGCGGCGTCGGCGAACTCGCGCACGTCGAGCGTCAGCGATACGGTCGCCACGAGCGCGGAGACGACGAGCAGGACCGAGCCCGCGACGGCGGCGATGAGCGGGATCTTGCCGACCTGCGGAGCACGCGCGACCGTCGAGCGATAGAGGAATATCAGCGTGACGCCAAGCGCCGCCGCCGCCAGCGCCGGCAGCAGCTGGAAGGCGGCGAAGACCGGCAGGTGGTCGTTGAAGTACAACAGGCCGCGCGCGACCGGCCCGGGACCGTCCTGTGGTCCCTGCCCGAGGCTCGACCGCAGGGTGTCGAGCAGGCGCACGACGGGGAAGTCGCGGACCGCGATCAGGACGACGATCGAGCTCGCGAGCGTCAGCAGCGCGGCGACGATCGCCCACGTCCCGGCCTTCGTGGCCCGCTCGCGTTCTGCGGCGAGCGTCTCGTCCGGGGTGGCGGCCACGGCGCAAGTGTATGTTGCGGTCGTGGACATCCGTGACGTCATGACGGAAGGCGTCGTCAGCGCGCCACCATCGGCCTCGGTCCGCCAGGTCGCAGAGCTGATGCGCGAGCGCAACGTCGGCTCGGTCGTATTGGTCGACCAGCAGGAAGGCACGCTCGCCGGCTTCGTCACGGACCGCGACCTCGCGATCGGCGCGTTGACCGACGGTCGCGATCCGGCCGATCCGGTCTCTGCACACGCCTCGTCGCCGGTCGTCACAGCCGAGCCGGGAATGAACGTCGAGGAGGCCGCCGAGCTCATGGTCCGCCACGGGATCCGGCGTTTGCCTGTGCTCGCCGGCGGGCGGCTGACGGGGATCGTCACGCTCGACGACCTCGCCGTGCGCACGGGCGACCTCGAGCTTGCCGCGCACATGACCGCGCAGATCACGCGCGCGGCGCTGCCGGGGTTCTACTTCCACGACAGGGGTGGATGACGACGTCGTAGGTCGTGGTCATGGGGCATGCCCGGCGTGCGGCGGCGGGCCGCTCGCCGCGTGGCGCACCGTGCCAGGGTCTGATCCCGCGCTGCCGGGCGAGGTTGCTCTGGCGCGCTGCCCTGCGTGTCTCAGCGCGATCACGCTCGCGCCTGTGCCCGCCGCGGGGCACGAGGCTGGGGCCTACGGTGGCGGCGCCCCGCGTGGCTCGGGCCTGGCGGCGCCGTTGCTGCGCGCGTTCGACCGCCGAAGGCTGTCGTTTCTCTCGCGCGCGGGTGCGCGCCCGCCCGGGCGGCTGCTGGACATCGGCGCCGGGCGCGGGCGCTTCGTCGCGGCAGCACGGGCGACAGGTTGGGCGGCAGACGGGATCGAGCCGTCGCTGCGGGGGGTTGTCGGAGCGCGCGCGCTCGGCATCGAGCTGGAGCAGGCCGCTATCGAGGAGGCTGATGTGGCGCCGTCATCTGTGGACGCCGCCGCACTGTGGCATGTGCTCGAGCATCTCGACGATCCCGGCGCGGCGTTGGAGCGGATCGCTTCGTGGCTGCGACCGGGCGGACTGCTCGTGGTCGGCGTGCCGAATCTGGGGAGCGTCCAGGCGCGGGCGGGCGGCGCGCGCTGGTATCACCTCGACGTCCCG
>DATLNO010000092.1:0-9077 GCA_035536715.1 Solirubrobacteraceae bacterium
CGATGCAGCTCGGGTTGGCGTTCTGGCAGTACGTGCGCTCCTCGAACTGGAACGGGTTGAGGAGTAGATGTTCTCGCCGAACACGCGGCCGGCGTTCTTGCCTGTGAAGAACAGCTTGCCGCCGTCGTTGAGGAAGTCGCGGACGTTGTTCTGCGTCTCGATCGCGCGCTTTGTGACACCGGAGCCACCGGGTGCGTCGGGCTCTCGCGGGACGTAGTCGTCGCCGGTGTACCAGACGACGTGCGAGTAGTGCGCAAGGATCCCCAGCGGGTCCGGCGCGCGGCGGCCGTGCGCGTCGACGTCGTAGACGTCGTAGGCCACGCCTGCGGCGTCCAGCGCCGCCTTGTAGGACTCGAGGTACTTCGGCCCCGCCTCGGGCGCGGCGTTGGGCTGAACGCCGGAGTAGTCCTCGTTGGCGAGGATCAGCAGCGGCTTGGTCGTCTGCACCGCGGCCTTGTAGGTGAAGTGCGGCGACTGCTTGGCGCCGGCCTCGAACCACACCTCGACATCGTCGCCGGGGTTCGTCCCGACGACGAAGCCGCGGACGCGGTGGTAGTAGACGCCCGGCTCCTTGTAGTACCGCTCGCCACCGGCGTACTCCCTGGTCGGCACGAACTTCACGGGGCCGTCGTTGATCCGGAAGCGCATCTGGACCGTTCCGAGCTTGCGCTTGACGACGGCCGCAACCGGCTGTGGATCTCCGTAGGACTCGGCGAACGTGTCGACGGTGAAGTCGTCGGCCTTGTTGTCGAGGTGCGAGACCGGCTCGGACGGATCCTTGGCCGAGTGCGCGAGGTCCAGCGCGAACGGCAGGTGGCGGCGGAACTCCTGCTGGATCTGCTGCTCGGAGTCCGGGTACTCGAAGCCCGTGACCGTCGGGTCCTCGGCCACCGTGCCCTCCGGCGTGTACGACAGCGCGTTCTTCGTGTTGTAGGCCCAGTCGGTGAAGTCGCCGTTGGTGATGTAGAGCGCCGCGGAGAGCTCGGGCACGAAGCCCTCGATGGCGGGCTTGAACGGGTCGCCGGCGAGGGCGGTGAAGATCTCGTGGTCGGCCGTCGGCGTGTCCTGCTGGGAGCCCTGCGGATAGAGCAGCAGCTCCGCAGCCGTGTGATCGTTCTTCTGGAACACCGGGTCGATCTCGGCGAACAGGGCCTCCATCGCCTTTGTCTCGGGCTCCGAGGCGGGGGACGGGCCGCGGTACGTCTCGGCCTGTGGGCGCGGCGAGGAGCCCTCGTCGTCGCGGCCCCAGTTCGTCGCGAAGTTGCGGTTGGGGTCGACGCCGTCACCTGCCGTGATGACGGTGTTGCCGTCGTTGTCGCGCAGGTTCTTGCGCCAGAGGCGGTTACCTGGCGTGTACGTGAACTCGTAGCCGTCGGGGTTGTTGACGCACACGAACCACAGCTCGGTGCTGTCGACGAGCTGCGTGACCTCGATCCCTGCGCTCGTGCCCTTGCCGTAGTTGTCGACGAAGTAGTCGAGGGTGCGGCGGCATGTCTCGCCGGCCAGCCACTCGCGTGCGTGTTGCATCGCGTTGTAGAGGACGGCGGGCCGCCCGGCGATGTTCGCTCCGGTGGCGTTCTTCGTGACCTGGAGGGCGACGATCTCGCGCCCCTCGTAGGTCGTGCCCACCACGCGCTGCTTGACGATGGCGGGGAAATTGCCGACGACGCGCGCGTACTGCTCGACGTACTGCTCCTTCTCCTGGCCGGCCGGCTCGGTGACCGGGTCGTACTTCGTCCAGATGTCGAAGGCGGCGTCGGTCGCGCCGGTGGTCGCGGCGCGCGCCGGCGGGGCGGCCCTGCTCGTCTGGTTGTCGGTCAGCTTGCGCGCGTCGAGCTTGGCGGCGCCGACCTGCGCGGCGGTGCCGACGACGTCGACCGTGCCGCGCGTGCTGTTGCGGCCCTCGGTTACATCGAAGCCGGCCTCGGCCAGCGCGCGCAGGTTCTCGCCCGTCGCCTTGACCCGATAGCCGTTCAGCCCTGCGGCGCCCTGCGCCGCGGCGGGCGCGACAGCGCTCACGGCCACGGCAACGCCGACCCACAACACAAACGCGCGCAGCTGCACCACGAACCTCCCAATAGAGCGCGGCACAGCGTCCCCGAACGCCGACGGCACATCGATTCCCGTTGCGGCCAGTGTTGCACGTCGCGGCCGACCGTCGGCCGTTTCTCATACTTACCGGCGACGCCCGCGCGCCTCATCCAGGCGCCGGCGGTCGCGCTTGGTCGGGCGCACGCCCAGGTCGGCGCCCGGTGGCGGCGACTGCAGCCGGCGCTGCTCGGCGGCCAGCTCGCGCGCCGAGATGCTGTCCGGCGTTTCCTCGTAGAGCTTCACCGCCTCCTTGGCGGGCCCGCGGCGCTGGCTGATGCCGCGCACGATCACGATGCGGCGCGTCTGGCCGATCGTCACCTCGAGCTCGTCGCCGGGCGCAACCTCTCGGCTCGGCTTGACGCGGACGCCGTTGAGCTGCGCGAGACCGCCGTTGACGGCATCGGTGGCGAGCGAGCGGCTCTTGTAGAACCGTGCTGCCCAGAGCCACTTGTCGATCCGCACGCGATCCATCGAACGATGATCGCAGCCCTATCGTGGGAGCCTTACATGGTCGCCAGCGCTCCCACGATCAGCTATCCGCCCGAGCTGCCCGTCAGCGCGCGCCGCGACGACCTGCTGGCGGCGATCGGCACCAACCAGGTGGTCATCGTCGCGGGCGAGACCGGCTCGGGAAAGACGACGCAGCTGCCGAAGATCTGCCTCGAGCTCGGGCGCACCTCGATCGCGCACACGCAGCCGCGGCGAATCGCCGCGCGCACCGTCGCCCAGCGGATCGCCGACGAGCTCGACGTCGAGCTCGGCAGCGCCGTCGGCTATGCCGTGCGCTTCGAGGACAGGTCCCGCCCGGACACGCTCGTGCGCCTGCTCACCGACGGCCTGCTGCTCGCGGAGATCCAGCACGACCGCTTGCTGCGCCGCTACGACACGGTCATCGTCGACGAGGCCCACGAGCGCAGCCTCAACGTCGACTTCCTGCTCGGCTACCTGCGCTGGCTGCTGCCCCAGCGGCCCGAGCTGAAGCTCATCATCACGAGCGCGACGATCGATCCCGCCCGCTTCAGCGCGCACTTCGCCGACGCCCCGGTCGTCGAGGTCTCCGGCCGCACCTTCCCCGTCGAGGTCCGCTACGAGCCGGTCGCCGACGAGACCGATCCGGTCGACGCGATCGGCGACGCCTGCGCGCAGCTGCTGCGCGATGCGCCCGGCGACGTGCTGGTATTTCTGAGCGGCGAGCGCGAGATCCGCGATACCGCCGAGGCGCTGGCGGGGCGGCTGCCCAAGGAGGTCGCGATCATGCCGCTCTACGCGCGCCTGTCGCCGGCCGAGCAGCAGCGAGTCTTCGAGCCCCACGGCGAACGCCGTGTCGTGCTCGCGACGAACGTCGCCGAGACGTCGCTGACCGTGCCGGGGATCGGCGCGGTCGTCGATCCGGGCACCGCGCGGATCAGCCGCTACAGCGCGCGGCTGAAGGTCCAGCGGCTGCCGATCGAGCCGATCTCGCAGGCGTCGGCGAACCAGCGCACGGGCCGCTGCGGGCGCACGTCGGACGGCATCTGCATCCGGCTGTACTCCGAAGAGGACTTCGTCCAGCGCCCGGACTTCACCGACCCCGAGATCCTGCGCACGTCGCTGGCTGCCGTGATCCTGCAGATGGAGGCGCTGCGCCTCGGCGAGGTCGAGGACTTCGGCTTCCTCGATCCGCCCGACCGCCGCCAGGTCCGCGACGGCAAGCTGCTGCTGCACGAGCTCGGCGCCCTCGATCTCGAGGCGACCGAGCGGCGCAAGCGGCTGACGAAGCTCGGCCGCCGCCTCGCGCAGCTTCCGGTCGACCCGCGCATGGGGCGGATGGTGCTCGAGGCCGGCGTCCTCGGATGCGCCGAGGACGCGATCGTCATCGCGGCCGCGCTGTCGATCCAGGACCCGCGTGTGCGGCCGGCCGACAAGCGCGCCGAGGCCGACCAGCAGCACGCCCGCTTCAAGGACGACAGCTCGGACTTCGTCGCGTTCCTGAACCTCTGGCGCTTCCTGCGCACGCAGCAGAAGGAGCGCTCGCGCAACGGCTTTCGCCGCATGTGCCACGCGGAGTACCTGCACTACCTGCGCGTTCGCGAGTGGCAGGATCTCGCCGCGTCGCTGCGGCGCTCGGCGCGCTCGGTCGGGGTGAAGATCAACCAGCAGCCGGCGGAGCCCGACGAAATCCATCGCGCGCTGCTCGCCGGGCTGCTCTCGCACGTCGGCGTGCGCGATGCCGGCCGTCGCGAGTACCTGGGCGCGCGTGGCGCGCGCTTCACCCTGTCGCCCGGCTCGGCGCTCGCGCGCAAGCCCCCGCCGTGGGTGATGGTCGCCGAGCTCGTCGAGACGACGCGGCTGCTCGGTCACACCGGGGCGCAGATCCAGCCGCGCTGGATCGAGCCGCTCGCCGGGCACCTGATCAAGCGCACGTACTCCGAGCCGCGCTGGGAGCGCAAGCGCGGGTCGGTCGTCGCAACCGAGCGCGCGACGCTTTACGGCCTGCCGGTCGTGGCGGGCCGGACGGTCGCCTACGGCGCGATCGATCCAGAGCTGTCGCGTCGCCGCTTCATCCAGCGCGCGCTGATCGAGGGCGACTGGAGCGCACGGCATCGGTTCCTCGCCGACAACCGCGCGCTGCTGGAGGAGGTCGAGGAGCTCGAGCATCGCGCCCGCCGCCGCGACATCGTCGCGACGGAGGGCGAGCTCTACGACTTCTACGACGAGCGGATCCCGGAGGCGGTCGTGTCCGGCGCGCACTTCGATCGCTGGTGGAAGGACGCACGGGGGCGTGACCCGGCGCTGCTGACGTTCACGCGCGAGCTGCTCGTCGGCGCCGCCGGGATCGATCGTGACGCGCTGCCCGACGAGTGGCGCCAGGGCGAGCTCGCGCTGGCGCTGACCTACCGCTTCGAGCCTGGCTCGGACATCGATGGCGTCACGGTGAACGTGCCGCTGAAGGCGCTGGCGCAGCTGCGGTCGGACGGCTTCGACTGGCTCGTGCCGGGGCTGCGCGAGGAGCTCGTGATCGCGCTGATCCGCTCGCTGCCCAAGGACCTGCGCCGCCCGCTCGTGCCGATCCCGGAGACGGCGAAGCAGGTCGTGGCCGGACTGCAGCCGGGGAACGGCGGCATCGTCGCCGCGGTCGCGCGCGAGCTCGAACGCGTGCGCGGCGTGCGCGCGGCGCCCGAGCAGTTCGATCTCTCACGTCTGCCCGTCCATCTGCGCCCGCGCTTCGAGGTCCAGGACGAGGCGGGTGCCGCCGTCGCGGCGGGGGACGACCTCGACGCGCTGCGCGAGGAGGTGCGGCCACGGCTGCGCGCACAGCTCGCCGAGCAGACCGCGTCGATCGAGCGCACGAACCTGCGCGACTGGACGATCGGCGACCTGCCGCGCAGCGTCGGGCTGCCGGGGACCGGGGATGCGGTACGCGCCTATCCGGCGCTGGTGGACGAAGGCGACGGCGTCGCGGTGCGGGCGCTCGAGACGCCACGCGCACAGGCGGCCGCGATGCGCGCGGGCACGCGCCGGCTGCTGGCGCTGACGGTTGCCTCGCCGCTGCGCTCGGTACAGCGCGGCCTGGAGACGAAGGCGGCGCTGACGCTGGCCGGCGCGCCGAACGGAGGCGCCGCGGCCGTGCTGGAGGACGCGCTCGTCGCGGCGCTCGACGCGTTGATCGCCTCCGGCGGCGGCCCCGCCTGGGACGAGGCGGGCTTCAAGGCGCTGCGCGAGCACGTGGGCGTGCGGCTGTCGAAGACGACGTCCGCGATCGTCACCGACGTCGTCGCGGTGCTCGACGAGGCGGCCGCGCTGCGCCGGCGCCTCGACGAGCTGCCCGCCGACCCGGCGCTGCAGCCCGCGCGCCTGGACATCGCGACGCAGCTCGGCGGCCTGGTCCATCCCGGCTTCGTCGCCGCGACCGGCGCCACGCGGCTGCCCGATGTCGTGCGCTACCTGCGCGCCGCGCAGCGCCGGCTCGAGCGGCTGCCCGACGCGGTCGCCGCCGACCGTGACCGCATGAGGGGCATCCATGAGCTCGAGGGCGAGTACCGCGCGCGTGGCGGGCGACCCACGGCGCCCGCCGTGCACTGGATGCTGCAGGAGCTGCGCGTCGCGCACTTCGCGCAGGGCCTCGGCGTGCACGGCAAGGCCACGCCGAAGCAGATCCGGCGCGAGCTGGGCACTATCGCCTGATCTCGGTCCGGCGCCGGTCGCCGCAGCGCACGGCGACTGCGCGCAAATCGTCCTTGACGATCTCGTCAAGCCGACCGGCGCTCGTGACGCCGTCGCGGCGCGCGATCACCCCGCGCTGATGCTCCACCCACGCCCCGAGCGCCTGCTTGAGGGTCAGCGTGCGCGGCTCCCCGTCGAGCAAGGCGACGATCTTCATCAGGAACGTCGTCTGCAGCTGCGACCGCTGGTGTAGCTCGTCGAGCAGCTCGGTCGGGTCGGCGTCGCCCTTGACCGTGATGACGATCCGCATCCCCTCGCGCTCGCCCGAGTGATCCTCGAGATCGGCGATGGCACCGATCCGCTCCTCGTGGACAAGCCGTGCGAGCTCGCTGATGAAGCCGAGCTCGCCGGCCTTCGTCACTCCGTAGGGCAGCTGCGTGACGACGAGCACCTGGCGGCCGCGCCGGACGGACTCGAAATGCGCCCGGCCGCGCAGCCACAGGCGCCCGCGGCCGGTCGCGTAGGCGGTCGCGATGCCGTCGCCGCCGAGCAGGATCCCGCCGGTCGGGAAGTCCGGTCCCGGCAGGTGGCCCATCAGCGCGTGGACATCGATCGCGGGATCGTCGATGAAGGCGATCGTCGCGGCGGCGATCTCGCGCAGGCTGTGCGGCGCGATCCGCGTCAGTGCGCCGGGTGGGGTGCGCCACGCGCCGTTGACGAGCAGGTTCGGGAAGCTCGCGGGAAGCACATCCTCATCGGAGCCGTCCTCGAGGTCCGCGAGGAGCGCAGCGCCGGCGAGATCGAGGCGCGCCTCGGTGTAGCGCATGGACGCGGGCGGGTCGTCGTCGATCGATCCGAAGTTGCCCAGGCCGTCGACGAGCGGATGGCGTGCCGTGAAGTCCTGCGCCAGGCGCACGATCTCGTTGTAGATGTCGGCCTCGGCACGATCACCCGGCGGGGGGCCGAGCTGCAGGGCCGCGGCGACGATCGTCGCGCTCTTGACGTACGTCCGGCTGCGGGTGCGGGCCCCGTGCAGCGCCCGCAGCGCGCAGCGCGCAGCCACGGTGAGGCCGTCGCGGACGTCGGGTACGGCGGCGCGCTCGTCCAGGCCCCGTCTTATACACGGCCTTCCCTTGGACACATCGTGCGCCGATTTGAAGTCTCATCTGGCGAAGCCGACTCACCAGGGACGTTCGATGGATCATCAGCGCGTACGCACAGAGACCGGCCCGCCTCCGGGCGTGCCCGAACGACGGGGTCGTCGCGGCACAGCCGCGGTCGCCCCTGGCGCTCGGCACGCGGGGGGACACGAGGGTTGCGCGGGCCGACCGCGAGCGCCTGCAGCGCTGCCTGACCTTCCCGCCCGCCTTCCCGCCTGCACCTGATCGTCTGGGACGAGCATAGTGGGCCCTTAAACTGGCCCTCATGCGCGTCCTCCTCGCCACCCGTGGCAGCTCGGGTCATTTCCTACCGCTCGCGCCGTTTGGCCACGCCTGCCGGCGCGCCGGCGACGAGGTGCTCGTCGCTGCACAGCGCCAGCACGCGGCGAACGTGGAGCGGACGGGCCTCGCCCTCGCGCCGGTGGGCGATCCTCCGCCGGAGGAGTGGATACCGCTCATGGCGCAGTTCGGCCAGCTGGGCATCGACGAGGCCAACGAGCGCATGATCGCCGACTTCTTCGGCCGCATCGACCTGCGCGCGGCGCTGCCCGACCTGCGCGCGATCGTCGAGGACTTCCGTCCCGACGTGATCGTGCGCGAGAGCTGGGAGTTCGCCGCGCCGCTGGTTGCCGACCTGTACGGGATCCCGATCGTGCGGGTGGGCCTCGGCCTGGCCGACGTCGAGGCGCGAACGGTGGCGCTCGCGGCGCCGGCCGTCGACGAACAGCGCGTCATGCTCGGCCTGCCGCCCGACCCGGCGGGCATACGGCTGGGCGAGATGCCGTACTTCACGATGGTCCCCGGGCCGCTCGACGACAGCGCGGCGTCGGCGCCGCAGGTGACGCACCGCTTCGCCTCGACCGCCCTCGGCTCCGCCGCCGCCGCCGCCGCGCCGCCGCCGCTCGCCGATTGGTTTCCGGACAACGACGACCCGCTCGTCTACGTGAGCTTCGGCTCGGTCGCCGCCGGCGAGCACCTGCCCTACTTCCCTGCCGTCTATCAGGCCGCGATCGCCGCGCTGGCGCCGCTCTCGGCGCGGATCCTCGTCACGATCGGCAACGATCGCGACCCCGCAGAGCTGGGCGCGCTGCCGGACAACGTCCGCGTCGAGCGCTGGGTGGCGCAGGACGCCATCGCGCCGCATGCTGCGGCGATCATCTGCCACGGCGGTTATGGCTCGACGCTTGGCGCGCTACGGCACGGCGTACCACTCGTCGTGCTGCCGCTGTTCAGCTTCGACCAGTGGGCGAACGCCGCCGCCGTGCAGCGCTCAGGCGCCGGGATGCGCTCGATCCCGACCGTGCCACGCGTCGCGTGCTGGGTCTGCCAAGCAACGTCACCGTCGGCAGCATCGCGCCGGCCGTGGAGCGGCTGCTGTCCGATTCGTCCTACGCCGCCGCCGCGCGCGGTATCGCGGAGGCCTCGGCGGCGCTGCCGCGCGTCGACGCGGCCGTCGACGTTCTAGGTCGCTACGCGACGTACACCGGTGTTCCGACCGGTGAGCGCGCGTAGAGCGAGATGACGTCGGGAATCCGCATGCGAACGCAGCCGTGCGATGCGTCGGTGCCGATCGAGGAGTAGGCGCTGGGGTCGATGCCGTGGATCCCGGCACCGCCGTTGAATGCCATCCAGCGCGCCTTGATCGGGTTGTCGGGGCCGGGCTCGATCGTCTTGCCGGCGAGG
>DATLNO010000093.1:0-6461 GCA_035536715.1 Solirubrobacteraceae bacterium
GTGGCGCGCGAGCGTGTCGAACTCCATGCCGGCAAAGCCGAAGGCCCCGTCACCGAGCAACAGCACGACCTGCCGCTCGGGATGGGCGAGCTTCGCCGCCAGCGCATAGCCGGGCCCCGACCCGAGGCACCCGAACGGCCCAGGATCGAGCCAGCAACCGGGCTCATAGGTATCGATCATCCGGCCCGCGTAGGAGACGAAGTCACCGCCGTCGCCGACGACGATCGCGTCGCGGTCGAGCATCGGTGCGAGCTCGCCGTAGATCCGCATCGGGTGCAGCGGGGCGCGGCCGTCGCACAGCTGCTCGCGCTCCCCCGCCCGCGCGCCGCCCTCGACCGACCGCAACGACATGACCCAGGCCGGTTCCGAACGCGTGCCGGCGCACGTCACCCGCAACACGTCGAGTGTGTCGCTGACGACGCCGTACAACGCGGCTGCGACGGCCCGCGGATACGCCATCGCCGGCTCTGCGCGGTCGACCACGACGATCGAGGTCTGCTCGCCGAACGCACCGCCGAACCCGAGCCGGAAGTCCAGCGGCACGCCCACCACGAGCGCGACATCAGCGTCCTTCAGGCCCGCCGAGCGCGCCCGCGAGAAGAAGAGCTCATGGTCGGCCGGCACGCACCCTCGCGCCAGGCCGTTGAGAAAGACGGGGATCTGCAACTCCTCGGCGAGCGCGCGCAGCGCCTCCTCCCCATGACCCCAGTACAGGTCAGAACCCGCCATGATCACCGGGCGCCGGGCGTCGCGCAGCAGCGCAATCGCGCGGTCGAACGCCTCGCCGTCGGCCTGTAGACCTGTCGTCTGGAAGGGCAGCGGCACGAAGTCGCCCTCCTCGGCGCCCTCGGAGAAGACGATGTCCAGCGGGAGGTCGAGGAACGCGGGGCCGCCGTGCGGCGTCATCGCGGCGCCGAGCGCGGCGTCGATCAGGGACGGGATGTCCGAGGTACGTTGCGCTGTCGCCGCCATCTTCGTCAGCGGTGCGACGACCGGCACGTGGTCGATCTCCTGCAGCGACCCCTGACCCCAGCGCATCGCGGGCGCGCGACCGCCGAGCACGAGCATCGGCGAATGGTTCTGCTGGGCCGAGGCGATCGCGCTCATCCCGTTCGTGACGCCCGGCCCCGCCGTCAGCGCCGCGACGCCGGGGCAGCGCGTGACCTTCGCCCAGCCCTCGGCCGCAAAGGCCGCGGTCTGTTCGTGGCGCACGTCGACGATGTCGATGCCCTGCGCGCGGCAGCCATCGTAGATCGAGAACAGATGCCCGCCCGACAGCGTGAAGAGCTTCGTGACCCCGTGCGCCTTCAGGCGGCGGGCGACGAGCTGCCCGCCGACGTACTCACGCGCCTTCCTGGACGATTCGGTCGCCATCCCGCGGCGACCCTATCAGTGAACACAAACGTTCAGCTAAGAAAGCACGTCTCGCTGTCACCCGCTACGCGCGCGACGTCAGACTGCAGCGCGCGCGGCGGCGGCCTCGAGCAGCCGGTGCTCGCCGCAGAAGAGCATCCGCCCGACGCGCAGCGCCGGCAGCCGCGAGGCGCCGGCGGCCAGCAGTACCCGCCCGGCCTCCTCGATGGGGCGGTCACGGCCGGCGTCGCCGGCTGCGGTGAGTGTCTCGCGCAGGCCGATCCCTGAGGCGGCTGCGGCCTCGGCGAGGATCTCCGGGTCATCGATGTCAAAGCCGCCGCAGTACGCGAGCCTCGATGCGGCCAGCACGAAGGCCGCACCGCAGCCACGTTCGGACGCCAGCCCCGCCACCCGCATTGCGCCGCGGACGTTTTGCGACGTCTCGTCGGGACAGACGAACGGCAGGCCGAGCAGCAGCGCGCGCTCGCGCACGGCATCCATTCCGGCCTCAATCGACGCTGTGGCGGGAAGCGCGTCGCCGTACGCCGGCACCCACTCGAGCTGAGAGAACAAACGGTCGGCACGTTCGGCCGCCAGGTAGGTGTAAGGCGAGCCGAGGTCGAAGTACAAGGTCGCGCGTGGGGTTGCACCGCGCGCAGCAGCATCCCTGCTGCGGCGGGCGAGGCGATGCTCGTGAAGTGAGGTGACGGTGCCCATCGAAGTACATAACGCGCAGGACGCGAGAACCTTTCGGGAACCTTCACAATGGATTTGAGGCTGAAAGGGTCCATCAACTGACGCGCCGGATTGCGGTGCGTGATTGCACGACTAATGTGAGCGACCGCCGGGCAGGCTCAGCCTGCCCCCGGGAATTTCCCGTAGGAACCCATGCCCGCCACCCCACCGCCGAAGCGCCACCCCTATCACCAGTGGGCGCCGGACGCCCGAGCCCTCGATCTGGTCGGGGACAAGTGGACGTTGCTGATCGTACGCGACCTGTCCGCCGGGCCGCGCCGGTTCGTCGAACTGCAACGCGTGCTGCCGGGCATCTCGACCGAGCAGCTGCGCTCGCGCCTGAACCGCATGGTCGCAGACGGCCTGCTGACCCGTCAGCGCTATCGCGAGGTTCCGCCGCGCGTCGACTATGAGCTCACGCAGCGCTCGCGCGAGCTGCTGCCGGTGCTCGGCGCGCTCGCACGCTGGGGTCATGACTGGGCGTGGACGGCGCCGCGAGACGGCGAGGCGATCGACATCGGCGCGATCCTGCGCGTTGCCCCCGGCCTGATCGATGCTCCCTCCTCGATCAGCGGGACCGTCGAGCTCGCCGTCGGCCGCCCCGACGGAACGACGCGTGCCTATGCGATCACCGTCGATCGCGGCCAGACCACGATTTCCGAGCAGCCCGCGACCGACGCGGACGCCCGCATCGCCGGCAGCGAGGCCGACTGGATCGAAGCGCTGGGACCCCACGCGGATCACCGTGCGCTGACCTTCGAGGGCGAAAAGCGCCTCGCCGAGGTCGTGCTCGAAGGCGTCTGTGCGAGTGCTGAGCGCCGTGTCGCCGCGGCATAGCTGCAATAAAGCTTCGACAGGACACCGCAACACCACGCCCCGTCACGGGGTTAGGCTCAGGGACCCCTCTGTCCGTGCCGATGTGGACCCAGAACCCCCGCTGAAAGGAAGCGACCCCCTCGTGAACCGCCGTCTGCTTACCACGCTGCTCGTCGCCCTCGGGCTCGTCGTCGCCGGACCGGTGTCGACATCGGCGGCGAAGACCAACGTCGCCGTCGGCATCGGCGACCAGAGCCCCAGGATGTTCGACGAGCCCAACTACAAGGCGTTGAACCTCAAGAAGACGCGCTTCTTCGTCGAGTGGAACGCGATCGACCAGCCGGACGAGCTGGCCAAGGCCGACGCCTTCGTCGCCGCCGCCCGGGGCGCCGGCGTGTCGGTGCTCATGCACATCTCCACGGACAACATCAACTCCATTCCGCGCAAGCCGCTGCCCAGCAACTCCGCCTACAAGTCCAAGGTCGGCGCCCTCGTCAAGCGCTACCGGGCCCAGGGCGTCAAGGATTGGGGCGTCTGGAACGAGGCCAACCACAAGTCGCAGCCGACGGCGCGCAACCCCAAGCGCGCCGCGCAGTTCTACAACACGTTCCGGAAGTTCAGGTGCTCGAACTGCAAGATCGTCGCGCTCGACGTGCTCGACCAGGCCGGCGTCGAGAAGTACATCGGCAGCTGGATCAAGGCCGCCGGCTCCAATGGCAAGAAGGCCAGGATCGTCGGCGTCCACAACTACTCCCAGGTCAATCGCAGGATCACCGAGAAGAACGCCAGCAACCGCTACCCCGGCGTGGCGCGAATCCTCAAGGCGATCCGCAAGCGCAACAAGGTCGCCAAGCTCTGGCTCACGGAGACCGGCGGACTGGCGAGCTTCGGCAGGGCGTTCAGGTGCGATCGTAAGCGCCAGGCGAGCCGAACGAAGTACATGTTCGACCTCATCAAGAAGTACGACAGGAACATCGAGCGCCTCTACAGCTACAACTACTTCGGCAACGGCTGCACGCCCGCGTTCGACGGTGGTCTGGTCGAGGCCGACGGCACGCCGCGCGCGGCGTACAACACGTTCAAAAGCCAGCTGAAGAACACCCTGCGGTAGACATGCGGCCGTCCTGGGCGCGCGCGTAGGATTCAGCGCGCGCCCGGGTAGCCGAATGGCATAGGCGGGCGGTCTTAAAAACCGCTGCTCGCAAGAGCGTGTGGGTTCGAATCCCGCCCCGGGCATCCTCACCGCATCCTCACGAAGCACGGCCTTCGGGCCGATACGCTGTTTCGAGGCCGAGAAACCTCGGAACTTCGCGCCGCGAGCGGGGTTCCAACGACCGGCGGCAAGAACGCCCTCGTCCAAGTCCGTGGAAGCCACAGCTCTCAGATCCACTGCAGCCGCGATCCGGGGGCCCGCCCCGCTGCTTCGCCTTCAATCCGACGAACGCCTGATCGCGCTCGTGCGGCGCGGCAACGATGCCGCGTTCGAGCTGCTCGTGTCGCGCTACCAGTCGCGCCTGCTGGCCTTCTGTCGCCACATGCTCGGCTCGCGGGAGGACGCCGAGGACGTCCTGCAAGAGGTCTTCGCCGCGTCCTTCAACGCGATCCTCTCCGACGACCGGCCGATCAACGTGCGCCCATGGCTGTACCGGATCGCGCGCAACCGCTCGCTGAACCACCTGCGCCGCGTGCAGCCGATCGGCGTCGACTCGATGGACGTCCACCTCTCCGAAGGCGGCGCCACGACTGCGGACAAGGTGCACAACCGCGAGGACTTCCGCCTGCTCGTCGGCGACGTACAGGAGCTGCCCGAGACGCAGAAGACCGCGCTGCTGCTGCGCGAGATCGACGCGCTGTCCTACGAGCAGATCGCCGAGGCGATGGAGACGACGATCCCGTCGGTCAAGTCGCTGCTCGTGCGCGCCCGCGTGTCGCTTGCCGAGGCCGCCGAGGCGCGGACCCTCACCTGCGACCAGGTCCGCGAGGAGCTCGGCGAGGTAGCCGAGGGCCTGCGCCGCTCGACCGCGCCGGCGCGCCGCCACGTGCGCGGCTGCGAGCGCTGCCAGGGCTTCAAGTCCCAACTGCGTACGACCAACAAGGCGCTTGCCGTCATGTTGCCGGTGGCGCCGCTGCTGCTGCTCAAGAAGGCGCTGCTCACGCAGTTCGGAATGTCCGCCTCGGCCGGCGCCGGCGGCGCCGCCGGCGCCGCGGCAGCGACGGTCGCCGCCACCGGCGGCACGTCGGCGATTGCCGGGATCAGCACGATTGCCACCAAGACCGCGGCCACACTCGCGGCGGCGGCGATCGTCACGGCAGGCGCGGTCGAGGTCAAGCACGTGCAGACGAAGTCCGCGACCCCGGCCGCCGCCACCGCGAAGGCCAGGCCCGCGCCGACGCCTGTCGCGCCCGCCGCTCCCGAAGTCGTGGCGGCGGCACAGCAGCCGACGGCACCGGCGAGGACGACGTCCGCCGCCGCCGCGAACGTGAGGTCCGCCAGGTCAGCTCCGGCCGAGGTCGATCCCAAAGATCGGGTGAGGACGAAGCCGGTCAGCGTCGCCGACGTGACCACGCCGCCCGCGGCAGCGGGGACGACCGGCCCCGCGACCGGCCCGGTCCACGGTGTCACGGAGACGACGACGTTGAGCTCGAAGCCCGGTCCGCCTGCGCAGACCGGCGGCGCCGCCGCGCCGATCGAGCCCGTCACACCACCCATCGCCGCACCGGAGAGCACGCCGGCCGCGCCTATCGCATTACCACCCGCGCCGGCCGAGCCCAACCCGGACGCCGTCCCGGCCGCACCCGGCACCGGCGGCCTCGCCGTGCGCCCCTAGGGTTCGGGCCGCGAGCCCTGACTCGATCGCGGCGTGCCTCAGGCGATCCGGTCGCCCGGCTGCGAGCCCTCGTCGGGCTCGAGCAACAGCACCGGGTGATCGTCGGCGACCGCGCCGAGGACGAGCACCTCGGAGCGCACGGGCCCGATCTGACGCGGCGGGAAGTTCACGACGCCGACGACGAGCCGGCCCACGAGCTGCTCGCGGGCGTAGTTCGTGATCTGCGCCGACGAGCGCTTCTGCCCGATCTCCGGGCCGAAGTCGATGCACAGTTTCCACGCCGGTTTGCGGGCCTCGGGGAAGTCCTCCACCTCGACGATCCTGCCCACGCGCATGTCGACCTTCTCGAAATCCGTCCACTCGATCCGCTCGATCACGACGTTCCTCCCTCGCGATCCTCGCCGAAACGAAACGACCGCAAGGGCGTCTTGAGCGCGCCGTGGTTGCCGATCTCGGCGACGGTCGGCGTGCCGGCCGCGGGCGTCGACGCGAGCTCGATCACGACACCCCGACGCAGCCCGTCGGGTTTCTCCTCGACAAGCAGGTAGTGGCGGCCGTATAGGCGCCGCGTGCCGAGACGGGCACGGAACGTGACCTCGTATCCGATCGCGTTGTTGATCCGCGCGCGGCCCTCGGATACGGGCTCGAAATCGGTGTAGCGCTCGCGGATGTCACGGATGTAGCCGATGGCGTAGATCGGCAGCATCCCGCCGGCGGCGCCGCGGTAGG
>DATLNO010000094.1:0-2728 GCA_035536715.1 Solirubrobacteraceae bacterium
CGGCGAATCCTTCGAGATCGAGTACCGGATCGTCGCGGGCACCGGTGAGCTGCGCTCGCTGCACGGGCTCGGCCGACGCGAGTCCTCAGGCCAGTACGTCGGGACGGTGCAGGACGTGACCGAGCGCAGGAGCATCGAGCGCTCGCTCATCGATGCCGAGGAGCTGCTGGCGCTCGCGTTCGATCAGTCGCCGCTGGGGATGACGCTCTCGACGCCCGATCGCGGCGTCCTGCGGATCAATCAGGCATTCGCCGACATGCTCGGCTACAGCGTCCAGGAGCTGATCGCCGACCAGCATTCGACGGGAATCACGCATCCCGACGACCACGCCGCCGACCGCGACAACCTCCGCTTGTTGCTCGACGAAGGCGAGAACGACCGCCAGTGGGACAAGCGCTACCTGCGCGCCGGCGGGCATACTGTCTGGGCGCGCGTCTCGGTTTCGGTGCTGCGTCATCCGGACGGCTCACCGCGGCTTCTGGTCAGCCAGATCGAGGACATCACCGAGCGCCGCCAGCACGAGGCAGAAGAGCGCGCGCTGCGCGACGTCGCCGAGCTCGTCGCTGCCGGCGCCGAGCCCGCGATCGTGTTCAACGCGATCGCCGAGCAGGTCCGGGAGCTCTTTGACACCAGCGCATCCGCGGTCGTGCGCTTTGACGCCCTCACGAGCAGCGGGGTCATGCTCGGCGCATCGGCGAGCGACGGCGCCGACCTTGTCGGCACCACGTTTGACCTCCACAGCGCGACTGCGTCAGCCGAGGTGTTCCGCACTGGCCATCCCGCTCGGATCGACGCGCTCGACGTGCCCGCTGAGGATCCGGTGTCCAAGACAGTTCAGCGCTTCGGCCTGACCGGCTCCATCGCAACACCGATCCACGTCAGCGGTGAGCTGTGGGGCGTGGTCGGCGTCGCATCCGACCAGCAGATCGCGGTCGGAGCCGAACTGCGTCTCGAGCGATTCGCGCACCTCGCGTCGCTGGCGATCACGAACCTCCAGGCTCTCGAGACGCTCGAGCATCGCGCGGCAACCGATCCTCTCACCGGGATCGCGAACCACCGGACATTCTACGACCGGCTGACCTCAGAATTCGAGCGCGCGCGACGCTACGGCCGCGACCTCAGCGTCGTGCTGCTCGACCTCGACCACTTCAAGGCGATCAACGACGCACACGGACACCAGACCGGCGACCGGATCCTCAAGGAGGTCGCCCAGCGCCTCGCTGGCGAGGCACGCGTCGGCGAACTCGTCGCGAGAATCGGCGGCGAAGAGTTCGCCTGGCTGATCCCCGAGTCAGACCAGCACGTCGCCTACGCTGCCGCCGAGCGCGTGCGCCGGGCGATCGAGAGGACGCCGTTCGCGGACGTCGGCACGGTCACGCTGTCGGCCGGTGTCTGCTCGACCACGCATGCCCGCGACGCGCACCAACTCATGCACAACGCTGACCGCGCGCTGTACCGCGCCAAGGAACACGGGCGCAACAACACCAGCGTCGACACCGCCGGCGCGCACGCTGCTGGTCCACTCGCCCTGCCGCTCGGCGGGAAGATCGACGGCTTCTTGTAAGGCACCTCAGACGCCGTTCCGTCCGACGATCCGGCTACCACCGACGCGCGAACTCGCCCAGGCCGACCTCGACAGCGGCGCCTACGGCCGCTGAGGTGTCGCAGCGAGCGATCCCGTAAGAGGATCGCCGCTACTGGCACAGCCGCAGCGAGCACGGGGGGATTCTCAGGATCAAGAAGCTTCGTCCGCGCCTGCCCGGTAGAGGTTCCGTTGTGGAGCGCGCCGTCGGAACCGTGCAGCGGCCCGCGGGCGGCCGATTCGCGTCCCGCTCAAGGACCGCTTGGTGGGGTTCGTCGAGAGCGGCTTCGAGCCCGGGCTACCATTTCGAGCAGCAGCGCCGCCACGAGGCGAGCGGCTCCGTGCATCCCCGCTGGCCGAGGTCGGTCGCCTGCCAGCGCAGCGACCGCTATGACAACCTCAGCTCCGCATCTTCAAAGGCGCGGGATCGCATCTCCGTCACCGCGTCGAGCAGGCCGCTCGCCTGCAGCGCCTCGCGGTGCTCTGGCTCTGACTGGTAACCGTCTCGCGCCTCGCCGGATTCCCAGAATGTCGCCACGACAACACCGCTCTCGGTCGGCGCGACGATGCGGGCCAGTATGGCTGACGTCGGACGGCGAGCTTCGAGGTCGGCTGCCGCCGCGAGCAGGGCCTCGGTCGAGCCGTCCATCTCCAGAATGACCAACACGCCCATCAGATCCTCCTCCGCCCGACGACCAGTGCGGCGGACCGTAACCGTGAAGGGGCAGCCAGAGCAACCCGCGGTCACCCAACCGTCCCGTGTCGTCGCGGAGGTCGCCCGCCGTGGTGCAGACAGCTGCGGAGGCCTGGGGCGCCCACGGCGGACAGTGGAAACTTCTGCTTCGAGGCGGCGCACCTGCGGCAGCGGCCCACCTAGCGTTCCGCTATCGAGTCGTGGTTCTGCTCTCGTGCTCGCGGCGTCGCGTGTCGCGCTGGATCGCTCGGTAAACCGTCGAGCGTCCTATCGGTCCGACGCACGGCGGCAGGATCCTCACCGTCGTGCTGAATCCCGAGCCCGCCGATTCGGGTGCGTGGCATGTGCGTACCGCGTGGGAGGCGAGCACCGCGCAGATCCGTCGCTACCGCCGCGATCGCTAAACGAGCATGATGTAGCCATGCACGACGAGGAGATCACCTCCGGCGAGC
>DATLNO010000095.1:0-3273 GCA_035536715.1 Solirubrobacteraceae bacterium
AACCCGCACCACCGAGCCGACCGCCGCCCCCGGCACGAACGCCCCCGCCGCCGCCCGTCACACCCTCAGCGATGCCGATCGACCACGCCGGCGCACCGACAACGCCGCGCGAAGCGCAGTGGGCGCGGCTGTCGCTGCGGAGGGGGGAAGGGGGCCGAGAGGAACTCACCCGAAGGGCCGGATCGGCCCCTTCCCCCGCCCCTCAGTCCGGGATCAGCCCCTCGCCCGTGAACTCCGCCGCGGCCTCCGCGAAGGAGGTGTCGGACGGCGGGACGATGATGTCGGAGGTCTCGATCTCCTCGTCGCCGAGGTGCTCGCCCTCGCTGCGGATGACGTCGAGCATCTCCTCGAACGACTCGTGAAAGCCGTCCTCGTCGTCGGCGTCGACGGCCTTGACGATCGTGTTGTCGAGCTCGTTGACGCGCTCGAGAACCCCCTCGGAGAGCCGGTACTGGCCCTCGCCCATGATCCGCACGATCATGGCTTGGTCCCCTCGCCGGACTCGAGCTCGGCCGGCGGCGGTGCGCTGCCCTGGCCCAGCTCGGCCTTCATCTTCGCCAGCTCGTCATCGACCATGCCGCCGGTGCCCAGCTGCGCCAGCTCGCGGTCGATGTCGTCCTGGCCCTCACCGAGCTGCGTGAGGTCGTCGAACGTCCCCGCCGCCTCGAGCTCCTCGACCGCCGACGCGCGCGCCTTCATGTCCTCGGTCTTGTCGACCGCGCGCTGCATCGCGAGGCCGACGTCGGCCATCTCCTCGCCCACGCCGGTCGCCGCCTCGGAGATGCGCACCTGCGCCTCCGCGGCGGAGTACTGGGCCTTGATGACCTCCTTCTTGGTCCGGAACGCCTCGATCTTGTGGCGCAGGCGCTTCTCGGACTCGGTCAGCTTCTCCTGCTGGGATTGCAGCTCGGCGACCTGCTGGTCGAGCGACTGCAGCTCGGTCTGCGCGAACTGCTTGCGCTCGAGGGCCGTGCGCGCCAGCTCCTCGTTGCCCGCGGCGAGCGCCTGGCGCGCCTGGGTGTCGAGCTTGACGACGGACTGCTCGAGCTTCTGGGCCTGCATCCCGAGGCGCTTCTTCGCGGTGACGACGTCCGCGATGCCCTTCTTGACGCCCTGCAGCGACTCCAGCTGCCTCTGGTAGCTGTAGTCGAGCGTCTCGCCCGGATCCTCTGCCCTGTCGAGCAGCTTGGAGATCTTCGCTTTGATGACGGTGGACATCCGCCCGGCATTGCCGGCCATCGTGCCTCCTCGGAGTGGTGGGACAGGTCTTTCTAGCACGCGGGCGATGCCTGCTTGCGCAGCCTGCGCACAAGCAGGAGCGCCACGGGCGCCGCGAGCCCCGCGAAGACCCACCACGGGTACCCCGGCGGACCGGACGCGCACGAGCGCGCTGCGGCGTGCCACGCCGCCGGCGCGGCCCACCGGCCGTCGTCCTGAAAGCGCGGCCCGACGGGACTGGATGCCTCCGCCGGGCTCCACCACGCCGCGCGGCTGGGTCCCCAGGGCGCACGCGATGAGACCCACGCCGGCCGGTCATCGGTGATCCGCGTGACGTGGGGGCGCACGCGAAGCCCGTCGGCGCGCAACTCGTCGTCGGGGTCCGGCCACGGCCGGTCCATCGTGCCGGGGCGTGGATAGGTCGCGTGTGACGCGTGCGCGATGTAGGCGACCGGCGCCGGGCCGTCGTGCTCGATGTCGTTCCAGTCACAGCCCTGGCGCCAGGAATGCTGGGCGAACGTCACGACCTGCGGGCGCCCGGCCGCCCCGAGGCCGACCTGCAGCATCTCCCAGTCGCCCTCGTGGCGGCCGCTGCGCAGGATCCCGCGGTCCTGGGGGTTGTCGGGATAGAAGAACCAGTACTGCAGCCACAGGCGTCCGCCGTCGCGGACGGCGTGGCCGTAGGCGCGTGCTGATCCGCGCTGGGCGGCGGCGCCGCGCGCGCCACGCAGATAGGCATCAACCGCCACGGGCGGGCCCGGCTCGCGCTTGTCGAGCACGAGCACGGGCGCATGGCGGCGCAGCAGGCCACCGTCGGTGGCCGCCCACGCGGGCGCCGCGGCGAGGAGCGGCGCGAGCAACGCGAGCGCGAGGAGGGCGAGCGGGCGTGTCACGTCGGTGCGGACGATATGGTGCCCCGCGATGTCCAGCCCGAGGCTTGCCGCCCTGCTTCTCGTCACCGCGCTGGCCATCGTCGGCTGTGGCCGCGAGGTGCGCTCCGACGACCCGTCGCAGCCCGCGCTGCTGGCGCCGCCGAGCAAGCAGAAGGAGAACCTCGGCTTCCCCGAGGCCGCGACGAAGAACACGACGCGCGTTCCCGCCACCGATCCGACGCAGCTCGCCGCCGCGGTCGCACGCGCCGTCTTCCCGGATCCCGCGCGCAAGCCGAGCGCGATCACGATCGTCGACTCCAGCGACTGGCGCGTCGCCGTGGCCGCGTCGGCGTTGATGGCCGCACCGTTCAAGGCACCGATCCTGTTCAGCGACGGGACGAGCCTGCCCGGACCCTCGCAGTCGGCACTCGACAAGCTCAGGCCCGAGGGCGCGAAGGCGGCCGGCAACGCGCAGATCATCCGCGTCGGCAACGTCGCGCGGCCCGCCGGCTACAAGTCGACCGACCTTCTCGCCGGCAACGCATTCGCGCTGACGCGAGCGATCGCGGGACTGATCCGCTCGGCGCGCCCGCGCGTGGCGTCGAAGATCATCGTCGCCAGCGCCGACGAGCCGTCCTTCGCGATGCCGGCCGCCGCCTACGCCGCCAAGACCGGCGACCCGATCCTCTTCGTGAAGAAGAACGAGATCCCGCCTGAGACGCGCGCCGCGCTCGCTGCCCTCAGAGGCCTGGCGAAGCCGCGGATCTACATCCTCGGCCCGTCCAAGCTCATCTCGCCGGAGGTCACCAGGCAGCTCAAGCGCTTCGGCGCCGTGAAGCGGATGGGCGGCCAGGACCCGGTCACGAACGCGATCGAGTTCGCGCGCTACCGCAGCGGCGAGTTCGGCTGGGGCGTCTCCACGCCGGGCCACGGGATGGTCTTCGCGCGCACGGGCCTGCCGCTCTTCGCGGCGGCGGCAGCGCCGCTGTCGGGCTCGGGCAGCTACGGCCCGCTGTTGCTGCTCGACGACGCCGTGCGCCTCCCCGAGGCGTTGCAGAGCCAGCTGCTCGACACGCAGCCCGCCTACCGCACCGATCCCGTCGCCGGGGTCTACAACCACGGGTGGATCATCGGCGTGACCGACGCGATCTCCGTCGCGGCGCAGGCGCGCATCGACGCGCTG
>DATLNO010000096.1:0-8671 GCA_035536715.1 Solirubrobacteraceae bacterium
CGGGGGTGAAGCCGCGTGCGGTGTACGTCACCTTCTGGCGCGGGCGCTTGGGGGCCGGGTTACGCGTCATGCCGAAGCGCACGACCTGGAAGGGCGACGTCGCGATCACCGGCGCTGCCGGGTTCGTCTTGTCCTCGGCGATGAGGTTGAAGGCCTCGAGGTGGCCGTTGGTCTTCGTAAACGGCGGCGGCAGCGCCGTCCCGGTGAAGCCGCCAATGCCGTCCAAGCGCCCCGACGTGAGGATCCGCGGGGCCGGGCTTGCCGTCGAGTTCGTATAGAAGGTGGCGAAGTTGCCAGGTGCGAATCCGGTCGCGACCACGGGCATCGTCTGCTGGCCGGCGATGTACGGAACGCATGGCAGCGTCTTGACCTCGGCGGCCTGGGCGGAGGAGGCCGCCATGGCGACCGCGGCCACGGGGAGTACAGCGAGGGCACGGCGCACTACGGGCATTTGACCTCCGGATGGATCGGCTAAGCAAGCGTTCCCCGTCTGGGGCGGGATCCTAATGGGGACCGGCAGCAGGTGCACCTCGTTGCGGTGTCCGCTCACGGACCTCTCACGCGCCGAGCAGAGCCGCGCTCGCCTCCCACAGCCGCCGTTGGCTGTCGGCGTTGTTGGAGGTCGGCGACGATCGGCGAGCCCTGCGGCGCACGAAGTAGCGACCGCTGACGCGCTCGACCTCGGGCGCGCTCGCCAGCCAGATCTGCGTACGGGCCCCGCGGCGCGACGACACCCCGAGCGGCGGCAGCTGCGTGACCGTCATGAAGGCCTGCATCACGAGGCCGTTGTTGTGGCCGAAGCCCGAGCGCACGATGCCGGGGTGCAGCGTGTTCGCCGTGACGTCCGTGCCCTCCAGGCGGCGCGCGAGCTCGTAGGTGAACAGGACGTTCGCGAGCTTCGAGCGCGCGTAGACCGACCAGCCGTCGTAGAAGCGCACCGACTGCAGGTCGTCGAAGTCCAGCAGGCCGGCGCGATGGGCGATCGACGAGACCGTGATGACACGCGCCGGCGCGGACGCGACGAGGCGGTCGCGCAGCAGGTCGGTCAGCAGAAACGCGCTGAGGTGGTTGACCTGGAAGGTCTCCTCGAGATCGTCGACCGTGATCCGCCGCTGGCTCAGCAGCAGCCCGGCGTTGTTGACCAGGACGTGCAACGAATCGAAGCGCGAGAGCAGTTGTGCGGCGGCGCTGCGCACGGTGTCGAGGTTCGCGTTGTCGCAGTGCACGACGTGCAGGTCCCCGTTGCCGGTCGCGGCGGCGATCGCGTCGCGCGCCTGCTCGCCGCGCTCCTCGCTGCGGCAGAGCAGAGCGACGGTCGCGCCCCCGCGTGCGAGCGCGAGCGCCGTCTCATAGCCGAGGCCGGAACTTGCCCCGGTGATCGCGCAGACGCGGCCTTTCATGTGCACCGTCAGCTCCGGGCGATCGTCGTGTAGCCGCCGCGGTAGAAGACGAGCGGATCGCTCGCTTGTGCGGTGCCGGTCGCGCGGACCTCGCCGACGCCGATCTCGTGGTCGCCTCCGGGCAGCAGTTCGCGCAGCTCGCAGGCGACCCAGCCCAGCGCGCGGTCGAGCACCGGGACGCCGTGCTGCTCGCTCCAGCGGTGACCGGTCAGCGCCTCGAACTTCTCGGCCCCGATGCGCTTGGACGCGAACACGGCCGCGAGCTCCTCGTCGCCCGCGCGCAGGATGTTGACCGCGAAGCGGCGCGAGACGCGCACGACCTCGAGCGTGCGCGAGCGCATCTCGAAGCAGACGATGAGCAGCAGCGGGTCCAGCGACAGCGACGTGACGGCGTTCGTCGTCATTCCCGCGGGGCCATCGGGGCCGATCGAGGTGACGATCGCCACGCCGGTCGGGAAGTGGCCGATCGTGTCGCGAAACGTGCGCGCCGGGTCTGCGTTCGGGCTCATCTCTGCACCTTGAGCACGCCGTACTGCCCGAGGTCGTCGTGGTTGGCGATCGTGCACACGAGGCGGTATTCGCCCGTCGTCAGCTCGACCTTGATCGGCTCGCCGGTCTCGCCTGGCTGCATCGTGTCCGTGCGGCCGCCGGAAACGTCGACGGGCTTGCCGTCGGGGCCCTCCGGGATCTGGACGGCGAGGTTGTGCGTCAGGCGGCCGGTGTTGCGCACGGTGAACTTCATGCGCCCGGGCTTGACCACGGCGTTCTGCGGAACGATCCGGTACTCGTCGAGCGTGACGCGCAGGATCGGCCGGTCCGTACGGAACACGTCGTCGTCACCGCAGGCTCCGAGACCGAGCGCGAGGGCGACCAGGGCAGCGGCCGTGGAGGTTGAGCGGGACATCGCCTGGGGCATTGTTCCGTATGATCTGCGCCGCCCATGGCCCGACGAGTTCTGATCGCCGCATGCATCGCCGCCGCGGCGTCCCTCGCCGCCGGGTGCGGGTCGTCGGGCATCAAGGTCGCCGATGACGATCCGACGCACGCCGGCGCGGTGATCTTCGCTGAGCGCTGCGGGTCGTGCCACACGCTCGAGGCGGCCGGCACGCAGGGCTCGACGTTCGACATCGCCGACCGCGAGCCCGAGGACGGCCCGAACTTCAACGATCGCAAGGAGAACGTCGAGGACGTCGTCTACGCGATCCAGAACGGCGGCTTCTCCGGCGCGATCATGCCCGAGAACATCGTCACCGGCGAGGAGATGCGCCAGGTCGCGGAGTTCGTCGCCAAGTACGCCGGCGAAGGGGGCTGACAGTGGCCCATCCGGCCGGTCTGCACCGGACGGAGCACCCCTGCTGGACCTGAGGCTGATCCGCCGCGAGCCCGCGGCCATGCGGGCAGCGCTTGCTCGGCGCGGTGACGGCTCCGCGGAGCGCCTGGACGAGGTTGTCGCGCTGGATACGCGCTGGCGCGGGGCGCAGCAGGCGGCCGAGGCCCTGCGCGCCGAGCAGAAAGCGGCATCGGAGGAGGTGGCGACCGGCAAGCGCGCGGGCCGCGACGTCTCGGCGACGCTCGAGCGCCTGAAGTCGCTGTCGAGCGAGGTCAAGGCGCTCGGCGAGCAGGCGCGAACGGCCGAGGCCGAGCTGCAGGAGCTGCTGCGCACGCTGCCCAACGTGCCGGACCCGACCGCGGCCGAGCCCGAGGACGAGGTGCTGCGGGTGGTCGGCGATGCCTCCAGGCGCGGGCGCGACCACCTCGAGCTCGCCGGCGACCGGATCGACATGGAGCGCGGCGCGCGGCTGTCGGGCGCGCGCTTCTCCTACCTGCGCGGCGACCTCGTGATGCTCGAGCTCGCGCTCGTGCAGTGGGTGATGGACAAGCTCCGCGGCAAGGGTTTCGAGCCCGTCATCCCTCCGGTGCTCGTGCGTGAGCAGGCGCTCTTCGGAACGGGCATGCTGCCCGACACCGAGCAGCAGATCTATCACCTGCCCGCCGATGATCTGTACCTCGCCGGCACGAGCGAGGTCGCGCTCGCGTCACTGCACGCCGGCGAGATCATCGACGGCGCCGACCTGCCGCTGCGCTACGCGGGATTCTCGCCCTGCTTCAGGCGCGAGGCCGGGGCGGGCGGCAAGGACACGCGCGGGATCTTCCGCGTGCACCAGTTCGACAAGGTCGAGATGTTCTCGTTCGTGGCGCCGCAGGACAGCGCGCGGGAGCACGAGCACCTGCTGGCGATCGAGGAAGAGATCTTCAGCGAGCTCGAGATTCCCTACCGCGTCGTCAACATCGCAGTCAACGACCTCGGCGCCAGCGCCACGAAGAAATACGACATCGAGGCGTGGCTGCCGGGGCAGGGGCGCTACCGCGAGGTCACGTCGACATCCAACACGACCGACTTCCAGGCTCGGCGGCTGGAGATCCGCGCGCGAAGCGAGCGCGGCAGGCCCGAGACGCTGCACACGCTCAACGGCACGGCGATCGCGGTGAGCCGCACGCTGATCGCGCTGCTCGAGAACGGCCAGCGCGACGACGGCTCGATCGAGCTGCCGGCGGTGCTCGGACCCTATGGGGCGCCCGGCGAGCTGCCCGCAGCGTCGGGCTCGACGTCCTGAAGTACGTGCGCGACCGCCTCGGCGCGCTCGTCGTAGATGTCGAACGTGTCGTCGAGGCTCGTGATCTGAAAGAGCCGCAGGACCGTCGGGTTCGCGCAGACGATCGCCATTCGGCCGTGCATCTGGGTGACGAGCCGCAGGCCGTTGAGCAGCACGCTGAGGCCCGTGGAGTCGATGAACTCGACGTCCGCCATGTCGAGTACCACCGCGGTCTTGCCGCTGTCGATCGCGGCCGTAAGCCGTTGCGCGAACTCGGGCGCTGTCGAGACGTGAATCTCTCCGCGCACCCGGATGATGTGCGCGCCCGAACCGGAGTTCTCCTCGCTCAGTTCGAAGTGCGGGACGACCGGACACACGCCCGCCAGTCTCACCGGTTTCGCAGTGACCTGTCAACGAGGTATCGTCTCCTATGTGACATCGAGTGATGACACCGTTCTGACGATCGACGAGCTCGCGCGAAAGATCGGCATGACCGTGCGCAACATCCGCGCGCACCAGTCGCGCGGCCTGCTCCCGCCTCCGCAACTGCGCGGGCGCACCGGCTACTACGGCCCGGAGCACATCGCTCGCCTGGAGCTCATCCAGGAACTGCAGACCGACGGCTTCAACCTCGAGCTGATCAAGCGCCTGCTCGAGGGGGCGGGCGGTTCGAGCAGCGAGGTGCTGCGCTTCAAGCACGCGCTCGCGCGCCCGTTCGGCGACGAGGAGCCGCAGAACGTCGGCATCGCCGAGCTGATCGCGGAATGGGGCACCGCCGACCCGAAGATGCTCATGAAGTCGCTCTCGCTCGGGCTGTTGCGCCAGCTTCCCGACGGGCGCTTCGAGGTGCCAAGCCCGCGGCTGGCGAAGGCCGGTCGTGAGCTGCACAGGCTCGGCGTGCCTTTGGAGCGCTCGCTGGAGTTCACAGCGACGGTGCGCGAGCACGCCGATCGGCTCGCGCAGATCTATGTCGACCTCTTCCTCGAGATGGTCTGGACGCCGTTCGAGCAGGCGGGGCTCCCCGACGAGGGCTGGCCCGCGGTGCAGGACGCGCTCGACCGCCTGCAGCCGCTTGCCTCCGACTCGCTGCTGGGGATCTTCGGGCTGTCGATGCGCTCCGCGACCGACCGTGCAAGCGCCGAGGTGCTGAAGCGGGTGGCGGCGCAGCCGGCCGACGCTGCCGCTGCTGCTGCGTCGTGACGCTGTTGCTTCCCCGACTGGTCGGGGAGCGGGTCACGCTCCGGGCCCAGGAGGAGGCTGATCTCGACGCGCTCGCCGCCATCGTCACCTCCAAGGGCGTGTGCGAGTGGTGGGGGCCGCCGGCGTCGCTGGAGGACACGCGCGAGGATCTGCGCAACGACGGGGTCGCGTTCACGATCGAGATCGACGGCGCGGTCGCGGGCTGGTTGGGGGTGTCCGAGGAGCCCACGCCGAACTACCGCTCGGCCGGGATGGACATCTTCCTGGCGCCGGAGTTCCAGGGCGGCGGCTACGGGCCCGAGGCGCTACGGCTGGCGGCGCGGTGGCTCGTCGACGAGCGCGGACATCATCGCTTGACGATCGATCCCTCGGCGGCCAACGAGCGCGCGATCGGCGCATACGCGTCGCTGGGTTTCAAGCCCGTCGGGATCATGCGCCGCTATGAGCGCGGCCGCGATGGCAGGTTCCACGATGGACTGCTGATGGATCTGCTGGCGCAGGAGCTGACGTAGCCCAGATCGCATGACGCCACCCACGCTCACCACCGCCGAGCTCAACCGCGCGACGCTCGCGCGGCAGATGCTGCTCGAGCGCGGCTCGGGTGTCGGCGTGTCGGAGGCCGTGCAGCAGCTGGCGGGCATGCAGGCGCAGGAGCCCAAGCATCCGTTCGTCGGGTTGTGGTCGCGCCTTGACGACTTCGACGAGTCGTCGCTGCGCTCGGCGCTGCAGGAGCGTTCGGTCGTGCGGGCGACGCTCATGCGCTCGACGCTGCATGTGATGAGCGGGAGCGATTACTCGGCGCTGCGGACGGGGCTGCAGCCGCCGATGTCGGTCGCCCTGCGCGTGCTCGGCGCGCGGGCGGAGGGCCTGGAGCCGGACAAGGTCGTGCCGGCCGCCAAGAGGCTGCTGAAGCGTTCGCCGCTCACCTTCGACGAGATCCGTTCGCGACTGCAGGAGCAGTTTCCCGACGTCAACGACCGCGCGCTCGGGTACGCGGTGCGCACGCTGCTGCCGCTCGTGATGGTGCCCGACGAGGACGCGCGCTGGGGCTTCGGCCGCAGCGTTCGGTTCACGCTCGCCGAGCAATGGCTCGACGAGCCGCTCGCCGGCGGCGAGGCGGCTGCGCCGGCGCTGGCGCGGCGCTACCTCGGCGCCTTCGGCCCGGCGAGCGCGAAGGATCTACAGGCCTGGTCGGGCGTCGGCGGCATGAAGGAGGTGCTCGACGGGATGCGCGACGAGCTCGAGATCTTCACCGACGAGAGCGGCGGGCGCCGCGAGCTGTTCGACGTGCCCGACGCGCCGAGGCCCGGGGCCGACGTGGCGCCGCCGCCCCGGCTGCTGCCGGAGTTCGACACCCTCATGCTCGCCTGGGACGACCGCTCGCGCATCATCGCCAAGGAACACCGCCCGCTCGTGACGACGAAGAACCTCCGCGTCAAGGCGACGTTCCTCGTCGACGGCGTGGTCGCCGGGACCTGGACGATCGCGGTGAAGCGGCGTATGGCAACCCTCACGCTCTCGCCCTTCGGTCCAAAGGCGCTCCCCCAGCGCGCGCTGAAGGACCTGCAGGCCGAGGCGGAGCGCCTCGTGCTGCTCATCGAGCCCGAAGCGAAGGACCACGCGGTGCAGTTCGAACCGGCGTAAGGGGCGAATCTCGCGGCTTTGGCACCTAACCCTCTATATGCGGGGTTTTTTCACCATAGTCAGCGCAACCGCAGACCGCCAGCACGGCCGGATCTCGATCGAGCAGCTGGTTTCGGCCGGGATCGACGGCAGATGCGTCGAGCGCTGGCTTCGGGACGGTCGCCTGCGGCGGGTTCACAAAGGGGTGTATGCCGTCGGTCACGCGGCCCGATCGGTCGACGGCGACTACATGGCGGCTGTGCTTGCCGGCGGCGCAGGCGCTGTGCTGAGCCATCGCGCAGCGGCGCACAGGCTTGGGCTTCTGCGCAGGCCGCCTCGACTGCCCGAGATCACCGTCCCCACGCTCGACCATCGCCGTCGGCCGGGCATCCTCATCCACCGCGTCGCGATGCTCGACCCGCTGGACGTCTCGGTGCTCGACGGGATCCCCATCACGATCGTCCCTCGTGTCCTCATCGATCTGGCGCCCTCCACGGCGCCAGACGAACTCGCCCGGCTCTGTCACGAGGCGTGGGTCCACCACCGCACGAAGCCGGCCGACATCGAGCGCTGCATCGCGCGCAATCCGCGCAAGCACGGCATCCGCAAACTCCGCCTGGCGATGGGAGCCGACGTCCTCCTCAGCGAGCTCGAGCGCGGCTTCATCAGGCTCCTCAAGCGCCACCGTCTACCGATCCCGAGAACGAACATCGATCACAACGGCGACAAGGTCGACTGCCATTGGCCGCACCTCGGCCTCACGGTCGAGCTGCTCAGCTACCGCTTCCACGCGAGCCGCCAGGCCTTCGAGCGCGATGTCGCCCGGCGGCGGCGCTCCAGCCACCTCGCCTACACGTACGGCGATGTCTTCGAGCGCGGCGCGCAGACGATCGCCGAGCTGCGCCCGCGACTCCTGGCTCAGGCCGCGTTCTGAGCGTGCTCGACCACGAGCCGGCGCAGGCGGTCGTCGTCCGGCTCGGAGGCCTTCGTCGTGTCGATGAACTCCGTCAGGGCCGCGGCGAAGCCGGCGGGGTCGTCGTGGTGCGGGAAGTGCCCCGCGCCGCCGAAGACCTTCAGCCGGCTGCCCGGCATCTGCTCGTGCGCGCGGATGCCGTGCCGGGCGGGGATGATCGAGTCGCGGTCGCCCCAGAGGATGAGCGTGGGGACGGCCTCGGCGAGGTAGAGCTTGTCGGTCGCGCTGACGCGCCGTCCGCCGATATCGATCACCGAGCGCGCGGTGTGCACGAACGCGCGGCGCGCCTCGATGTCCTGCAGCGAGGCGAAGCCCGCCGCCATCGCGGTGATGTCCGCGCCGATGCGCAGGCCGATCTTGTCGATCCAGCCGCCGAGCTTGGATCCCGCGTTCACCAGCGGCTGCAAGGCCAGCAGCGGCAGGACGTACTCCGCGGCAGGCAGCGCGACGGCGCGCAGCACGGGCGTCACCTGGCGGCCCAGGCCGCCGCTGGAGACCAGCACGAGCCGCTCCACGCGCTCGGGGAACTGGTAGGCCATCTGCATCGCGATCCCGCCGCCGAGCGAGTGGCCGACGATCGTCGCGCGCTCGTGGCCGAGCGCGAGCATGAGGTCGCGCATGAGCGACGCGCTCGCGCCGAGCGAGTAGTCGCCGCGCGGCTTGTCGGACTCGCCGTGGCCGAGCAGGTCGGGCGCGATCACCGTGAAGCGCGTAGCAAGCTGCGCCAACACGGGTTCCCAGCTCGCCGACGAGTTCGTGATGCCATGGACGAGCAGCAGCACCGGCCCGCTCCCGCCGGTGCGGTAGCTGGGTCGATGGCCGTGCAGGCGGATCTCGGTCTGGCGCATAAAGGCTCGCTACGGGATCTGCAGGCCGGAGAT
>DATLNO010000097.1:0-18855 GCA_035536715.1 Solirubrobacteraceae bacterium
GTCCCGATCTACACGGTCGCGCTCGGCACGCCCAACGGGACGATCGAGATCCAGGGCCGCACCCTGCGCGTCCCGCCCGACCCCGAGGCGCTGGAGCGGATCGCGACGACCTCCGGCGGCCAGGCGTTCCGGGCCGAGGACGCAGACCAGCTCGACGCCGTCTACGACCGCCTCGGATCGCAGATCGGCACGAAGCCCGAGAAACGCGAGATCACGTCGTACTTCGCGGGGGCGGCGCTGCTGCTGCTCGGCGGCGCGCTGTTGACCTCGCTGCGGTTGGGTGGACGGCTGCCGTAGCCGGCGTGCTGGTTGCTGCGCGCGCTCGCCGCGGGCGTCTACAACCAGCATCAATGACGGAGAAGGGGTACCGGCCGCGCGGTGCCCCGCCCAACGCGTGTGAGCACGCGTGTTGTCGACTTCGTGCTCAATGCCAGCACAAAAGCGCCACTACGGCTGGTGGCGCGCCCGATCGAAGGCGCGGATACAACCCCACCCTTATCGATGCTGTTTTGGAGACGTCCGCGGCGAACGCGACGCTGACGCCAGCCGCAGACGACCGACAGCAGAGAATCAGTCGATCGGGCGGCCGAGGAACAGGTCGCGCCCGTCGGTGCCCTTCGAATGCGCCGAGAAGCCGTGACGCGCGTAGAGCGCCTGTGCGCCCGCGTTGTCCTCGTTGCAATCGAGCTCGATCCGCTTCGCGCCGCGCGTCCTGGCACGCTCGATCGCCAGCGCGACGAGCGCGTCACCGACGCCGGCGCGGCGCGCGTGGTCGCTGACGTACACGTCCTCGACCCAGGCATCGGGCGCGGCCTTCCAGACGCTGAAGCGAAAGCGCAGCTGCAGTACACCCGCGGGCGGCGAGTCCTCGTCCGGGGCCGCGAGCAGGAACTCCGTCTCGGGATTTTCGAACAGCCGCTCGACTGAAGCGAGAAACGCGTTGGCCGACGGCCAGTCGACGCCCATGTGCTCGCGAAACGCGACGAGCAGGTCGGCGACCGCCTCGGCCTCGTGGGGCCGTGCCACCCACGCGTGGGCTGTCTGCGACCTGGCCATGACGGAGGTAGAGCGGCGTCTCGCTCAGGCGTCCGCGATGACCGCGAGAACGTCGCCGCTGCGCACGAGGTCGCCCTCCGCGATCGGCAGCTCCGCGATGACGCCGGCCTTGTGCGCCGTGATCTCGTTCTCCATCTTCATCGCCTCGATGATCATCACGACCTCGCCCTCGACGACCTGCTGGCCGGGCTTGACGGGGATCTTCCAGATGCTGCCCTGCATCGGCGAGGCGAGCGCATCGCCGCCGAGGCCGTTGTCGCGTGCCGTCGCCTCGCGCGCGGCGCGAGTCGGCCGCTTCGATGCGGGCGATGCTGCGCCACCGTTGTCGTTCGCGGCCGCGGCAGGCGCCCCGATGACGCGCACGTCGAACCTGCGCCCTGAGACCTCGACGGTGTAGCTCTGCTCGATCGTCTCCTCGCCTCCGGCGCCCGAGTCGGCGGCCTCCTTCGGGGCAGCCGTCTCGAACGCCAGCGCCTTGAGCCAGTCTTTGTCCTCGAGCAGGTCGCGGCAGGTCTCCCCCCGGGCCCACTGCTCGGTCTGCAGCAGGGCCGTATGAAACGGGATCAGCGTCTTGAGGCCTTCGATCTCGTACTCGGCGAGCGCGCGCAGCATGCGCCGGGTCGCCTGCTCGCGGTCGGCGTCCCAGACGATGAGCTTGGCGACCATCGGGTCATACGACGGCGAGATCTCGCTGCCCGCGCGCACGCCCGAGTCGACGCGCACGCCTGGGCCGCTGGGCTCGACGTAGCGGCCGATCCGCCCTGGCGCGGGGGCGAACTTCTTCGACGCGTCCTCGGCGTTGATGCGGCACTCGATCGCGTGGCCGCGCAGCACGACGTCGTCCTGGGCGACCGACAGCGGCTCGCCCGCCGCCACGCGGATGCCTTCCTTGACGATGTCGATGCCGGTCGTCATCTCCGTGACGCAATGCTCGACCTGCACACGGGTGTTCATCTCGAGGAAGAAGTACTCGTTGCTGTCCGCATCCAGAAGGCCCTCCACAGTCCCGGCGCCGCGGTAGTCGACGGCCCGCGCCGCCTCGACCGCGATCGCCCCGATCCGCTCGCGCATCGCCTCGTCGACGACCCACGCGGGCGCCGGCGACTCCTCGATGAGCTTCTGGTGGCGGCGCTGGATCGAGCAGTCGCGCTCGCCGAGGTGGATCGTGTTGCCGTGCCCGTCGGCGAGCACCTGGACCTCGACGTGGCGCGGGTTGGGCAGGTAGCGCTCGAGGTAGACGGTCGCGTCGGAGAAGAACTTCTCGCCCTCGCGCGCGGCGCCTTCGAACGCCTCCTTCAGCTCCTCGGGCGCAAGCGCCACCCGAAAGCCCTTGCCGCCGCCGCCGCCCGCAGCCTTGACGGCGACCGGATAGCCGATCTCGTCGACGGCGATCCGCTCGGCTGCCGCGAGGTCGGTGACCGCCTCGACGGTTCCCGGCACGATCGGCACGCCGGCGGCCTGCATGAGCTCGCGGGCGCGGGTCTTGGAGCCCATCGCGTCGATTGCGCTGGCGGGCGGGCCGATGAAGACGATGCCGGCCTCCTCGCAGGCACGGGCGAACGGCGCGTTCTCGGCCAGGAAGCCGTAGCCGGGATGGACGGCCTCGGCACCTGACCGGCGCGCGACGTCGAGGATCCGCTCGACGTTCAGATAGCTCTCGGCCGGCGCCGCGCCGCCGAGCAGATGGGCCTCACCGGCCCGGGCGACGTGCGGGGCCTCGCGATCGAGCTCGGAGTACACGGCCACCGACGCCACGCCGAGCTCGTCGAGCGCACGGATGATTCGGACCGCGATCTCGCCACGGTTGGCGATGAGAATTTTCGAGAACATGCGTGAGCAGCAGCTGGGTGCTGCGGCGGGGGACTTCTCAGGATACGCGCGTCACGCCGCAGCCAAGCCCAAGCTGGGCCACGGGCACGGGCCGGCCGACGTGAAAGCCCTGGGCGTGGTCGACGCCCTGCGAGCGCACGAAGGCCTCGAGCTGGGGGTCGCTGACGAACTCCGCGATGGTCTCCTTGCCCAGCCCGCGGGCGATCCGCACGACGGCCTCGATGACGAGCTGGTCGGTCTTGTTGCCCAGACAGCCCGAGACGAACTCGCCGTCGATCTTCAGGTAGTCGAAGGGCAGGTGCTTGAGGTAGTAGAACGAGCCGAAGCCCGAGCCGAAGTCGTCGAGCGCGAAGCGGCAGCCGAGCTGGGTCAGCCGCTCGGCGAAGCGGCGCGCGAGCGGGATGTTGGCAACGGCGGCGGTCTCGGTGATCTCGAAGGTCAGGCGCTGCGGGTCGATCCCCGAGCCGGTGACCTCCGACTCGATGAGGTGCAGCAGGTCGTTGTCGTTCAGCGACGCGCCCGACAGGTTGATGTCCAGCGCAACCGTGCCCTGCGGATCTCCCGACAGCAGCTCGATCGCCTGGCCCACCACCCAGCGATCGATCTCGGGCGCCAGCCCGAAGCGCTCGGCGAGCGGCAGGAAGGCGGCGGGGAAGATGAGCTCGTCGTTGTCGCCGAGCATGCGCAGCAGCAGCTCGTGCTGGCCGATCTCGCCGGTGCGCAGGTCGCGGATCGGCTGGGCGTGCAGGACGAAGCGGTCGTCGTCGAGCGCGCTGCGCAGCCGGTCGAGCCAGCTGACGCGATCGCGCATGCGCTGCGGGCGCTGCGCGTGGGGTGAGACGATGGCGCTCTGGTCGCGGCCCGCCTCCTTGGCCTCGTACATCGCGAGATCGGCCTCGATCAGCAGCTCCTCACCGTTGAGATCTGACTGGCCGAACGGCGCGATCCCGACGCTCGTCGTGACGCGCCTGCGCCGGTCGCCGGCGATCACCGTCGCCTCGTCGCGCACCGCTTGCACGAGTTTGTCCGCGACGTGCTTGGCCACGCTCGCGTCGGCGTTGGGCAGCAGCACGGCGAACTCGTCGCCGCCGAGCCGCGCAATCGTGTCGGTCTCGCGAAGCCGGTCCTGCAGCAGTGCCGCGACGGACAGGATCAGCTCGTCGCCCGCATGGTGGCCGAGCGAGTCGTTGACGTACTTGAAGTGGTCGAGGTCGAGCACCAGCAGCGCCCCGCGTGCCCCGTAGCGCGCGACCTCGGCGACGTGGCGGTCGAGCTCCTGCTCGAAGCGGCGCCTGTTGTACAGCCCGGTCAGCGGGTCGTGGTCGGCGAGGTGGCGCAGCTCGCCCTCGAAGCGCCTGCGCTCGGTGACGTCCTGGATCTGGTCGAGGAAGTGCAGCGGCTCGCCGTCGGCATCGCGCACGAGCGTGACCGTCCGTGCGACCCAGACGATCGTGCCGTCCGAGCGCAGGTAGCGCTTCTCGTCGACCTGCGAGCTGACGTCGCCGGCGACGAGCGCGCGCATGACATCGAAGTCGGCCGGCAGGTCGTCGGGGTGCGTGATCGCGGAGAACGTCATGCCTGCGAGCTCGTCAGCGCAATAGCCGGTGATCGCGCAGAGCGCCTGGTTGACCTCCAGGAAGCGGCCGTCGAGGTCGGCGACCGCCATGCCGATCGGCGCGTCCTCGAAGGCGCGGCGGAAGCGCTCCTGGGCCTCGCCGATCTCGCGCTCGCGCCCGACGCGCTCGCTGATGTCCTGGGCGATCAGCATGACCCCGACGATCTGCCCGCCGTCACCGTCGCGCACCGGGCTCGTCCGCAGCCACAGGGCGCTGCCATGATCGGCGGAGACGATGTCGTAGCTGCGTTCCTGACCGCCGAGCGCAGCGGCGCAGGCGCTCACCAGCTCGTCCGCGCCGGCTCCAGGGAGGATCGCGCTCACGTGCCGCCCGATCAGCGCCACCGGGGCGATCGCGCCGTCGTGCAGCTCCTGGCCGGCGGCGAACTCGAGGTGCAGGCCGGCGTCGACGAGGAAGACCGCTGTGCCCGGCAGGCCGCTGACCAGGGCGCGGTAGCGGCCCTCGCTGCTGGCGAGCGCACGCTCGGCGAGCAGTTGCTGCGTGACGTCGCGGCCCGATGCGTAGACCATGCGGTCCTCGTCGACGGTGCGCAGGCTCCAGTCGATCCAGTGCCAGAGGCCATCCTTCGCGCGCCAGCGGTTGGCCACGCGGCCTGCGGGCGTGCCCGGCACGCGCGCGGCGCGCGTCGCGGCTGACATCGCGGGATGGTCCTCGGGCGGCGTGTAGTCGAAGATCGAGGAGCCCAGCAGCTCGGCCGGGGTCCAGCCCAGGCGCTTCTCCCACTCGCCGTTGACGCGATGCAGCCGCCCGTCGAAGTCGACGGTGCAGAGCATGTCGCCCGAGAGCTCGAAGAAGCGCGTGCTCTCCGCTTGCAGGCGGCGCTGGGCGGTGATGTCGCGCGCGATGCCGAGCGATCCGATCGCTTTGCCAGCCGCGTCGCGAAACGGGCTCTTGGTCACCGACAGGATGTGGCGCTCGGCGCCGAAGCGCCCGGCGATCTCGTACGACGCGGGCGCTTCGCTGTCGAGCACCGCGGTGTCGTGTGCCGCCACCTCGGCGGCGACCTCGGGCAGCAGCTCGCTGTTCGCCCGCCCGACGATCTCCGTGGCCGGCCGGCCGATCAGGCGGGCGGTCGAGCTGTTGAGCAGCAGGTAGCGCCCGTCGAGGTCCTTGACGTAGATCGAGTCGGTCGTCGCCTCCAGCACCTGCTCGAGCAGCCGCCGGCTGTTGGCGGCGCGCTCGGCTGCGCGGCCGACGAGGGGCGCGAGGAAGAGCAGGACCGCGGCCCGGGCAGCGACCGTCGTCAGGGACTCGCCCGACCAGCCCAGCGCTGCGAGCGCGCCGATCAGGGCGATCGCGCCGCCCGCGCAGCGCAGGCCGGCGCGCGTGCCGAACTCCGACGCGACGAGCGTCACGGCGATGATGCAGGCCAGCCCGATCGTCACGGGCGGGATCGGAGCAAGCACGCGGGCGAGGCACGTGCCCGCCACGAGGGTGAAGGCGATGACGAGGATCGAGGCGCGGCCTGCCCCGTAGCTGCCCAGCAGTCGAGTCAGGCCGACCGGAGACAGCCGGTCATCGACGGCTGCTCCGCCGCGCTCGTCGGACGCGTCCATCATCCGTTCTCATCGGCCGCGCGGGGGATACCTTGAGCGGATTCGTTGCGAAGGCGTGGACGCGGGCCGTCAGCCGATCTTGGTGAGCCTGTGCGAGAAGATGGTTCGCCGGATGATGCAGGGGTCGCTGATCCTCGTGAGCTTCAGCGTCCTGCCGGTGACCTTGAAGATGTACCTGCCGGCACGGTCCTTGCATTCCGAGCCCGTAATCTCGTGATTGAAGGTCACCGTCGAGCCCGAGTAGGTGCTCTTCCCGGTGAATGCGAGTTTCTCATCAGCTCTCCGGGCCCTGGTTGGGCGGACACTGGCCGGCGGCGACCGTCAAACCGGTCCCGTCAGGGCGCACGGTGAGGATCCGGCAGGCCGGCGAGCAGCGCTGGAAGGCGACGAAGCTGCCGTCAGGCGCGACGTCGGGATAGTCGTCCTCGGCCTTGCCCGCCGGGGTCGTCAGCCGCCGCTCGCCGGTTCCGTCTGGAGCGACGGTGAAGATCGTGCCCTGCGTGCGATCAGGCCCGAGATAGCGCCGGAACGCGATCTCCCCATTGGGGCCCGGCGCCGTGGCGAGCGCGCTGCCGGCGAGGACGGCGACCAGCGCGACGGCGGCTGACAGCGCAGGCGGATCGCGAGGCGCCGACAGGGCGGGTGTCGCGCGAGACCGATGCCGGCGAGCGGGTGTGGCCTACGCGCCGCGGCCCCGCTGCCACGCCACGGGCTCGCCGGCCGCATGACCTGTCGCCTCCAGCAACGCTGCGCGCGCCCAGGCCGACGCCCCCTGTGCCGGCGGCGGCACGGGAGCCGGGATCGGTGCCGTGTCACGCATGAACCGCTCGAGCGCTGCGACAACCGCGGCGGCCTCCTCGGCGGAGGCGGCGGGCGCAAAGATCTCGAGCTTGGGCCGGCGGTTCACTCAGAGGATCATGCCAGCACCGACGGTGTCGTTCGTCGCCTCGTCGATGAGGATGAACGAGCCCGTCGAGCGGTTCTGAGCGTAGGAGTCAAACGCCATCGGCTTGGAGGTCCGCAGGCGCACGCGGCCGATGTCGTTGAGTTCGAGCTGCGTTGCGTCCGCGTCCGGCGTGAGCGTGTGGACGTCGACGCGGTCGATGATCTCGTCGACGATCACCCGGGCGGTGTGCGTCGCGTGCTTGATCGCGTAACGCCCGCGGACGCGCAGCGGGGCGTCGGTCATCCAGCAGACGGTGGCCTCGAACTGGCGCGCGAGCTGCGGCGCGTCGCCCGGGTGGCAGATGATGTCGCCGCGCGAGATGTCGATCTCGTCCTCGAGCAGCAGCGTCACGGACATCCCAGCGCATGCCGTCTCCAGCGGGCCGTCGAATGTGTCGATCCTCGCGATCCGCGTGACCTTCTCGGACGGCAGTACGAGCACCTCGTCGCCGGTCTTCAGGAGTCCCCCGGCGATCTGCCCCGCATAGCCGCGGTAGTCGGTGTCGGGGTCGCGGATGACCCACTGCACCGGGAAGCGGACCTGCTCGAGGTTGCGGTCGTCGTCGACCTTGACGGTCTCGAGGTGCTCGAGCAGCGGCGTGCCGCCGTACCAGGGCATGTTGTCCGAGCGGTCGACGACGTTGTCGCCGTGCTTGGCGCTGATCGGGAAGTACGTGATGTCGCGTGCGCCCAGGCCGCGGGCGAAGTCCGAGAAGTCGCGCACGATCGCGTCGAAGATCTCCTCGTCGTAGTCGACGAGGTCCATCTTGTTGACGGCAACGACGAGGTGCGGGATCCCGAGCAGCGCGGAGATGTAGGCGTGGCGCTTGGACTGCTCGAGCACGCCCTTGCGGGCATCGACGAGGATCACGGACAGGTCGGCGGTCGACGCGCCGGTGACCATGTTGCGCGTGTACTGCACGTGGCCAGGGGTGTCGGCGATGATGAACGTGCGCCGCGCCGTCGCGAAGTAGCGGTATGCGACATCGATCGTGATGCCCTGCTCGCGCTCGGCCCGCAGGCCGTCGACGAGCAGCGACAGGTCAACGACGCCGTTGCCGCCGCGGCGCTTGGAGGCCTCCTCGACGTGCTGCAGCTGGTCGGTCAAGACCTGCTTGGCGTCAAACAAGAGCCGCCCGATCAGCGTCGACTTGCCGTCGTCGACCGAGCCGGCGGTTGCCAGGCGAAGCAGGTCGGCTTGCGCGAGTGCCATGACTAGTAGTGGACGCGTCCGGACGGATCCACTAGAAGTACCCGGCGACCTTGCGGTCTTCCATCGCGGCCTCGGTCGCGCGGTCGTCGGCGCGCGTCTCGCCGCGCTCGGTGATGCGCGTGGCCGCGATCTCCGCCACGACCGTGCCCAGGTCGGCAGCCGTCGAGCGCACCGCGCCCGTGCAGCTCATGTCACCGACCGTGCGGTAGCGCACCGACTCGGTGAACGGCCGCTCGCCGTCGATCAACTCGACGTGCTCGGACATCGCGTAGAGCATCCCGTCGCGCTGAAAGACCTCGCGCTCGTGCGAGAAGTAGATGCTCGGAACCTCGAGCTGCTCGACCGCGAGGTACTCCCAGACGTCGAGCTCGGTCCAGTTGCTGATCGGGAACACCCGAACGCTCTCGCCGCGGCGGATGCGCCCGTTGTAGATGTTCCACAGCTCCGGTCGCTGGTTCTTCGGGTCCCAGCCGCCGAAGTCGTCGCGGAAGGAGAAGATCCGCTCCTTGGCCCGGGCGCGCTCCTCGTCGCGGCGCGCGCCGCCGAACGCCGCGTCGAAGCCATGCGCCTCGATCGCATCCAGCAGCGTCGTCGTCTGCAGGCGGTTGCGTGACGCCCGCGGCCCCGTCTCTTCGGCGACGCGACCGTTGTCGATCGACTCCTGCACCGACGCGACGATCAACCGCTCCCCGAGCTCGGCGACGCGGCGATCGCGAAACTCGATCACCTCGGGGAAGTTGTGGCCCGTGTCGACGTGCATGAGCGGGAACGGGAAGCGCCCCGGGCGGAAGGCCTTCTCGGCGAGACGCAGCAACACGATCGAGTCCTTGCCGCCGCTGAACAGCAGCACCGGCTTGGAGAGCTCGGCCGCCACCTCGCGCATGACGTGGATCGCCTCGGACTCGAGCGCCTGCAGGTGGGTCAGGTGCGTCGTCATGCCGGCATCGCCTCGACTTCCGGTGGTGGTGGCGCGATGCGCGTTCGCAGCAGCACGAACGCGCCGAGCCCGACGGCCAGTGGAACTCCGATCAGCACAGCCGGCGGCACTCCGATGCCGGCCTTCGTCATGATGCCCAGTGCCGACGCCAGCAGGACGCAGCCCAGCACCGGCCGCAGCGCGTTCGCCGACACGTAGCCGATGAGATGCGTGCCGATCACGACGCCCGGCAGCGAGCCGATCAGGATCGTTCCCATGAGCAGGAAGTCGACGTTGCCGCTGACCCAGTGCGCCAGGCCCGCGGCCCACAGCAGGATGGCGGCATGGAAGACGTCGGTCCCGACGACGCGGTGCGGCGTCAACTGGAAGACGAGGATCAGCGCGAGGCCGATGAGCGCGCCGCTGCCGACCGACGTGACGCCGAGGATGAGCCCGAGCACGAGACCGATCAGCACCGCGGTGACCTTCGTGCGCGTCGTCTGTTGCACCGTGTGGCGCTCACGCGCGACGAGCTTGGGCATGAACAGTGCGCGCCCGAGGATCGTCATCGCGACGATGATCAGCGCGACCGCGATCGAGACCAGCAGCGTCGGCTCGAAGCTCTTGCCGTACGTCGTGTGCAGCACATCCAGCAGCCAGACGCCGACGAGCGCGCCCGGGATGCTGCCGACGGCGAGCCACAGCGAGACGCCGAGGTCGACGGTGCCCTTGAGCCAGTGGCGCCAGCCGCCGAGCGTCTTCGTCACCGCGCCGTAGGCGAGGTCGGTCCCGATCGCGACGACCGGCGGGACGCCGGCGAACAGCACGAGCAGCGGCGTCATGAGCGAGCCGCCGCCGATGCCGGTCAAGCCGATCAGCATGCCCACGCCGAGGCCGAATGCGATGACGAGCGGATCCACTAGACGTGCAGCCCGCACTCGGTCTTGTCCAGGCCGGCCCAGCGACCCTCGCGCCCGCCGCCAGGGAGCGTGCACGGGGCGCAGCCGATCGACTCGTAGCCCTGGTCGTGCAGCGGGTGGTAGGGCAGGTCGCGCTCGTTGATGCGCGTCCACAGGTCGCGCTCGGTCCACAGCGCGAGCGGGTTGTACTTCGCGATGTCGCCGCGCTTGGCGTCGACCTCGACGAGCTGCGTGTCTGCTCGCGATGGTCCCTGCTCGCGACGCAGGCCCGTGATCCAGGCGTCGGTGTTCGCGAGCGCGCGGTTCAGCGCAGCGACCTTCTGCGTGCCGCAGCAGTGCTCAGGCCCGGTCCATGGCGGCGTGCCGAAGGCCTCCTCGACCGCGATCTTCACGGCGAAGCGCTCCTCGAAGGCGCGCCACGTCGCGAGCGTCTCCTCGAAGAGCACGCCGGTGTCGATCGTCACGACGCGGACGTGCGGCGCGATCGCGAGCAACTCGTCGAGGATCACCGACTCCTCCTTCTGGAACGAGCACAGGAAGACGAGCCGCTCATGAGCGGCCGCTTGACGCAGCGTCTCCGTCGCAGACGCCGCGGGTGTGCTCAGACCGCGCACTCGCCCTCGCCACGCTCGACGGCGAACGGCACGTCCTTCGTCCAGTCGATGAACGTCGTCATCGTCTCGAGGCTGAACTCGATCGGCATCGCCAGATCGCGAACCCTGTCCTCGAAGGCCTTTGTGCCGACGCGCCCCGCGAAGGCGTTGAAGACCTCGCCCTCATCGCGCTCGGTCTCGTAGAGGCGCAACCAGCGCTCGATCGCCTCGGGCACGCGCTTGGCCGCCAGGCGCACCTTCAGGCGCTGGCCGTAGATGATCTCGCCGCCGTCGAAGTTGCCCGCGATGTGCGCGACGTAGGCCGGGACGGTGTGCGAGCCGACCTTGATCGAGGCGCCGTAGAAGCCGATGTTCGCGATGTGGTGCTGGCTGCAGCCGTTCGGGCAGCCGCTCATCTTGATGTGGATCGCCCGTGTCAGCGGATCGGTGATGTTCATCTCCTCGACGCGCTGCTGAACGGCGGCGTTGAGGCCCATCGACGAGGTGATGCCGAGCTTGCAGGAGTCGGTGCCCGGGCACGAGACGACGTCGGTGATCTTGTCCGGCCCGACGCCGGCGAGGTCGAGCGCGAGAAGCGCTTGCCAGACCTCGTACAGCGTCTCGTCGCGAACCCAGCGCAGCACGAAGTTCTGGTGCACGGTCATCCGCATGTAGCCGCCGCAGTAGCGGCGCATGATGCTCGCGATCGCGCGGAACTGCTCCGGCGTCAGATCGCCGCGCGTCACCTTGACGTGGACGGAGCTGAAGCCCTGCTGGCGCTGGGGCTGCACGTTGTCGGCGACGAACTGCTCGAACGCCGTCACGTTTCCGTTCGGCGAGGCGTAGGTGTCCGGCACGGCCGGCGCGGAGGCCTCCTCGTCGTCCTGCCAGGTGATCGCATCGATCGAGAAGTCGCGCTCGTCGACCCAGTCGCCCTGCAGCTCCTCCTCGACCATGTCGCGGAACGCGTCGATGCCGATCTTGTCGACGAGGACCTTGATGCGCGCCCGGGCGCGGTTGACGCGCAGGAACTCCTGGCGATCGAAGATCCGGAAGCAGGCCTCGGCGATCTTCAGGTACTCGCCGTCGTCGAGCCCGACGAAGTCGTAGAGCGTCGGTGCCACGCGCGGCATGATCGAGGTGCCGCCGCCGACGCGCATCTCGACGCCGCGCACGCCGTCGCGCTCGCGGGCGAGGTAGGCGATGTCGTGGATGCCGGTCAGCGAGCGGTCCGCGGGCGAGCCGTCGAACGCCGTCTTGATCTTGCGCGGCATCATCTGCGTCGTCGGGTGGCGCACGAAGTAGCGCACGTAGGCGCCCGCGTAGGGCGTGAGATCGAAGAGCTCGTCCTCGGCGATGCCGGCCCAGGGGTCGCCGGTCACGTTGCGCACGGTGTTGCCGCAGCCCTCGCGCGAGGACAGGCCGGCGTCCGACAGCTCGCGGATCGCCTTGGCGGCGGCCGGCAGCGGGACGTGGTGCAGCTGGATGTTCTGGCGCGTCGTGATGTGCCCCTTGTTCAGCGGCACGTACCTCTCGATCACGTCGGCGAAGGCATCCATCTGGTGGGGCGCGATGCCGCCGAAGGGCAGCTTGACGCGGATCATCTGGACGTCGGGCTGGCGCTGGCCGTACACGCCCTGCTTGAGGCGGAACTTGATGAACTCCGTCTCCTCGATGTCACCGCGCAGGTAGCTCGTGGACTCCGTGTCGAAGTCGTCGAACTCGCGCTGGATGATCGGGATCACGTGGCCAGGGATGTCCTCGCGAACCTCGGGGTTCTCGAGCGTCCCGCGGCGACCGCTGACGGTGGTGGGCTCCATGGAAGGGTCTCAGTGCTCCGTGGTGGCGTGCAGGGCGAGGGCGACATGATACACGTCAAAACCGGTAGGGATTTGGGATTAATCCGCAGCAGCGGTCTGAATTGCTTCGGGAGCGCGCGCAGGTAGCCTGCCCGCCGTGCCCGAGCTTGCCGTGCTGGATCACGACACCGTCCTGGCGGCGGTCTCGCCGCGCGCCGCGATCGAGGCCACCCGCGAGGCCTTTCTGCGCCACCACCGCGGCGACTGGGTGATGCCGGCGAAGGTCTACCTGCAAAGCCCGCCCTACGGCGACTTTCGCGCGATGCCCGCGCGCGGCGGCGACCTCGCGCTGCTGAAGTGGATCACGTCCTTTCCCGGCAACCCCGAGCAGGGGCTGCCGACCGTCAGCGGCGTCGTCTGCCTGTCCGACGCGCGCACGGGGGTGCCGCTGGCGATCCTCGACGCCCGCGCCGTGACGGCGCTGCGGACGGGCGCGGTCGCTGCCGTCGCGACGCAGGCGCTCGCTCGGGCGGGCGGGCGCGGTCTGGGCACCGTCGGGATCGTCGGCTGCGGCCTGCACGGGGCCTGGACCGCGCGGTGCCTCGCCGCCGCCGGCTACGACGACGGTGTCTGCTTCGACCCGCGCACGGCCGCTGCCGCGGCGCTCGCGGCGGAGCTCGGCGGTTGGCAGGTCGGAGATTTGAAGTCGGCGCTTGCCTGCGACGTCGTCTGCTGCGTGACCCCTGGCGCCGAGGTCGTGGTGACCCGCGACGACCTGCGCGCGGGCCAGCTGCTGAACATGCTCGGCGCTGACGGCAGCGGCAAGGCCGAGGCGAGCGTTGAGGCGGTTGTCGCCTGCGAGCTGTTCTGCGACGACTGGGCGCAGGCCTCGCATGGTGGCGAGCTGACCGGCGCCGTCGAGGCCGGGATTGTCACGCGCGATCAGGTCACGACGCTCGGCGCGGTGCTCGCCGGCGCGGCGCCCGGCCGCAGCGGCCCCGATGCCACGACGCTCTTCGACTCGACCGGCCTGGCGATTCAGGACCTCGCGGTCGCTGCGGCGGCGTTGCGCGCCGCCCGGGCGGGCGAGGTGCGGGCCGGCAGCGTCTCGCTGTAGCTCGCGGCGGTTCCGGCTGTGGCGCGCCGCGTGGGGCGTCGCTGGTGGATGGGCGCCGGCGCAACAGCTCCGGTCTCGCGGCAACCGGGCGGGTTGGACCATCCCTCATCGATGCCGTCCGGCGCTCCTGGGACGCACGCATGCGCCGCGCGCGGAACGCCCCAACTCCAACGTCCGCTAGACCGGAAGCAGCGGGATGTCGTAGAGGATCGCGCAGGCGGTGAACGCGGCGGCGGCCAGCACGCCTGTGATCGCGGTCAGGATGCGCTGCGTCTTCGTCGTGGCGGCGGCCCTCCGGCGGGCGATCTCGCCCTGCTCCAGCGCGCGATCGAGCAGTCCCTCCGCCCAGGAGAACTCGAGCGACAGGATCGCAAGACCGATCGGGATCACGACGAACGCCGGCCCGGGCAGCAGAAGCATCCCGACGCCGCCGAGCAGCAGCGTGAACCCGACGAGGATGTACGCGACCCGGACATAGAACGGCCGCCGGCGGTGGCGCTCGCGCTGGGCCTCGAGCCGCATGACGAACACGGGCTTGCGAAGGGCGGCCTTGGGCTCGGCTCCGGCGTCGGCGTTCGGGGGATCCGCGGTTGCCATTCCCCTGGAGCCTAAACGCGGGGTGGCCCCTCTACGCGGCCACGACGGTCTGTGCCACGTCGGCCGGCGCGCTGTCGGCGGCCGGGACGAAGCTCATCGCGCGCTCCGCGAGCGCGGTGATGGTGAGGCTCGGGTTGACGCCGACGTTGGCCGGCACCACCGAGCCGTCGCAGACGAGCAGGTTCTCGTAACCGAACACGCGGTGGCGGGCGTCGACGACGCCCTCCTCGGGCGAGCGCGCGATGACCACGCCGCCGAGGACGTGGGCGGTGGTCGGGATGGCGAAGAGCGCCTCCATCGTCGAGCTCTGCGCCACACCGCCGATCCGCTTGGCCATCCACTCGGCCGCGTGGTTGGCGATCGGGATGAACGTCGGGTTGGGCTTCTCGGGGTCCTGGGCGGTCTGCAGGCGCATCGTGCCACGGCGGCCCGGCCGCGGCTCCAGCGCGATGGCGTTGTCGAGCGTCTGCATGACGAGCAGGATGATCGTGCGCCGCGACCAGCCGCGCGGGTCGAAGAGCTTGGCGAAGCGCACAGGATGGCGCACGATCGCGAGGAGGAACTTCAGCGGCCGGGTCAGCTTCGTGCCGTCGCCGATCAGAAGCGTGTGCAGCAGGCTCATCGAGTCGCCGGCGTGGCCGTAGCTGACCGTTTCGATGTGCGTGTTCTCGTCCGGGAAGATCGAACCGGAGATCGCGACGCGCTTCGTGAAGTCGATGCTGTCGTCGGGTGCCGTGACGGCGAGGATCGCCTCGCTGTTGGTGCGCACGAGCTCGCCGAGGCGGTCGGAGACCTTCGGCAGCGAACCGTTGTGCTTGCAGCGCTGCAGCAGCTTGTTCGTGCCCAGCGGCCCGGCCGAGAGGACGACGTTCTGCGTCGTGATCGTGCGGCGGTCCTTGCGCAGCCAGGCGCCGGTGCACTCGGTCGTGACCGCGTAGCCGTCGGCGCCGTCGGTGCCGTTCAGCGGGCGCACGTCGACGACCTCGCGCTCGGCGATGATGCGGCAGCCGGCATGCTCGGCGAGCCAGAGGTAGTTCTTGGGCAGCGTGTTCTTCGCGCCGACGGGGCAGCCGACCATGCAGCGCCCGCAGGCGATGCAGCCCGTGCGGGCGGGCCCGGCGCCGTTGAAGTACGGGTCGGCGACGGTCTCGCCGGGCGCGCCGAAGAACACGCCGACGTTCGTCTTGGCGTACGTCTGGTCGGCCCCGATCTCGCGGCCGTACTCGCGCAGCAGCTCGTCGGCCGGATCGTCGCTGGCGACGGTCGTCACGCCGAGCATCCGCTCGGCCTCGTCGAAGTGCGGCCCGAGCGCGGCGTGCCAGTCTTCCTCGAGGCCGGCCCACTGCCCGTCCTCGTAGAAACGCGGGCGAGCGCGGTACAAGGTGTTCGCGTAGCCGAGGCTGCCGCCCCCGACGCCCGCGCCGCTGACGACCGACACGTCCTTGAACAGCGACAGGCGGAAAATGCCGTGCAGCCCCATGCGCGGGGCGAAGAAGTAGCGCCGGATGTCCCAGGTCGACTTCGGGAACTCGTGGTCGGCGTAGCGCTTGCCGGACTCGAGGACCGCGACGCGATAGCCCTTCTCCGTCAGGCGATGCGCGGCGACGCTGCCGCCGAAGCCCGATCCCACGACGAGCCAGTCGTAGTCGTGGGTTTCGGTCGCCGCTGGAGACATGGGCGCGAAGGGTAGCGCCAACTTGACGGGGGCGTCAACATTGACCCGCGAGTCGGGCGGCGGACCTGCCCGCGTGCGCGTTCAGCCGGGCGCGACGCTGAGCAGGACGGCCGGCTCACCGTCGAGCCCCGGCACCGGTGTGGTGGGGGCAGGCGCGGGCGCCGGTCCCCGCCAGCGCAGGACGGTGTACGTCTCGCCGTCGGTGCGACCGGCAAGCGTGTACCCCGCCACCGGCGCGGGCGGATTCTGTGGACGCGGCGGAGCGGGACGCTCGCCGGGCAGGCGCACCGGAAGTGCGATGTAATCGATCTCCGCCGTCGTGATCGTCGGGGGCGGCGCCGTCGTGAGGCCAGGCAGGTAGTAGCGCAGCGTCTCCAGCGCGGATGCCGGGGTGGCGACGAGCAGGCGCGGCTCGCGGATCGGACCGAGCGCGTGGACGGCGGCACGCCAGTCGTCGCGCTGCAGCTTGGCACTGCCGGCGACGCCGATGACGGTCACGATCCCGGCGGCCGACGCCGCGCAGAGCGCGAGAATGCAGCCCACTCGCCCCGGCGCGGCACGCATTCCTGCGGCCAGGCCGGCCCCCACGAGCGCACAGGCGAGCGGCAGGACGAACAGGACGTTGCGCGTGATGAGATGATCCTCACCGGCGAGCGCGGCAAGCACCGGCAGCGCAAGGGCGGCGGCGGCGAGCGCGGCGAGGCGAGCGCCCTCGCTGCGCTGCCCCTCGGGCGCGGCGATCCGGCCGCTCAGCATCGCGGCGAGCCCGCCGATGCCGGCCAGCACTGCGATCGCGGTCACCGCGACCAGCAGTGGCTCCAGCGGCGCGTCGTAGCCGACGAGAAACTGCTTGGGCAGCTGTGCGAGCCGGGTCAGCAGCTCGCTGCCGGTGATGAACCCGGCGGTGTCGTTCTCGCGCTGGCCGAACGCCAGCGGCGCCAGCACGGCCGCGGCGACGGCGGGAAGCGCCAGCAACTCGGCGCGCTCGCGCCGGCCGTGCACGCGCAGCAGCAACCAGAGCGCCTGCGGCGCGACGAGGAAGGCCGCGTAGTAATGCGTCGCGAGCGCGAGCGCAGCGACGGCGCCCCAGGTGAGGAGGCACGTGCGGCGCGTGTGACGTCGTCCGTAGGTCGGCGGCTGCAAGGTTTGCCGTGAACCGGCGTGACACGTTGCCGACGACCGGAGGCCGAAATCCGATTCCAGCGCGCGCAGCCACAGCAGCGTCGACAGCGCGCCGAGCAGCCCCAGCAGCGCGTAGGCGCGGGCCTCCTGGCTGAACCACACGAGCATCGGGTTGACGGCCGCGAGCGCGGCCGCCGCGAGCGCGGCGCGGTCGCCCCCGAGGCGCCGGCCGATGGCCCACACGACGACGATCGTCGTCGTCCCGAGCAGCGCGGAGAAGGAGCGCAGGCCGACCTCGCCGGTGCCGAAGACGTGCGTCCACAGCCACGCGAGGACGTAGTAGAGCGGCGGCGTGGACTCGCTGTCGGGGATCGCCCGCAGCATCGCGCCGAGGTCCAGGCGCAACAGCCGCGCGGTGACCGCCTCGTCGTACCAGAGGCTCTGCGCGTCGAGCGTCGCGAAGCGCAGGACGGCGCCGGCGCCGACGACCAGCGCCAGTGCCCCCCTTCTCACAGCGGGATGTTGCCGTGCTTGCGCTTGGGGCGCTCGACGCGCTTGGTCTGCAGGGCCTCGAGTGCGGCGATGAGCTTCGGCCGCGTTTCGTGGGGGACGATCACGTCGTCGACGTAGCCGCGCTCGCCGGCCGAGTACGGGTTGGCGAAGCGGGCGCGGTAGTCGTCCATCAGACGCTCGCGGCGCGCCTCGGGGGTCGGCGAGCCGGCGAGGTCGCGCCGGTAGATGATGTTGACCGCGCCCTCGGGGCCCATCACGGCGACCTCGGCCGTCGGCCACGCGAGGTTGACGTCGGCGCCGATGTGCTTGGACGCCATCACCACGTACGCGCCGCCGTAGGCCTTGCGCGTGATGACCGTGATCTTCGGGACGGTCGCCTCGGCGAATGCGTACAGCAGCTTCGCCCCGTGGCGGATGATCCCGTTCCACTCCTGGTCGGTGCCAGGGAGGAAGCCGGGCACGTCGCAGAACGCGATCAGCGGGATGTTGAACGCATCGCACGTGCGCACGAAGCGCGCCGCCTTGACGCTCGCGTCGATGTCGAGCACGCCGGCCATGCTCGCCGGCTGGTTTGCGACGATCCCGACGGCGTTCCCATCCAGGCGCGCGAAGCCGCAGGCGATGTTCGTCGCATACCGCTCGTGGACCTCGTAGAACTCGCCGTCGTCGACGATCATCCGCACCGCCAGGCGCGCGTCGTAGGGCTTGTTCGGGTTCGCCGGGACGATCTCGTCGAGCTCCGGCTCCATCCGCAGCGGGTCGTCGGTCGGTAGGACGCGTGGCGTCGGCTCGAGGTTGTTGGACGGCAGAAAGCTCAGCAGGTAGCGCGCGTCCTGCAGGCAGGCGTCCTCGTCCTCGCAGGCGAAGTGCGCGACGCCCGACTTCTCGCTGTGCGTGTCGGCGCCGCCGAGCTCCTCGAACTCGACGTTCTCGCCCGTCACCGTGCGGATCACGTCGGGCCCCGTGATGAACATGTGCGAGGTGCGCCTGACCATGTAGACGAAGTCGGTGATCGCCGGTGAGTAGACCGCGCCGCCCGCGCAGGGACCCATGATCAGGCTGATCTGCGGGATGACGCCCGAGCAGTTGACGTTGCGCATGAAGACCTCGCCGTAGCCGCCCAGCGAGACGACGCCCTCCTGGATCCGCGCGCCACCCGAGTCATTGATGCCGACGACCGGGCAGCCGATCTTCGCGGCCAGGTCCATGACCTTGCAGATCTTCTCCGACATGACCTCGCCGAGCGAGCCGCCGAAGACGCTGAAATCCTGTGAGAACACGCAGACGCGGCGCCCGTCGACGGTGCCGTGGCCCGTGACGACGGCGTCGCCCCAGGGGCGCTTCTTCTGCATGTCGAAGTCGTGCG
>DATLNO010000098.1:0-2656 GCA_035536715.1 Solirubrobacteraceae bacterium
GCGCCCGGCGTCGTGCAGCGCCAGCCGGTCATCGAGCCGCTGCAGACCGGCATCAAGGCGATCGACGCGATGATCCCGATCGGCCGCGGCCAGCGCGAGCTGATCATCGGCGACCGCCAGACCGGCAAGACGACGATCGCGGTCGACACGATCATCAACAACCGCAAGAGCGGCGTCATCTCCGTCTACGTCGCCATCGGTCAGCGCATGGCGACCGTTGTCGCGCTTGCCGAGACCCTCTCGGACGCGGGCGCGATGGAGAACACGATCATCGTCGCCGCCGGCGCGGACGAGGCCGCCCCGGTGAAGTTCCTCGCGCCGTACGCGGGCGCCGCGATGGCCGAGCACTTCCTCTACGACGGCAAGGCCGCGCTGTGCGTCTACGACGACCTCACCAAGCACGCGTTCGCCTACCGCCAGATGTCGCTGCTGCTGCGCCGCCCGCCGGGCCGTGAGGCCTACCCGGGCGACGTCTTCTACCTGCACAGCCGCCTGCTCGAGCGCGCGGTCAAGCTCAACGACGATCTCGGCGGCGGCTCGATGACCGCGCTGCCGATCATCGAGACGCAGGCCGGCGACGTGTCGGCCTACATCCCGACGAACGTCATCTCGATCACCGACGGCCAGATCTTCCTCGAGCCGAAGCTGTTCTTCTCGGGCGTGCGGCCGGCGATCAACGTCGGCATCTCGGTCAGCCGCGTGGGCGGCAACGCGCAGATCAAGCCGATGAAGAAGGTCGCCGGGCGGCTGAAGCTCGAGCTGTCGCAGTACCGCGACCTCGAGGCCTTCGCGCAGTTCGGCTCCGACCTCGACGCCGACACGCAGGCGACGCTGGCCCGCGGTGAGCGGCTCGTCAAGACGCTCAACCAGAACGAGCGCTCGCCGATGGCCGTCGAGGAGCAGGTCGTCGTCATCTACGCGGCGACGAACGGCTTCCTCGATCGCATCTCGGTCGACCGCGTCCCCGAGTTCCACCAGGATCTCGTCGACCGCATGCGCGCCGAGGAGGCCGACACGCTGGAGAAGATCGCCGACGGCTCGTGGGACGACGACGTCGTCGAGGCCGTCCACAGCGCCGTCGAGGACTTCACGAAGGACTTCGGCGAGGACATCGACGAGGACGGTGTCCCGGTCGACTCGGATTCCGACGACAAGGCCGATTCCGACGACAAGGCCGAGTCCAAGACCGACGACGACGACGACGACGACGGCGACGACGAAACCGCCGATGAGCCCGAGAAGGAGGCGGCACCAGCGTGACAACGAGCCATTGCTCGACAACAGCCGGCTTCGCATCCGTTGGTGAGCCCTCGCGATGAGCGCGACCCAGCGCGACGTCAAGGCCCGCATCGGGTCGGTCAAGAACATCCAGAAGATCACCCGTGCCATGGAGATGGTCGCGGCGGCTCGCCTGCGCCGCGCCGAGCAGCGCATCGCCGCGCTGCGCCCGTACGCGGGCGCGATTCGGCGCATGACGCGCAACGCCGCCGAGGCCGCGGGCAGCTCCGAGATCTCGAACCTGCCAATCCTCAAGGAGCACGACAGCGAGGACGCGATCGCGCTGCTGCTGATCACCGGCGACCGCGGCCTGGCCGGCGCGTTCAACTCGCAGATCGTGCGCGCCGCGCTGCGGGCCGGTCGCGAGTACGAGAGCGACGGGCGCAGCACGCTCTACAGCGCCGTGGGGCGGCGCGGGGTCTCGACGCTGACGTTCCGTGGCAAGGACCCGGTGGGCCGCTACGTGGGCTTCACCGACCGCCCCGCCTACGCCGATGCACGGTCGATCGCCGAGGACCTCATCGCGGCGTACGTCGACGGCAAGGCCGACCGCGTGGAGATCTTCTACAACGGCTACATCTCGCCGCTGACCCAGGAGGTGCGTCGCGAGACGCTCCTACCGCTGCAGCAGGCGACGATTCTCGAGGGCGCCGAGGATGAGGACGAGGAAGAGGAGGGCCACCGTACCGGCGCCCATCACGCGCTCGTCGAGTACGAACCCGACGCCAAGGAGATCCTCGCCCGCCTCGTCCCCGACTACGTCGAGATCTCGGTCTACCGCGCGCTGCTGGAGTCGACGGCGTCGGAGCACGGCGCCCGCATGACCGCGATGCGCAACGCCTCCGAGAACGCGGGCGAGCTCATCGAAGACCTCACCCTTGAAATGAACCGTGCCCGCCAGGCCGAGATCACGCAGGAGATCATGGAAGTCGTCGCTGGCGCCGAGAGTCTGACCTAGGAGAACGATGGCCGCAGACACAGACACAGACACAGAGACCGAAGAGACCGAAGAGACCGAAGAGACCACAGAGACCGCCACCGGCCGGATCGAGGAGATCCAGGGCGTCGTCGTCGAGGCGACGTTCCCCAGCGGCGAGCTGCCGGAGATCTACAACGCGGTCACCGTGATGCGCGGAGACGACCTGCTGACGCTCGAGGTCCAGCAGCACCTCGGCGACGACCGCGTGCGCTGCGTCGCGATGGACTCCACCGACGGCCTGTCGCGCGGCCAGGAGGTCACCGACACCGGCGGCCCGATCACGGTCCCGGTCGGCAGGGGCGTGCTCGGCCGGATCATGAACGTACTCGGTGAGCCGATTGACGAGGTCGGTGACGTCGACTACGACGAGCGCTGGCCGATCCATCGCCCCGCCCCGAA
>DATLNO010000099.1:0-3695 GCA_035536715.1 Solirubrobacteraceae bacterium
GCCAACGAGTTGCTTCGCGCCGGCGTCGACGCCATCACGCTCGGAAACCACGCCTTCCACCGCCGCGAGGTCTATCAGTATCTCGACTCGCGCGACGAGATCCTGCGCCCGTACAACTACCTGCGAAACCAGCCCGGCCACGGCGTCTGCGTCGTCGAGCGCGACGGCGTGCGGCTCGGCGTCGTGAACCTCAGCGGCAACCTCTTCCTGCGCGCCGGGCATCCTGCGTTCACCTCCGTCGACGCGGCGCTCGGCGAGATGGGCGGCCGCGTCGACCACGTGCTCGTCGACTTCCACGCCGAGGCGACGAGCGAGAAGGTCGCGCTCGGCTGGTACCTCGACGGTCGCGTGAGCGCGGTCGTCGGCACCCACACGCACGTCCCGACGGCCGACGCCCGCGTGCTCCCGGGCGGCACGGCCTACATCACCGACGTCGGCATGACCGGCCCGCGCGGCGGCGTCATCGGCGTCGTCAAGGAGCAGTCGATCCGCGGTTTCGTCACGCACATGAACGAGCGCTACGACACCGCCGACGAGGACCCGTGGCTCATGGGCGTCGTCATCCGCTGCTCGGAGCCGATGCGCGCCGACGCGATCGAGCAGCTGCTGCTGCCGGCGGTGTGAGGGGTCGGTGCCCCGCCGATCGGCACGCCCGCTCGCCATGCGTTGGCGGTGTGGCGAAAAACAATGAATGGTGAGCTTCTCGGCGGACCCCGGTCGCACCGAGGCCTCTCGCCCCGCCGGCACACTCGGCACGCCGGACCGCATGCCGAGGCGTGTTCGGGCGTCGATGCCTCGTCCCAGCATAAGCAGCCAGCGCTATCGCTGGTGGTAGCGCATGCTGCTCATGCCAGGTCAAGACCACCGCGACGACGGGGCAACGCGGTCGACGCGCGGAGTGTCGCGCCGTCCGACGAGGGGCGCTCTGCGATCGCCGGATCAGAACGCTCCTGACAAGCGAAAGGGTGCTCTGCTGGTCGCGCCTTCGGGCTGCATACGCGTCGCGGGTCCGGTTCCGCGCAGGCGCGCGGGCAGGTCTCGCGCGTGGCACCTGGGTCCCTATATAAGCGACCAAGGTGCCATTCTCGTGGCCCCAGCCGACGCGCGCGCACATTCACGTGGTGACATCCGCGCGCGACCCGCGATGAGAGCGCCCCATGCGCGGCAAGTGGCGCGCTGCATCACCGACCGAGCGCCGCTCCCACGCGGAAGGGGAAACTTTGCCGGTCTGGACGCCGCGCTGCCCCAATGCATGGAACGCGACAGTGAGAGGCAGGCTGGCGTAGCTATCTCGGGCTGGCCTCGAGACGTACTGCCCGAATCGGGCTCGGCCCGCAGCATCTGAGAGAACGCCGACGAGGACGCGCGCTTCACGAGCTAGGCGTCTTACGCGACGGCGGTCGCGTGGTTCGCGAACCTGCCCGGCCGGCGTGAGGCGTGGGCCAGGGGGCCAACCAGCCGCTGGTCACCCTGCTGCCCATGAAACATGGTCCGCGGAGCTCTCGTGTGCGCGTGGCTCAGCTCGTGCTGCTGGGCGCCGCGCCGTACTGCTCGTCTGTGACGTGCTCGCCCCAGGTGACCGGGCTGCCGGTCTCGTCGTTCTGCTGCATGGCGATGCCGTGAGCGCCGCCACGGCGATGGCGGTGAGGATCAGCCCGTGCGCGACGCCGCTCAGGAGCACGACCGGCCGTGCTCCGTAGCGATCGGACCAGCGGCCCTGGAGCGGGCGCGCGGCGGCGGCACCGGCGGCAAAGCCGCCGGCTGCCAGCCCGCCCGCGGTCAACGAGCCCCCGGGCGCGCCCGATGCCACCAGCAGCAATCCCAGACCTGCGGCCCCCTGGCTGAGGGAACACTCAGCATGCTCGCCCGGCGCCTCGTACGCTACGCGCCGTGACCCGGATCGACGAGACGTACGCCGCCGCCACCGAGCCGGTCTTCTCCTTCGAGTTCTTCCCGCCGAAGACGCCCGAGGGAGAGGCCAACCTGCTCAGGGCTCTGTCGGAGCTTGCGCCGCTCGAGCCGAGCTTCGTGTCCGTGACCTACGGCGCGGGCGGTTCGACCCGCGAGAAGACGATTGAGATCGTCAAGCGGATCCAGCGCGAGTTCGGCCTCGACGCGATGGCCCACCTCACCTGCGTCAACGCGACCGTCGACGACCTGCGCCGAACGCTCGACGAGATGCGGGACGCGGGGATCGAGAACGTGCTCGCGCTCCGCGGGGATCCTCCCCGTGGCGAGACCCGGTGGACGAAGACCGAGGGCGGGCTCGAGTACTCGTGCGAGCTGGTCGCGATGCTCGCCGCCAACTACGGCTTCGCGATCGGCGGCGCTGCCTTCCCGGAGACGCACATCCACGCGGTCTCGCCCGAGGACGATCTGCGCCACCTCAAGGCGAAGGTCGACGCGGGCGTGCAGTTCCTCATCACGCAGATGTTCTTCGACAACGCGTTCTACTTCGACTTCGTCGATCGCGCCCGCGCCGCTGGCATCGACGTGCCCATCGTCCCCGGCGTCATGCCGATCCTCTCGAGCGACGGCATCAAGCGGATGACCGAGCTGTCCGCCGCGCACCTTCCCGACGGCCTCGTGCGTGAGCTCGATCGCCGCCGGGGCGACGACGAGGCCGTGGCCGACCTCGGCGTCTCGTACGCGACGCTGCAGTGCTCCGAGCTGATTGCCGCCGGGGCCCCGGGCATCCACTTCATCACCCTCAACCGATCGCCGGCCACCCGCGCGATCCTCAGCGCGCTGCGGCTCACGCAACCATGGAAGCCCAATCGAACCTCCGGCGGTGTAGACGCGCGGGTGGTCGCCGCAGGCTGAGCGCGCCGAGGTACTCCGGTGCGGGATCGACGTCGGTCACGAGCCACCCGTCGAGCGTGCCGCCGCCGATAGCCCGCCACCGGGCGCCGGGCGCCGGCGGATCGCGACGATCAGCGCTGCGTAGAAGAGCAGGGCGAAGGTCTCAACGACGACCATGTTCGTCTGGTCGTCGGGGGCGAGGGTCGCAAGCTCGCGCCACAGCTCGGCGAGCACCGCCACCCCCGCCACACCACAAGCCCAGTTGCGCCACGGAGGACGGCCGTACGCCGCCGCGCTGTAGATGGCGATCGAAATGCCGACCCCGACGACGGACGCCTCCTGCGCGTCGAGGAGCGTGCGCGAGACGACGAAGCCGCCGGCGCAGGTCAGCACCGCGGCGATCGGCGCCCGACGACGGAACGCCAGCGGCCCCAGCGTGAGGACCAGGCCGAGCACCTCCTGGGGCAGCGTCGGGAGGTCGAAGCCGGGCGGTCCGGCCGCTTCGGCGAAGTCGACGACGACACCAGCGCCAGGATCGACAGCGCCGCGGTGAGCAGCATGTCCGCGCCCTGCGGATGCAAGCGGCTCCAGTTCTTCGCGCGGCGGATGCTGCTCCTCACGGCGCGAACCTAACCGGCCCCGCGGCCCTCGTCATCTCCCTCGAGAGGGAGGCCCGATCCGTCGCGAGACCGAGGCCGCCGTTCACGTGAAGCGGCTCGCTGGCGTCGCTGTCGCGTTGGACGAGAAGCGGCACCGAACGGCGGCTCGACGGCGACTGCTCCTCCGAGGCAGAAGCAGCAGTGTCGCTTTCAGGCAAACCGGCCATCGCGTTAGCTTCTCGGGAAGGTGTACCAGCTCGTGCTACGACTTCCAGCCGCGTCGATGGCTGACTA
>DATLNO010000100.1:0-11376 GCA_035536715.1 Solirubrobacteraceae bacterium
CTGCAACGCGCCCGCATCCGATCCCGCACCGGACTCGGTCAGGGCGAAGGCGCCGAGCTCATGGCCCTGGGCGAGCGGCGGTACGAGGCGCTCGATCTGCCCGTGCGTGCCACGAGCGATGATCGCCATCGTCACCGCGCCGGTATGGACGGCGATCGTCACGCCGAGGCCGGCATCGCCGCGTGACAGCTCCTCGACGACGAGGATGTAGGTGAGGAAGTCGGCGCCCCCGCCGCCGAACTGCTGCGGGACGCAGATTCCCATCAGCCCGAGCTCGCCGAGCTGGGCGAGGACCTCCTTGGGGAAGTGATGCTCGCGGTCCCACTTCATCGCGTGCGGCGCGACGGCCTCGTTGGCAAAGCGGGCGGCGAGCGCGCGGATGTCGCGCTGCTCGTCGGTGAGGTCGTAGATGCTCATCCGGTTCGGCCGTGCGGCAGGACAAGCCGGCGGCGCAGAGCCGCGTAACCGGATGCGTGGGCATCGAGGATCGCCGGGGCGTTGTCGGTCATCTCACATCAGCTGGGACATCGGGAGCGCCGCTTATCGGCGCGACTCGCGGCGCGGCGCAGGTGCGGCGGACGCGCTGCGGCGCATGACGCGACGTGACGCGGACGCGCTCGGTGCGCTTCGGCGCGCAACCTTACCTGGCGCGTCGGCGATTGCCGCGCCGCGGCGTATCGCGGTGCGGCCGACCCCGCCCATGGCCGCGACCGCAACCGCCGCCGCCGCGATCTTCCGCCGGCGGTGCAGGCGGTCGAAGCGCAGCACCTCCCAGGCCTGCTCGCGCGCGACGCGAGCCAGCGTGCTGTCGGGGTTGACCGCGACCGGGTGTCCGACGGCGCGCAGCATCGGCAGATCGGACTCCGAGTCGGAGTAGGCGTAGGACTGCGCGAGGTCGATCCCCTTCGCCTCGGCAAGCTAGCGGATGGCCTGCGCCTTGCCCTCGCGGTAGGTGAAGAGCCCGCCCTCACGGCCGGTGTAGACGCCGTCGAGCACCTCCGCACGTGAGCCGATCCCGCCATCGAAGCTCAGCACGAGCGACAGCAGGCCCGCCATCTCCTGCGACGCCGCGGTACAGATGTAGATCGGCCGGCCCGCGTCCTGGTGGGCATAGGCGACCCCGAGCATCTGCGGGTACAGGCGGGGCAGCACGCCGGCCAGCACACGCGGCGCCATCCGGCGCAGGTCGCGCTCCTTGACACCGGTCAGGTAGGTGCCAATGCGCGCGCGGACCTTCGCCGTGCCGGCGTCGGTCGAGCCGACGAGCCGGAACCTGACCGCGTCGACGAGATCGCCGGCCAGGCGCCGGCGATCGATCATGCCCTGCTCGTAGGCGGCGCGGACGAAGTACCAGCCCGACGACCCCGCCATCAGCGTGCGGTCGAGATCGAAGAACGCCGCGTTGCGCGGGCCGGGGGCTTCGCCCCCGGCCCGCTCGATCGCGCTGTCGCCGTCCGGTCCGCTCAGCGCGCTCAGACCTTCACGATGATGGCGTCGCCCTGCCCGCCGCCGGAGCAGATCGCCGCGCAGCCCAAGCCGCCGCCGCGCAGGCGCAGCTCGTGCACGAGCGTGCCGATGATCCGCGCGCCGGAGGCGCCGATCGGATGGCCGAGCGCGACCGCGCCGCCGTTGACATTGACCTTCTCCTCGTCGATGCCGAGCATCCGCATCGAGTTCAGCGTCACGGATGCGAAGGCCTCGTTGATCTCCCAGAGATCGATGTCCTCGGCGCTCAGGCCGGCCTTTGCGAGCGCGACCTTGGCCGCATTGGCCGGTGTGCGCGCGAGGTACGCGAACTCCTCGGCGGTCTGCGCCTGGGCGAGGATCGTCGCGAGGATCTCGCGGCCGTTGGCCTGTGCCCACTCGTCCGAGGCGACGACGATCGCGCCCGCGCCGTCGTTGACACCCGGCGAGTTGCCGGCGGTGTGCGAGCCCTCCTTGCTGACGAGGCCGCGCAGCTTCGCGAGCGACTCGAGCGTCGAGCCGCGGCGCGGCGCCTCGTCGACCTCGACGACCGTGTCGCCCTTGCGACCCTTGATCGTCACGGGGACGATCTCCTCGGGCAGGCGGCCGTTGTCGGTCGCCTCGATCGCACGATCGTGGCTGCGCAGCGCCCAGCGGTCGAGGTCCGGTCGCGAGATCTCGAGCTCGTCGCCGATCTCCGTCGCCTCGTCGAACATCTGGCGCCCGCTGAAGGGGTTCGTCAGCCCGTCGTGGACCATCGCGTCCAGCGCCTTGGTGTCGCCCATGCGAAAGCCGAAGCGGGCGTTGGGCAGCATGTACGGCGCACAGGACATCGACTCCATGCCGCCGGCGACGCCGACCTCGACGTCGCCCGCACGGATCTGGGCGTCGAGGATGCCGACGGCGCGCACGCTCGATGCGCAGACCTTGTTGATCGTCTCGGAGGAGACCTCTTTCGGGATCCCGCCCTTGATCTGGGCCTGGCGCGACGGGATCTGGCCCTGACCGGCCTGCAGCACCTGACCCATGATCACGTGCTGAACCTCACCGCCATCGACGTTTGCGCGTTCCAGCGCTGCCCTGATCGCGATGCCGCCGAGCTCTGTGGCATCGACGGTTGACAGGGCACCGCCCATCTTCCCGATAGGGGTTCTGGCGGAGCCGAGGATGACGGTCTTGGGCATTGGCGGACTCTCTTTGGATCGCGCGACGCTGGAGAGGGCGCAGTCTAATCACGGGCGGCGGGACGGCGTGGCATAGAGCGGCCACAGGCGGCCGGCGGCGGCGGGTAGATTCACGCTGTGATCGTCGAAAGCAGCACCGCACTGCCTCAGGACGTCGATGCCGACACCGTCGTCATCGGCATCCTCGAAGGCGAGCAGGTCCACCACGACGTCGACGGCGTCCTCAACGGGCTGGTCACCGCGGGCGAGGCGAAGGCCGAGCACCGCCACCTCGCCGTCACCCACGCGGCCGGCAAGCGCTGGGTGCTCGTCGGCCTCGGCACGCGCGACGAGCTCGACGGCGAGCGCGTGCGCATCGCCGCCGCGGCCGCGCTCGGGCGCGCGCGTGAGCTCGGCGCGCGACGGCTGTGCTGGGAGGTGCCGCACAAGGTCGGCCCCCAGATCGCGACCGCGATCGTCGAGGGAACGCTGCTGTGCGCCTACCGTTTCGACCGCTACAAGAGCAGCCTGCCCGACGAGTCGGCCGGCCTGCAGGCGCTCGTTGTCAGCGCCCACGACGACCTGACGGACGTCGTCGGCGAAGCCGAGATCGTCGCCCGCGCAGTCAACGCCGCTCGCAACCTGCAGAACACGCCGGCCAACGAGATGGCCCCGCGCCACCTCGCGGACGCGGCGCGGGTGCTCGGCGAGCTCGGCGGCGTGACTGTCGAGGTTGAGGGCCGCGAGGGCATCGACCGCCTCGGGATGGGGTCGTTCGCGTGTGTCGCCCGCGGATCGCACGAGGAGCCGGCGCTGATCACGCTGCGCTACGACGGGGTGGGTGAGGGCGGACACAGCGGTCCGGTGCTCGGGCTCGTCGGCAAGGCGGTCACGTTCGACACCGGCGGCATCTCGATCAAGAACGCCAACAAGATGTTCGAGATGAAGTTCGACATGTCTGGCGGCGCCGCGGTGCTCGGCGCGATCGAGGCGATCGCCGAGCTGAAGCTCCCCGTCCGCATCGTGGCGGTCGTCGGCGCGACGGAGAACATGCCCTCCGGCCACGCCGTCAAGCCGGGCGACGTCGTGACCGCCGCCAACGGCACCACGATCGAGGTCATCAACACCGACGCTGAGGGCCGGCTCGTGCTCGCCGACTGCCTGACGCATGCCGTCAACCAGGGCGCCGAGCGGCTCGTCGACATCGCGACCCTGACCGGGGCGATCATCTCCGCGCTCGGCAACACGCACGCCGGCCTGTTCTCGGGAGACGATGACTGGGCCGCGCAGGTCGCCGCGGCCGGTACGGCGACCGGTGAGACCGTCTGGCGCCTGCCGCTGCATGCCGATTACGCGAAGGCGCTCGACAGCGAGACCGCCGATCTCATGAACGTCAACGAGACCCGCAAGGCGGGCTCGAGCGTCGCGGCGCAGTTCCTGCACCGCTTCACGGCCGATGTGCCGTGGGCGCACCTCGACATCGCCGGCACTGCCTGGGGCGCCGGCAAACCGTACGCGCCGAAGGGCGGCTCGGGCTGGGGCGTGCGGCTGTTCGTCGAGCTCGCGCGCTCGATGGCCCGCTGAGCCGCGGCGGCCGAATTCCGGTCCGTCACGCGTGGAGTACGTGGACGGGGGTGTGTCGAATACCCGTCGGCGGGCGACGATCATTCGTCACACCTCCGCGACCTGGCGCCGCTCGTGCTTGCGCATCGCCGGCGATCAGTCGTCGCCGCCGCCGCGGCCGCGGCCGCGCCCCCTGCCAGAGCCAGAGCCAGAGCCCGAGCCGGAGCCGGAGCCGGAGCTCGCGTCGTCGCTTCCCTCGTCCTCGCCGGTGTTCTGGACCGGGGCCTGAGGCGTCGTCCTCGTGGTCTTGGTCGTGGTCTTCGTGGTCCGCGACGGCGTGGAGCTGCGGGCGGTCGTCGTACGCGCGGGCGCGAGCGCCTCGCCCGCGGACACCGGCGCGCCGGGAACGCCGACCGCCGGCTGCGAGACGTGGCTCGTCAGCAGCGCAAGCGCGACCGCCACGACGAGGCCGAGCAGGCCGGCGGAGATCCAGATCGTGCGTTCTTGCATCGTTGTGCGAACGGTGTCAGTCGCTCGGCAAAGAGCCGGTAAAGGCGGGCAGGGTGAGCGTCGCCTGCGCCCCTCTGCCGTCCCGGTTGGAGAGCTGCGCATCGCCGTTCCAGCAGCGCATGAGCTCGCGCGCGATCGCGAGGCCAAGGCCCGTGCCGTTGGGCGCGGCCGCCCCCGCGCTGCCGCGCTTGAAGCGCTCGAACAGCGCCTGCTCCTCGCCTGGCGCGAGGCCCGCGCCCTCGTCGAGCACCTCGATCGCGCTGCCGGCGGCGCGGATCGTGATGAGGCGCCCGCCGGCGCCGTAGAGGATCGCGTTCTCGATCACAGCGTCCAGCGCACGGTCGAGGTCGGCGCGTGCGCACCAGACGGCCTGCGTCGGCGCCGTCGTCTGCACCTGCAGCGTGAGCTCGTGGGTTGCCGCTGTCGGTGTCCAGCGGCGGCCGGCAGCCCTCGCGGTCTCGGCGGGGTCCAGCAGTTCGCCGGGCGCGTCGCGCTCGCCGGTGCGGCTGAGCACGAGCAGTTCGTCGACGGTCTGCGCGATGCGGTCGACCTCGCGCAGCCCAGCGTCGAGCTCATGCTCGAGCGCGGCGCGGTCGCCGGCGACGGCACGAGCCTCCTCCAAGCGCAGCCGCAGCCCCGTCAGCGGCGTGCGCAGCTGGTGCGACGCGTCGGCTGCAAACTCCTTCTGCGCTCGGACGGTGCGGCCGAGACGCTCGGTCATCGCGTTGAACGACTCGCCGAGCGAGCGCTGCTCGCGGCTGCCCTGCACCGGCGCGCGGGCATCGAGGTCGCCTGCCGCGACGCGCTGGGCGACGTCGTCCAGGCGCGTGATCGGCAACGCGATCCCGCGTGCGAGCAGGAACGCCACGACGAGCGCGACGAGCAGCACAGCGAGGCCGACGGCGAGGATGCCGAGCATCGTGCGGTTCACGCGATCGTTGACGGCGCTGACGCTCTGCGTCAGGCGCACCGCGCCGACCACGCGCCCGGACCTGTAGACGGGCTCGGCGCTGGCGAGGATGTCCTCGGCGAGGGTGTCGCTGGCACGCTCGGTCTGCACGCGCTCGCCGCGCAGCGCCGCTTGCAGCTCGGGGCGCTGCAGCGTCGCGTAGTCCGTCCCGCGCGCCGCTGCGCCCTCGCTGTCGGCGAGCACACCGCCGCGATCGTCGACGATCACGACACGCCCGCCCGCCGCCCGCGCCGAGGCCCGCGCGAGCACCCCCAGGTCACGAACGCTGCGCTGCACGACCGGCTCGGACGCGCCCGCGGCGAGAACCCCGATCTGCGTACGCGCGCCCTCGCGCACCTCCTCCCCCGCGCGATCGCGGATGTTCAGCGCGAGCGGCACGGCAAACGCGATCGTGACGAGCGCGACGAGGTAGCCGAGCGCGAGCAGCAGCCGCGTGCGCAGGCTCATGAGCCGCCGGGTGCCGCGAGCAGGAAGCCAACGCCGCGGACGGTGCGCAGGTAGCGCGGGGCGCCGGCGTCATCACCGAGCTTGCGCCGCAGAAAGCCGATGTGGACGTCGAGCGTCTTGGTCGATCCGAACCAGTTCTCGTCCCAGACGTCGGCCATGAGATCCTCGCGTGAGACGATGCGCCCGGCGTCACGGGCCAGGCGCGCGAGCAGGTCGAACTCCTTGCGCGTCAGGCCGAGGTCGTTGCCGGCCAGCGCCGCGCGTCGCGCGGCGGAGTCGATGCTCAGCTCGCCGAGCGTGACCGTCGACGGGAGCGCCGCCTCGGGCTCGGGCTGCGCACGGCGCAGGACCGCGCGGATGCGGGCGGCCACCTCCGGGGTGCTGAAGGGCTTCACGACGTAATCGTCGGCGCCCAGTTCGAGGCCCACGACGCGGTCGGTCTCCGTTCCGCGGGCGGTGAGCATGATGATCGGCACGCTCGAGTCGCGACGCCATTCGCGACACAGCTCGCGGCCGTCGCCGTCGGGCAGCGTGAGGTCGAGCAGGACGATGCTCGGCCTGCGCCGGGCGAACAGCTCGCGGGCCGCGGCCGCCGTCGGCGCGACCTCGGTGTCGAAGCCCTCGCGCGCGAGAGCGCGCGCAAACGGCTCGGCGATCGACGCCTCATCCTCGACGAGCAGCACGCTTGGGCGGTCCATGCAGGCAAAAGGTAGCCCTCCCGCGGCCTGATTCTCGCGATTGGACAAAGCTTTACCAGCGTTTGTCCTGGCCTTGCAGGCCTGCTGCGCACTATCGGCGTCGCTCCACAAGCGACGTCAGGAGACGACATGCGCAGCTCGAAGACGATGATCGCGGCCGGCCTCACGCTGCTGGCCCTCGGCGGGCTGACCGCGGTCGCACTCAGCGCCGGCACCTCCGATGCAGCAAGCACGACGGCGCCGACGACCAATACACCGACCTCGACCGTCGTGCGCACGCAGGTCGTCGAGCAGACCGTGCACCGCACCCGCCCATCTCGCTCGGGCGGCAGCGGGGCACCTCGCAGTGCCGCCGCCACGGCAGCGACGCCCGCGACCGCGACCACCACTCCGGCCTCGAGCGGCTCCCGCCACGGACGCGGCTCCGACGACGGCCCGGGCCATGACGCCGGCGACGACCACGACGGCGACCGCCGGCATGGCGGCGACGACAGCGACAACAGGGGCCGTGGCAGCCATGACGACAGCAGCGGCGGCGATGACAGCGGGCGCGATCGCGGCGGCGGCGATGACAGCGGGCGCGATCGCGGCGGCGACGATGACTGACGGCGTCCCCTCCCCTGGCGCGCCCGCGCCCCGGCCGCCCGGCCCGGGCGCGCGGCGGCCTGGCAGCGGCGGCACGCCGGCGCTGACCTGGCTCGCCGCGTTGACCGTGTTCGCGGTCGTGCTGATCCTGCTGGCCTGGCGGATGCTCGGCGGCGACGATCCGGCGCTCGGCGCCGGGCAGCCCGCGCAGACCGCGGCGACGCCGGCCAAGCGCGTCGTCATCCGGCGCATCATCCGGCGCAAGATCGTTGTCACGACCGTCGCAGGCGGGCCGGCTCCGGCCGCCGCCGGCGGTGGTGCCGCGACCGGCGGTGCGGGTCCGGTGGCCGTCGATGCGGCTCCGGCCCCCGTCGCCCCGGCGCCCGCCCCCGCTGCAGCCCCCGCCGCCGTCACGCGGTCCTCCTGATGTCCGCGACGTTCACCTGCATGGGCTGCGAGATGTCGGTCTGGACCGCCACGAACTGCGACGGGGCGGATGTGCGCCGCGCGCGGGACCTGCTCGCGCGCATCGACACCTGCCTGTCGCGCTTCGACGCACGCAGCGAGCTCAGCCGGCTCAACCGCGATCCGCGTGCGGTCGTCCCGGCCTCCCCGCTGCTGCGCGCTGCGGTGCAGGCCGCCCGCTGGGCGGCCGAGTGCTCCGGCGGCCTCGTCGACCCGACGCTGCTCGGCGCGCTCGTCGAGCAGGGCTACGCGAGCTCGCTGGCGGGTGTCGCACCGCCGTCGCTCGCTCGCGCCCTCGCGGCGGCCCCCACGCGGCACGCGGCACAGCCGAACCCGCAGGCACCGTGGCGCGCGGTCGAGATCGACGACGCCCGCGCGACGATCAGCCGCCCGCCGTGGCTGCAGCTCGACACCGGCGCCAGCACGAAGGGGCTCGCGGCCGATGCGGTCGCCCACGTGCTCGACGGCCGCGACGCCTACGTCGTCGACTGCGGCGGTGACGTGCGGATCCGGGCGCCGCGGCCGGTCGACGTCCATGTCGAGCACCCGCTCACCGGCGCGATCGCGCACACCCTCGCCGTCACGGAGGGCGCCGTCGCGACCTCCGGCCTGCGCCGGCGCCTGTGGCAACGCCCCGGCGGCGGCTTCGCGCACCATCTGCTCGACCCGTCGAGCGGCGAGCCCGCATGGACCGGGCTCGCGCAGGCCACCGCGCTCGCGCCCACCGCGCTCGAAGCCGAGACCCTCGCGAAAACCGCCCTGCTGTCCGGCCCGCTGCACGCACGGCGCGTGCTGGCGGGCGGCGGGGTGCTGATCCACGACGACGGAACCGTCGAGGCGGTCGGGCGCCTTGCCCGCCGCACAACCCTGCAGATCGTCCACGAGGAGGTGGCCGCATGACGGCTCCCGACCCCAGTGCCCACGCGTGGTGGCTGGCAAGCCGCGCGTCCGGCATCACTGCGTTCCTGCTCGTCGCCTGCTCGGTTCTGATCGGCTTGGCGATGGCGACGAAGATCCTGCGCGGACGCATCAAGCCGCCCGTGCTCGTGAAGCTGCACGAGCACCTCGCGCTCGCCGGCCTCGTCGCGATCGCGGTGCACGCGATCACGCTGCTCGGCGACGCCTGGCTGAACCCCGGCCCGGTCGGCGTGCTCGTGCCGTTCACGATGGATCACGAGCCGCTCTTCACCGGACTCGGCGTTCTTGCGGCGTACCTCGCCGCGCTGCTCGGCCTGTCGTTCTACGTCCGCCGCCGGATCGGCACGAAGCGCTGGCGCTCACTGCACCGGCTGACGCTGCTCGTCTACGTGATGGCCGTGATCCACACGCTCGGCGCCGGCACCGATGCATCGACGCCGTGGCTGCAGGCGATCCTGCTCGTGACCGGCGCGCCGATCCTGTTCCTCGCGCTGCTGCGCTGGCTGCCGGACTTCGCGCCGGCGCCGCAGCCCGCGCATCCCGCGCCGCCGTCGCGCCCGGCCGAGGTGACGTCATGAGGGTCGTGATCGCCGGCGGCGGCCTCGCCGCCCAGCGCTGCTGCGCGACCCTGCGCCGGCTCGGCAACGACGGGCCGATCACGCTCGTCGGAGACGAGCCGCTGCTGCCCTATGACCGGCCTCCGCTGTCGAAGGAGTGGCTGGCCGGCAAGGTCGACGAGGAAGCACTGCTGCTGCGCCCGGCCGCCTGGTATGCCGAGCACGGGATTGAGGTGCGCCTGCAGGCGCGGGCGGCACAGCTCTACGCGACCGCGCGGCGCCTGCGGCTCGCCGGCGGCGAGGAGCTGCGCTACGACCGGCTGCTGATCGCGACCGGCGCCCGTGCCCGCACGCTGCCCGGCAGCGAGCGCTTCGAGAACGTCGCTGCGCTGCGCAGCGCCGCCGACGCGACAGCCCTGCGCAGCAGGCTGCGTCCCGGCGCGCGGCTCGTGATCGTCGGCGCCGGCTTCATCGGCCTCGAGGCCGCGGCCACCGCACAGGCGCTCGGCGTCGACGTCACCGTGCTCGAAGCCGCCCCCGCGCCACTGCAGGCGGTCGTCGGCCCGCAGCTCGGCGACTGGTTCGCCCAGATGCACCGCGACGAGGGCGTCGACCTGCGCTGCGGCTGCGGCGTCGACGGCTTCGACGCGGACGGCGACAGCGTGCACGCCGTTCGCCTGCCCGATGGCACGCGGATCGCCTGCGACGCCGTGCTCGTCGGGATCGGTGTCTCCCCCGCCACCGAATGGCTCGCCGGATCGCCGCTGGAGGGGCGAGGTGTGCAGGTCGACGGCGGCGCGCGCACCGCGATCGACGACGTGTTTGCCGCCGGCGACGCCGCACGCGGCGGGCATTGGGAGGCCGCCGCCCGGCAGGGCGCGGCCGCGGCGCACTCGATGCTCGGCCTGCCGGCGCCGCGGCCAGGTCTGGCGAGCTTCTGGAGCGACCAGTACGCGACCCGCATCCAGCTGCTCGGCGACCCGCGTCGGGCCGCCGAGCTGCACATCGACGGCGATCCCGCCGCCCGTGACTTCACCGCCCTGTACGTGCGCGACGGCGTCGTCGTCGCAGGGCTGCTGGCCGGGCGCCCCCGCGCTCTGCCGGCACTGCGCGCGCAGCTCGGGACTCCCCACAGAGAGAGGAACCTCACATGACGATCATCGCCCGCATCGACGAGCACGCCTGCGCCGCCCATGGCGATTGCCTCGACTTCGCGCCGACCGCGTTCGCGCTGGACGACACCGCGGTCGTCGTCGGCAGCGCGCCGTACGAGCAGTTGCTCGCCGCAGCGCAGGCCTGTCCTGCCGTCGCGATCACGTTGATCGAGGGGGAGACCGGCCGGCAGGTCTTTCCGTAGCCCGAACGTGCGGACACGCGCGTGCCAGCTTCCCTTCCACGCACGGGCGCACTAGCTTGCGCCCGTGCTGAAGGACAAGCTGCGAGGCCGCAAGGCGGCCGACCTGCGCGCCGAGCGCGACGAGCTGGGCTTCGTCCGCCAGCCCGAGGTGCGCTGGCTGAGCCCAGGTCTGCTGGCCCGCTCCGGCATCGAGGTGATCGTCTCGGGCACGTTCGGCAAGTTCGCCGACAAGCGCGAGATCCAGCGCGAGTCGCACGACGGCATGGACTACTCCGCCACCGCCGGCGACGTCTGGGTCGACTACCTCTCGGACACCGGCGGCGGCTGGGAGGCGACGTACACGATGGCCTGGCTGCTCGCCCAGCCCGCACTGGAGGCCGGCACCGAGACACTGCCCCGTGTGGCAGCTGATGCCGATCGGGACGCCGGTCACGATCGTGTGATTGCAACCTCGACGCCGCACGACCGCTCGGAGCAAGCGAACACGAGAAGCGCGATCCGGGTTAACTCCCTCACACCTGATGCGCCGCGCGGCCGTGCTCTGGCTCGTCCTGTTCGCGGCCTACGCCGCGACGATCGGGCTGCCCGCGTTCGGCACGTCGCAGTTCGGCGGTGACGAGCCGCACTACCTGCTGACGGCGGAGTCGATCGTCAGCGATCGCGACCTCGACCTGCGCGA
>DATLNO010000101.1:0-11446 GCA_035536715.1 Solirubrobacteraceae bacterium
GCTGCAGGAGCGCATCACCTCCACGCGCGACGGCTCGGTGACCTCGGTGCAGGCGATCTACGTTCCCGCCGACGACCTCACCGACCCGGCGCCCGCGTCGGTGTTCGCGCACCTCAACGCCACGACGGTGCTGTCGCGGGCGATCTCCGAGAAGGGGATCTACCCGGCGGTCGACCCGCTGGACTCGACGTCGACGATCCTCAAGCCGGACATCCTCGGCGAGGAGCACTTCACGACGGCCAACCGCGTCAAGGAGATCCTGCAGCGCTACAAGGAGCTGCAGGACATCATCGCGATCCTCGGCATCGACGAGCTCTCCGACGAGGACAAGCTCATCGTCGGCCGGGCGCGCCGCGTCGAGCGCTTCCTGTCGCAGCCGTTCTTCGTCGCCGAGGCGTTCACCGGCACGCCGGGGCAGTACGTCCCGATTGCCGAGACGATCCGCGGCTTCAAGGAGATCATCGAGGGCCAGCACGACGACGTGCCCGAGTCGGCGTTCTTCCTGAAGGGCACGATCGACGACGTCACGAAGGCCGCCGGTGGCAAGAAGGACGAGGACGGGGGCGGGAAGAAGGACAAGGAGGGCGGTGGCGAGAAGGACGAGGACGCCAGTGGCGAGAAGGACAAGGATCGCGGCGGCACGAAGGACAAGGATCGCGGCGATGAGCAGGACGCCGCCGACGACGACGACGAGAAGGACGAGTAGATGGCGAAGACCCCGTTTCGTGCGGAGGTCCTGACCCCCGAGGGCTCGTGCTTCGACGACGAGGTCACGATGGTCTCGACGCGGACGAAGATAGGCTCGATCGGCATCATGGCGCGACATCAGCCGCTGCTCGGCATGCTCGTGCCGACCGAGCTGCGGCTGTACCGCGGAGATTCCGACAGCGACATCGTGCGGTTCGCGCAGGGCGAGGGCTACGTCCAGGTCTCGTCCGACGGCGTCCTGATCCTCGTCGAGGAGGCGCAGGAGCCCGGGTCGCTGGACGTCGGCGACCTGCGTGACAAGCTGCGCCGGGCTGAGGAGGCGCTCGACGCTGCCGAGGCGAACACCGAGGAGTCGCGCCGCGCCGCGCGCGACAAGCGCCGCTGGGAGACGTTCCTGCGGATCGCGGAGGGCGGGGAGTTGAAGTAAGCGTCGCTCTCGCGCTACTCGCTCCTACGGTGCCACGCTGGAGGTCGAGCGCGGTCAGTCGCCGCCACCACCACCGCCACCGTCGCCCCCGCCACCTCCGCCGCTGTCTGCGGAGCCGCCGCTGTCACCGCTGGAGAAGAACGAGCTGAAGAAGCCACCGCTGCTGGCCTGCGCGACGTCGCCGGCGCGGAAGCCATCGCCGTCCGAGCCGCTGCTGGAGGATGAGCTGCCGTAGGTAGAGCCGTCGTTGCCGGTGCCTGCGCGGCGACGAGACCTGCGCTTGAACCACGCCACGACCACACACGGTAACCGAGCGCGAGCGGCCCGGGGGCGAACCAACCGGCGAATCCAACCGCCGGTATGCAAGCCTGCCAGGCATGCTCGACCGCCTACGTCAAGCCTTCCCGTACATCGTCGCCGTCGCGCTGCCGCTGGCGGGCGTGGTCATCGCCGTGCTGCGCTACAGCCAGGGCGACCGAGACGACGGCCTGCGGATCGGCGTCGCCGCGCTGCTCGGCCTGTTCCTCTACGGCTTGTTCGTCTTCTGAGCCAAGCCTTCCGCCTCGCCCGGGGCGAAGCTGCTTGACGGACACGGTGAGCCGCAAGCTAGGTGCGGGGTGCGATGCCGGCGCCGGCGACGCCGTCCGCGAGCGCCTCCAGCCCGAAGGCATCCACGGGCCCGAGCGCGCCGGTGCCACGCAGCTCGCCCGCGGCGGCGCCGATCGCGCCCCAAGCGAGCACCGAACCGGTGAAGTCGTACGGGTTGTCGCCTTCCAGGCGGACTGTCGCGAGCGGTGCGCCGGCGTCGTCAGAGGCGATCGCGACGATGAAGGAGCGCGCTCGCGCGCGGGTGGCCGCGTCCGGCCCGCCGGTCGAACCCTTGACGAACCGCCCGGCCGTCGCCTCGATCGCGGCGCGCACGCCAGGCAGCCGCGTCGCGACGGAGGTCGCCGCCGAGATCGCCTGCAGCGGACGCGACGCTGGTCCGGACCACCCCAGCCAGACGCGCGCGTCACGCAGGCCCGGATGCACGCGCGGCAGCGCGAACTGCTCCGTTGCACCGATCGACACGGCCTGCCGGCCGTCGAAGGAGCGCACGTGGCGCGCCGTGCGCTGCGTCACGAGGCGCCCGCCGCTGAAGGCATAGGCCGGCTCGGCGAGCATGCCCGCCGCGGAGGCGCGCGTCCCGCCGCTGGACTGGGCGCCGCCGCCGACGAAGTAGCCGATGTCGACGCCGACCGCGCGCTCACCCGCTTCGCGCAACGCCGCGGCGCCGGCCAGGTTGCCAGGCACGTAGTCGTATCCGAACGCTGTCAGCAGCCCGACGCCGGCATCCCGCGCCGCGTCGTCGTGAGCCTCGAAGACCGTGCGGATGAACGGCGCCTCGCCGGTCGAGTCGATGTAGTGCGCGCCGGAATCGAGCGCCGCCTGCAGGGCGGGCTTACCCCAGCGCACGAACGGGCCGACGGTCGAGACGAGAACGTCGCCGGGGGAGAGCAGCGCCGCCAGCGTGGCGGCGGCGTCGGTCGCCGTCACGTCGGCCACCGCGGTCTGCATGCCGCCCAGTTGATTGGCGAGGCCCTCGAGGCGCTGCGCGCTGCGGCCCACCAGCAGCGGCTGCGCACCGCGCGCGACAAGCGCGCGCGCCGTCAGCTCGCCGGTGTAGCCCGTGGCCCCGAACAGGACGATCCGACCCGCCATCGGACACACGCTAGCGACGCTTTCGACACGATCGCCCAGTGGGGCGCCGTGAGCGGCGGTCGTGTCGTGTCTGGCGCCGTAACAAACCCTCTACTTGAGGGTTAGACCCGGTGTCGTGGAGCCCGATGGATTAAGCTGGCCGGCAGCGATGGACGAACGGGTCCTGGCCGAGAGGCTCATCACCTACGACACGTCCACCAGCGACGGCCTGCGTGCCGCGGTCGGCTTCATCAAGGGCTGGCTCGAGGCGCGAGAGGTCCCCGTGACGGGGCGCGAGTTCGGCGGTCTGCCGGTGGTGCTGGCCGACGTCGGCCCGGCGGAAGGTCCCTGCGTGATTCTGCACGGCCACGTCGACGTCGTGCCGGCCCACGCGGGCCAGTTCTCGCCGCGGATCGAGGGTGACCGGCTGATCGGCCGCGGCGCCTACGACATGAAGGGCGGATTGGCGGCGATGATGTGCGCCGTCCACGACATCGCGGGCAACGGCAAGGTCCGGGTGCGTTTCATCTGCGTCCCCGACGAGGAGTCCGACAACCTCGATTTCCGCTGCACCGAGGCGCTTGTCGAAGAGGGTCTGCGCGGCGACTTCGCGATCACGGGCGAGCCGACGGACCTGCACATCGGCGTTCAGGCGAAGGGGGTTCTGGCGATCCGCGTCGAAGTGACCGGAACCGCCGCCCATGGGTCGACGCCGTGGGTCGGCGACAACGCGATCCTCAAGGCCTACGACATGTTCCGTCGCATCGAAACCCTACGCTTCAGCCGAGAGTCTTCCGACCTCTTCGACCGCCCGTCGATCAACATCGCGCGGATCATCGGCGGGGACGCCTTCAACAAGGTGCCTGACCGCTGCACGATGGACATCGACATCCGCTTCCTGCCAAGCCAGGACCCGGGCGAGATCCTCGCCGAGGTTCGTGCGCTCGGTGACGACGTGCGGATCGTCAAGACCTTCCAGCGCGCGCCCGCGCGCGTGTCGCGCTCGAACCTCTACGTCCGTGCGCTGCGCGAGGCGGTGTCCAACTCGCTCGACGACGAGGCGGTATCGGTCGGCCGCGACGGTGCGTCGGATGCGATCTCGTTTCTCGAGGCCGGCGTGCCGGCCGTCGAGTTCGGCCCGACCGGCGGCGGCCATCACGGGCCCGAGGAATGGGTCTCGATCGATTCGCTGACGCGCTACCGGCAGGCGCTGCGCCACTTCGTGTTCGGGCTGCCCGACTGGCTCGCCCAGGAGGACGGCCGCGTGCCCGGCCCTCCGACGCTGCGCGCGGTCGACGGGGGCCTGAACTAGTGGCCCATCCTGCAAGTCCACAGGACGGACCACTCGTGGTCGCCCACCTATGAGTGTCTACGAAGGCGACGCCCCGCCCCGTCTCACGTGGGACATGTGGAAGCGGTTCGCGATCGGCGCGGCCCTCGTGATCGCGCTCTCGGCGACCGCCGTCGCAAGCGGCGTGCTGCTGCAGGTGCACGAGACGATCGAGGTCTTCCAGAAGAACTCGACGCCGATCCCGGGCATCGACAACGAGCTCGACAAGGTCCAGCCGGGCAGCCCGCAGACGATCCTCGTGCTCGGCTCCGACCGCCGCTACGGCGACAAGAAGGCGGGCGTGCCGCCCCGCTCGGACACGATCATCGTCGTGCGCCTGGACCCCGGCAAGAAGGCGACGGCGGTCCTGTCGATCCCGCGCGACCTGAAGGTCGCGATCCCGGGCTACGGCACGAACAAGATCAACACCGCCTACGCGCTCGGCGGCCCGAAGCTCACGGTCAAGACGGTCAAGCGGCTGCTCGGCATCCCGATCAGCCACGTCGTCAACGTGAACTTCGGCGGCTTCCAGCGCGCGGTGAACCGCCTCGGCTGCGTCTACGTCGACATCGACCGGCGCTACTTCAACGATCGCGGCGGGCCGGGCGGATACGCCACGATCGATGTCAAGGCGGGCTACCAGCGGCTCTGCGGCTCGGACTCGCTGGACTTCGTGCGCTACCGCCACACCGACGACGACTTCGTGCGGGCAGCGCGCCAGCAGGAGTTCCTGCGCCAGGCGAAGGATCAGGTCGGCCTGGGCAAGGTGTTCGGTGATCGCAACGAGTTGCTGAAGATCTTCGGGCGCTACACGCAGACCGACATCGCGCGCGACAACGACGCCGCGATCCTGCGGCTCATCAAGCTCGCTTACGAGTCGTCCAAGAACCCGATCCACGAGGTGAAGTTCCGCGGCGGGCAGTCGTCGAACCTGGAGTTCGTCGAGATCTCCCCCGAGGGTCTGCAGAAGACGGTCGACGACTTCATCGAGGTCGGGATCGGCTCGGCGGCGAAGGCCGCGGCCAACCAGCAGCAGAAGCGCAAGAAGCCCAAGCGGATCAAGGCGAAGAAGCGCCTCGCGCGCGGGCTCGTCCTGCGCAAGGAAGCCGGCGAGAACCACGTGCTGGCGATCGCCAGCAGGCAGCGGACGCTGCCGGTGTACTTCCCCAAGGCGATCCTCGCGCGCGGCTCCTACGTGAAGGAGAGCCCGCGCCTGTATGACATCTACGACCGCAGCAAGCACAAGTACCGCGCCTACCGGATCGTCCTCTCGCACGGCGACAACGGGCAGTACTACGGCGTTCAGGGCATGACCTGGAAGGCACCACCGATCCTCGACAACCCGACCGACGAGGTGCGCATGCGCAAGCGCACGTACCGGCGCTACTTCGACGGGCGCCGCCTGCGGCTGATCGCGTGGGAGACGCCGAAGGCCGTCTACTGGGTCTCGAACACGCTCTCGCACAGGCTCAGCAACGCGCAGATGATGGACATCGCCCGTTCCCTGCAGCGAATCGGGCAGTAGCCCTGCTTCACAGCATGGAACCCTCGCTGGTCTCGGCCGGGCAGTAACCTGCCCCGCCTTATGAGCGACGACCGCCAGCCCATCGGGGTGATCGGGACCGGGTACGTCGGCCTCGTCTCCGCCGCCGGCTTTGCCCACCTCGGTAGCGAGGTCTACTGCATCGACATCGACGCGGACAAGATCGCTCGCCTCGAGGCCGGAGAGATCCCGATCTACGAGCCAGGGCTGGCCGAGATGGTCGCCGCCAACCGTGACCGGCTGCACTTCTCGACGGACATCGCCGATGCCCTCGAGCGCGCACGCCTGCTGTTCATCGCGGTCGGCACGCCGCCGACGTACTCCGGCGACGCCGATCTGTCGGCCGTCCACGCGGTCGTCGCGGCGATTCCGGCGTCCGAGCGCCATGCGCTGGTGATGAAGTCGACGGTCCCGGCGGGCACCGGCGCCTCGATCAAGCGGGTCCTAGCAGAGAACGGCAAGCCCGGCCTGTCGTACGTCTCCTGCCCCGAGTTCCTCAAGGAGGGCTCGGCGGTCAAGGACTTCCTCGACCCCGACCGCGTCGTCGTCGGCGACGACGGCGACTGGGCGGGCGACGCCGTCGTCGAGCTCTACGCCCCGCTCGACGCCGCGCTCGTGCGCACGGACATCGCCTCGGCCGAGATGGTCAAGCTCGCCTCCAACGCCTTTCTGGCCACGAAGATCTCGTTCATCAACGAGATCGCCAACGTCTGCGAGGAGACCGGCGCAGACGTCGTCGAGGTCGCGCGCGGGATGGGCCTGGACGACAGAATTGGACACAAATTCCTTCAGGCCGGCATTGGATTTGGTGGAAGTTGCTTGACCGGCGACGAATCGGTGCTCGTCCGGCTGCGCGGTCGGACGACGCTCATGACGTTCGAGCGCCTGTGGGAGCGTCTCGAGAGCGACGGGCACGAGGTCGTCGACGGCGTGCTGGAGCCGTACGAGCTCGACGTGCTGTCATGGATCCCGGGTGGCGCCGAGCCGCAGTTCATGCCCGTCATGTGCGTCACGCGTCGCGACTACGAAGGGGACATCGTCGAGGTGCGCACGAAGATGGGCCGTCGGATCCGCTGTACGCCCGATCATCCCTGGATCGTGCACGACGCCGTCGATGGCGGTGAGCCGGAGCTCGTGCCGGCGGCACTGCTGGGCACCGACGACTGGGTGCCACTGGCGCAGGGGCGCAACGCGCCGGTCGAGAGCGCGGCGCTGGCGCCGATGTTCGGCGCAGTCGAGGCAGCGCAGCTGCATCCGAGCCGGATCATCGTGCGACTCGGCGCAGAGCGGGCGGCCGCGCTGGCAGCACGACCGATGGCCGAGCGCCGCGAGATCTTCGCCGGCAACGTCGCGGCGCGCTCTGGCGAGGTCAGGCGGACGGGAACGGTTCGACTGGACGAGGCAGGACGCGCGGGGCTCGACGTGCGGGACACGCTGCTCGGCACGGCGAGCAACGGAATGCATGCGCCGTCGGAGATCGCGCTCGATACCGCGTTCTGGCGTGTCGCCGGGCTCTATCTCGCCGAGGGGTGCACGGTGTTCGACGAGCGCAACAGCGCACGGATCACATGGTCGTTCCACCGCGAGAAGGAGCAGCACCTCGTCGACGAGGTCGTCGCCTTCTGGATGCGTCACGGCGTAGCCGCGCGCGCCCGCCGAAGCGCGACCGCGCACGTCGTGACCGTGCAGTCGCGCCTGCTGGGCGCCTGGTGGACCCGGGTGCTGGGGATGGGGCGCAACTCCTACGAGCAGCGGCTCCCCGACCTCGTCTGGGACCGGCCGACCGAGGACAAATGGGCGATTCTCTCGGGTCTCTGGGAGGGCGACGGTTCGTGGTCGCTGGTGAACGGCGGGCCGAGCGTGATCCTCGAGATGGGCACGGTCAGCCGCGAGCTCTCCGACGGGGTACAGCGGCTGCTCGGCGAGCTGGGGATCGTCGTGTCGCAGCGGATCGGGCGGGTCTCGAAGTCGACGAAGGACACGTACTGGCTGAGGATCAGCGGCGCCGACCAGGTCGAGCACGCGCTTGCGCTCGTGCCCGAGCGCGACCGCGCGGGGGCTATAGCCTCCATCGATCTCCAGACGAAGCGAACCGCGCCCATGGGGTACCGCTGGCTCGACGACGACGGTCCGGCGTGGCTGCGTGTCGTGTCGACTGAGCGCACGCGGTTCAGCGGCGACGTCTATTCAATGGAAGTCCCCGGGGTTCACACGTTTGTCACGACTGGCGGAATAACGGTGAGCAACTGCTTTCCCAAGGACGTGAACGCGCTCAAGCAACTTGCTGGTAATTCTGGTTACCACTTCCAGTTGCTCAATGCCGTCATCGAGGTTAACGAGCTGCAGAAGCGGCGCGTCATCTCAAAGCTGCAGAAGCACCTCGGCTCGCTCGTCGGCCACACGATCTGCCTGCTCGGCCTCGCGTTCAAGCCCAATACGGATGACATGCGAGAGGCGTCCTCGCTCGTCCTGAGCGCGCGCCTGCAGGCCGACGGGGCGAAGGTCCGCGTCTTCGACCCAGTCGCCGAGGAGGAGGCGCGGCACCTGATCCAGGGGGTGTACTTCGCCTCCGACGCGCTCGATGCGGTCGACGGTGCCGACGCTGTGGTGCTCGTCACCGAATGGGATGAGTTCGTCGCGCTGGACTGGGACGTCGTCGCGGCGCGGATGTCCGGCACGCTCGTGCTCGACGGGCGCAACGCGCTCGATCGTGAGGCCGTCGCCGCGGCCGGGTTGACCTATGAGGGCATCGGACGCGGAACGCTGACATCCTTGATCTGAATGCGACAGGAAAAGGCCATCACATGCAGGCGGTGATCCTCGTGGGCGGTGAGGGAACGAGGCTTCGCCCGCTGACCTCCACGTATCCCAAGCCGGTTGTGTTGCTCGTCGACCGGCCGATGATGGTCTTCATGCTCGAATGGCTGCGCGGGCACGGTGTCGACGACGTGATCATGTGCTGCGGCTTCAAGGCCGACAAGGTGCGCGACGTGCTCGGCGACGGGTCATCGTTGAAGATCCGCCTGCGCTTCGTCGAGGAGCCCGACCCGCGCGGGACCGCGGGCGCGCTGAAGTACGCCGAGGACCTGCTCGACGATCGCTTTCTCATGCTCAACGGCGACATCCTCACCGATCTCGACCTCAGCGCGCAGATGGCGCTGCACGAGCAGACCGGCGCAACCGGGACGCTCGCGTTGGTTCCGGTCGCAGACCCCTCGAGCTACGGGCTCGTGAAGCTGCGCGACGACGGCGCCGTCGAGCAGTTCCTGGAGAAGCCGTCGGGCGACACCGCGCTCGACACGAACCTCATCTCCGCGGGCGCCTACGTCCTGGAGCGATCCGTGCTCGACCTCATCGCGCCCGACACGAACGTCTCGATCGAGCGCGAGATCTGGCCCGCCCTCGTCGACGAGGGCCTGTACGGCTTCGTCGACAACGATGCCTACTGGATGGATGTCGGCACACCCGCCCGCTACCTGCAGGCGACCTTCGACATCCTCGAGGCCAACGTGCGAACGGGCGTCTCCGAGAAGCTCGGCGACGGCTTTCTCTGGGTCGATCCGTCCGCCGAGATCACCGGGCGGGCGATCCCGCCCGCGTTCGTCGGTGCCCGGTCGCAGGTCGCGGAGGGGGCGCATGTCGGCAGCCTCGCCGTCATCGGCGACGACGTCGTCGTCGGCCTGAACTCCGTCGTCGAGCGCGCGGTCGTCCTGCACGGCGCGCAGATCGGCGAGGACTGCGTGCTGCGCGGGTGCATCATCGGCCCGGGCGCACGGATCGGCGATCGCAGCCAGGTGATCGGCGGCGCAATGCTCGGCGAGAACGTCGTGCTCGGATGTGACAACGTGGTCGCGCACGGCGCGCGCCTGTTCCCCGGCATGGAGGTACCCGATGGCGGCCTCGCCTTCTGAGACGAACGTAACGCTGGACCCCGAGACGATCGCCGCGATCGACACGTCGGACATGCTCGGCGACATCGTCGGCCTGCCCGAGCACCTGCGCGACGCGCTGTGGAAGGCGGAGTCGACGAACCTGCAGCCGTGGGACTCGCCCGGCGGTCTTGTCGTCGCCGGCATGGGCGGCTCGGCGGTCGGCGGTGCGCTCGCCCGCGCAATGCTCGGCGACCACGCGTCGCGGCCGATCCTCGCCTCGCGCACGTACGGCCTTCCGGCCTGGACGACGCCCGACACGACGGTGCTCTGCGCCTCCTACTCGGGCAACACCGAGGAGACGCTGGCGTGTTACGAGGCCGCGGGGGCGCTCGGGGCGAAGCGCATCGCGGTTACGAGCGGCGGCAAGCTCGCCGAGATCGCGCGCGCCGACGGCGTGCCGGTCATCCCGGTCGCCGGTGGCTTTCAGCCGCGCGCGGCTGTCGCCTACATGACCGTCGCCTCGCTCGAGGCCGCGCGCCTGTGCGGCGCGGGGCCGCGGATGGGTGCGGAGATCGACGTGGCCGCGGACCATCTCGAGCATCTCGTCATCGAATGGGGCGCCGAGGGTGCCGACGACTCCGAGGCCAAGTCCCTCGCGCGCGCGCTGGCCGACAGCGTGCCGGTGATCGCCGGGGCCGGCCTGACATCGCCGATCGCGTATCGCTGGAAGACGCAGTTCAACGAGAACGCGAAGATCCCAGCCTTCACGCACGAGCTGCCCGAGCTGTGTCACAACGAGGTCGTCGGCTGGAACGACGCCCCCCTGCTCGGGCGCTTCTCGGCGATCTTCCTCGACGACAGCGACACGCACCCACGCATCAAGGAGCGCATCGCGCTCACGCAGGAGCTGATCGGCGACTCCGCCGTGTGCAGCCACGTCGTGCATTCGCGCGGCCACACCGCCGTCGAGCGCGTGCTCTCGCTCGTCCTGCTCGGGGATCTCGTTTCGCTCTACGTCGCGGTGCTGCGCGGAACCGACCCGACACCGGTCGACGTGCTCGTCACGCTGAAGGAGCGCCTGGCAGCGTCTGGCTGAGATCCCGGATATACCTGATCCGCTATGGTCAGCAGATGGGCTCGCCCGGCCGGCTGATCCGCGAGCGTCGGCTCATCCATGGACTCACTCAGGCTCAGCTCGCGTTGCGCGCGGGAACGACCCAGACCGCGCTGAGTCGTCTCGAACGGGGAGAGCTTTCGCCCACGGTGTCAACGCTCGAACGAATCATGTTCGTCATGGGCGAAACACTCGAGCTCGGCGTGACCGTGCTGCAAGGGGAGCACGACGAGGCTCACCTGGCCGGCCTGCTCGCTCGCACGCCATCCGAGCGACTGGAGCTGGCGATGAGCTGGAATCGACTCGCGGGCGAGGTCGCGCTTTCCGGACGACGCGTCCGCACCGGCTCGTGACACGGCGCGAGGTTCCACTCGACGCTGCTCGCATCCTCCAGACGCTCTTCGAGCACGAGGTGTCCTACACGCTGATCGGCGGCCTGGCCGTGCAGGCGCACGGCCACACTCGGACGACGCAGGACGTCGATCTCGTTCCCGACCCCGATCAGGAAAACCTCGGCCGACTTGCCGACGCTCTGCACGAGCTCGGGGCACGGCGGGCCGCCGAGACGCGCGCCTGGCCGCGCAGCCGACTGCGGCGCGGGCTGGCGGACGCCGACGTGCTCTCGCTGGATACGGACGTCGGCGGAGTGGACGTGCACATGCGCCCGCCAGGCGCCGCCCCGTACGGCGACCTGCGAGCACGCGCGCTCGTGCTGGATGTCGCCGGGATCAGCGTCGCGATCGCCGGCCGCGACGATCTGATCGCGATGAAG
>DATLNO010000102.1:0-6160 GCA_035536715.1 Solirubrobacteraceae bacterium
CTCGCGCTCAACGGCTTCACGCTCGGACCGCTGCTCAACGCCGTCCCGATCCCCGCGGAGCTGCGCACCCTGATCCTCAGCGCGGGCTTGAAGACCGGTCGCAACAACCGCTGCCCGGGATCGATCGAGCGCCGCGCGCCCGACGGCTCCAACCCCTACAAGCCCTCGCCGGACTTCAACTGCGACGCCGGCCAGGTGCCGATCGGGCCATGAGCCTGCGGCCGCTGCTCATCTTCCTCTGCGCGCTGGCGATCGGCGCGCTCGCGACCCTCGCAGCCACGGCGGGCGCGGGCGCCGCCGATGACGAGCAGCGCTACACGGTGGTGCTCGACAACGCGTTCGGCCTCACCGAGGGCTCGGACCTGCGCTCCGCGGGCGTGACGATCGGCACGATCGACAAGCTCGGCGTCCAGCGCTCGACGGCGCGCGCGCTGGCGACGATCGTCATCACGCTGCCGAGCTTCGCCGGATTCCGGGAGGACGTCCGGTGCGAGGTCAAGCCGCAGTCGCTGATCGGCGAGTACTACCTGGACTGCGATCCCGGCAAGACGGACAGCCCGGCGCCGCGCACGATCCCCGTCGAGCAGACCGGCGGCACGATCCCTCCAGACCTCGTGCTCGACATCCTGCGCCGCCCCGCGCGCGAGCGCTTCGGGCTGATCCTCACCGAGCTCGGGATCGGCTTCACCGCCCGCGGCGAGGACGTGCAGACGACGCTGCGCCGCGCCGTCCCGGCCCTGCGCGAGACCGAGCGCGTGCTGAGCATCCTCGACGCCAACAGCAAGACCTTACGCCAGCTCACGCGCGACGCGGACACGGTCCTCGCCGGCCTCGCCGACAACCGCCGCAACGTCGGGCGCTTCATTCGCGAGGCCGCCGACACGACCGAGATCAGCGCCAGCCGCTCGGAGGAGCTCGCGCAGACGGTCAACAAGCTCCCGCGCTTCCTGCGCGAGCTGCGCCCGACGCTCGCCGACCTCGGCACCACCGCGCGGCTGCAGACGCCGGCCCTGCGCGATCTGCGCCGCGCCGCGCCCGACCTCACCGAGCTGCTGCAGCGGCTGGGACCGTTCGCGGAGTCCGCGCGGCCGGCCGTGCGCGGCCTCGGCGAGGCGTCGGAGACTGGGATCACTGCGGTCAAGGATGCGCGTTCGACGGTCAAGCAGCTGCGCGCGCTGGGCGCCGCGAGCACGGAGCCGATGCGCAACCTGCGCTTCGTGCTCGAGGACATCGACAACCGCGATCGCGCGGTCGAGCCCAACCGCCTGAGCCCGACCGGCACGGGCTTCACGGGCCTCGAGGCCCTGCTGCAGTACTTCTTCGTCCAATCGCAGGCGATCAACGTCTACGACTCCAAGGGCTTCATCCTGAAGCTCAACATTCTCCTCAACGAGTGCTCGCAGTACACCAACGCGCAGACCGCCCGCGAGGAGCCCGAGCGCACGAAGCGCTGCAACTCCTGGCTCGGCCCCAACCAGCCGGGCATCACGACCGAGGTCTCGCGGACGACGAGGAACAAGCCGAAGGACGAGCCGACGCCGGACAAGCGCGAGGACACGCCCGCGCCGACGCCGGCGACGACGGCTCCCACCGCAGAGGCGCCGGCCGCCCCGGCAGCGCCGCCGCCCCCGCCGCCGACGCTGCTGCCCGGCGCCAAGGAGCTGCTCGACAAGATCCTGCCCGACCTGCCCGACGTGCCGAGCCTGCTCCCGCGCTCCAGCCGCTCCTCCGCCGAGAGCGAGCGCAACCTCCTCGACTACCTCCTGGGGCCGTGATGCGCGGACGCCGCCCGCCATCGGTCGCCTCCAACCCCGTGTTCGTCGGGGCGGTCACGGTGCTCGTCGTCGTCGCCGCGGTCCTGCTCGCCTACCAGGCCAACCAGGGACTCCCGTTCGTGCCGACGTTCGAGATCAAGGTCGACACGCCAGACGCCGCCCGCCTCGTCGTCGGCAACGAGGTCCGCGAGGGCGGCTTCCGCATCGGCCAGGTGACGAAGATCGAGCCGGTTCGCAACGCCGGCGCGCAGTTGACGCTGAAGCTCGACAAGTCCGCCGTCCCGATGCCAGAGGACACGACGATCCGCATCCGTCCGCGCTCGGCGCTGGGGCTGAAGTACATCGACCTGCTGCGCGGCACGTCCTCCACGGCGCTGCAGGAGGGCGAGGTGATCGCGACAAACGCCAACGCCGTCGGCCCCGAGCTCGACGACTTCTTCTCGATCTTCGATGACCCCACGCGCCAGAACGTCGAGCGCAACCTCGACTACTTCGGCAGTGGGCTCGCCGGGCGCGGCGAGGCGCTGAACCGCACGCTCGGCGCGCTGCCGGCGCTGCTCGAAGACCTGCCTGCGGTCATGCGCACGCTCGCCAACCCCGACAACCGGCTCGTGCGCCTGATCGACGAGACGGGCGACCTCACGCGCGTGCTCGCGCCGGAGTCGAGCACGCTGGCGCGCGGGTTCACCGCGATGGCCGACACGTTCGAGGCGCTGTCGCGCGACCCGCAGGCGCTGCGCACCACGATCGAGCGCTCGCCCGAGACACTGCAGGTGGGCATCGACTCGCTGCCCGACACGCGCCCGCTGCTGGCCCGCCTCGCGGAGATCTCCGACGAGGTGCAGGGAACGGCGCGCGAGGTGCGCCGCAGCGTGCCGGCGATCAGCGACGCGCTCGCCGCCGGTACCCCCGTGCTCAGGCGCCTGCCGGAGTTCACGAGCGACCTCGAGGGCTCGCTGCGGGCGCTGCGCGACCTCGCGAAGTCGCCGACCACCGACCTCACGGTCGGCGGCCTGACCGACACGATGCGCACGCTCAACCCGACGCTGCAGTGGGCCGGCCCGCATGTCACGGTCTGCAACTACTTCACCTACTTCTGGACGTACCTCGCCGACCACATCTCCGACGAGGACGCGACCGGGACCGTGCAGCGCGTCCAGGTCAAGACGGCGCCGATCGAGCAGGAGCACTCGCTGGCGAGCTTCGGCGCGCAGGAGCCCGCCAACGGCGGCCACATCGATCCCGTCCAGCACGCGCTCTTCGGCGACGCGGCGGCGCTCCACGACCAGGGACCGGGCGCCGCGGTCGACGCCAACGGCAACGCCGACTGCGAATCGGGCCAGCGCGGCTACCCCGAGCGCCTGGCGACCGGCTTCCCCGCGAAGTTCAAGATCGCCGTCGACTCGGCGACGCCCGGCAACCAGGGCCCAACCTACACCGGCCGCCCGCGCGTGCCCGAGGGCCAGTCCTTCTCCTCCGAGCCGACCGGCATCGCGCCGTCAAGACTGCCATGAGAGAACGTGGAATGAGCCCGTTCGCTGTCGGCGTCGCCGTGATCGTCATCGCGATCGTGGCGACGTACCTGAGCTTCGCGAAGGACATCCCGCTCGTCAACAACCCCTACGAGATCAAGGCCGCCTTCCGCGACACGAGCGGGATCAACAAGGGCTCGCCCGTGCGGATCGCCGGCGTCGACGTCGGCAAGGTCACGAACATCGAGCCCACGAAGCCCGGTGCGCAGTCGGCGACGGTCACGTTCGCGATCACCGACAAGGGGCTGCCGATCTACGCCGACGCGGCCGTGAAGATCCGCCCGCGGATCTTCCTGGAGGGCAACTTCTTCGCCGAGGTCAGCCCCGGCTCACCGCGCGCCGGCGAGCTCGAGGAGAACGCGACGATCCCGGCCGACCGGACCGGCAGCGCGGTGCAGTTCGACCAGGTGCTCGCAGCGCTCAAGAGCGACACGCGCAACGACCTGCGCCAGGTGTTCGTCGAGGTCGGCAAGGCGCAGGACGCCGGCGGCGCCGAGGCCTTCAACCGGTCGCTGCCTGACCAGCCTGCCGCCTACAAGTTCACCGCGATCGTCGCCGAGGCGTTGCTGGGCTCCGAGCCGCGCGACCTCAGCAACCTCGTGCGCGACGGCGGGATCGTGGCGCAGGCGCTCAACGAGCCGCGCCGGCTCAGCCGGCTCGTCGCCGACTTCAACGCGACGGCGGGCGCCTTCGCCGATCGGCAGGCCGCGCTGACGACCGCGGTCGGCGAGTTGCCGCGTACGCTGCGCGCGGCCACCCCCGCACTGGACTCGCTCAACGGCGCGTTCCCCGACGTGCGCCGCTTCGCGCGCGACGCACGACCCGGCATCCGCTCACTCGGCCCGACGGTGCGGGCGACGCTGCCGCTCGTCAGGCAGCTGCGCGGCCTCGTCCAGGACCGTGAGCTCGGCACCCTCTCGCGCAACCTGCGCAGCGCGACGCCGCCGCTGACGCAGGTCGCGAAGACGGGTGTCTCGGTCCTCTCAGAGCTGCGCGCGCTGTCGAGCTGCACCTCCAACGTGCTCGTGCCGTTCGGCGACGACACGATCGTCGACGAGACCTTTCCGACCAAGGGCCCGGTCTACCAGGACTTTGGGAAGTTCCTGCCGGGCCTCGCCGGCGAGAGCCGCTCGTTCGACGCCAACAGCCAGTACTTCAAGGTGCTCGGAACGGGCGGGCCGGAGACGCTGAACCTCGGCAACGGTCTTTTCGGGACGATCGCCGAGCCGCTCGTCGGCAACAACCCGCCGCCGATCCGCCGGCGCCCGCCGCTGAAGCCCGAGACCCCCTGTGAGACGCAGGAGCCGCCGGACCTGCGCTCGATCCCGAAGGGCCCACCGACGCCGATCAGCACGACCAGCGCCGCCGCGCGCACGCGCGAGACGAAGGTCCAGGCGGCCGCTGTCGCCGTGCTGCGCAACGAGCTGGAGCGCAAGGGCTCGGACATCAAGGTGCTCGACCGCGCGATCACGATCGACGAGATCCGCGCGATCGCCTCGAAGAACGGCCTCGTGAAGCAGTACGAGAGCGCGCTGAAGAGGGGGGGCAAATGAGCCGCGTGATCCGCAAGAACCTCGGCCCGTTCGCCGCGATCATCGTGCTCATCGTGATCGCCGCGGTCGTCGGCGGCTACATCCTCGACAACCAGCGCTTCCGCTTCCCGCTCGCCGAGGACAAGCCGATGCGCATCAACGTCGAGCTCGACACCGCGCAGGCCGTCACGCCGGGGCAGGGCCAGACGGTGCAGGTCGCCGGCGTCGAGATCGGCGACATCGGCGAGGTGTCGCTGAAGGACGGCCGCGCGATCGTCGGGCTGGACATCAAGAAGGCGTACGAGGACCTCATCCATCGCGACGCGAAGGCGCTGCTGCGCCCGCGCACCGGCCTGAAGGACATGTACGTGCAGGTCTTCCCGGGCGAGGAGGGCGAGCCGGTGCAGGAGGGCTTCACGATCCCGATCGCCAGCTCGCTGACCGATGTCGACCTCGACGAGATCCTGTCCGAGCTCGACGCCCGCACGCGCGACTACATCACGCTGCTGGCCAACGGCGCCGGCGAGGGCCTGCGCGGCAAGGGCGAAGCGCTCGCCGAGGTGCTCAAGCGCTACGGGCCGACCGTGAGCGACCTCGGACGGGTCAATCGCGAGGTCGCCAAGGAGCGCGTCGCGCTGCGGCGGCTCGTCACCTCGCTGTCGCGGGTCAACGGTGAACTGGCAAAGCGCCCGCAGGACCTGACCCGGCTGGTCTCCGGCGCGTCGGGCACCCTGCGCGCCATCGCCGGCGAGGACGACAACCTGCGCGACGCCGTCGGTGAGCTCGCGCCGACGCTGCAGACGGCGACCGCGACGCTCAACGTCGTCAAGCCGTTCGCCGACGAGCTCGGGCCGACGACGAAGGCGCTGCTGCCCGTCGTTCGGGAGTTGGAGGACGTCAACGCCGCCTTCAGCCCGTTCGCCCGCGAGGCCACGCCGATCGTGCGCACGAAGATCCGGCCGTTCGTACGCAGCGCCGTGCCGGTCCTCAAGGATCTCGCGCCCGCCGCGCGCGGTCTGGCTCGCACCTTCCCCGAGCTCGACCGCAACGCCAAGGTGCTCAACAACCTCGTCAACATGCTCGGCAACAACGAAAACGGCCGCGAGGCGCCCGACAAGGACGGTCGCGACGAGGGCTACCTCTTCCACCTCGGCTGGCTGGCGCATCAGACGGCGAACCTGCAGAGCGTCGACGACGCGAACGGTCCGATCCGTCCGATCTTCCTGACCGGCACGTGCTCGACGCTGACGAGCCTCGTCAACGACCTGCCGCAGGCCGAGTTCGCGCTCGGGCTCTCGCCGCTGCTGGCGACGGTCTGCAA
>DATLNO010000103.1:0-2569 GCA_035536715.1 Solirubrobacteraceae bacterium
CATTGACTTCTCCCGTCTCTTGGGTCACTGATGGCGCCTACGCTAGCGGTTGCCCCGGCGGCTCGGGGTCTTTTCCGCGATCCGGGGCCCGCAAAGCCGGGCAATCTGTGGCCCGGAGGCGCTCTGGCCCCGACCTGACGCATCGTCCAGCGGTGCCCCGGCGCACTTGCACGGCCAGCCTCCGTCGTCGCCTCCGCAGCGGCTCAGGACAACTTCCACCATACGGACGCAGACGATGGCTCCGATGTCAGGCGACTTCTTGGCAGCGCTGCAATCGCGTCGGCGGCCGTCGGTCGTGGCCGGCCTCCCACTGCGCTGATCGCCCCGGCGGCCTGCGCGTTCTCGACCTTGGTCGCGCGAACGCGCACGCCGCGCTGCATGGGCGCGATCGTGCCGGTCGTCGAGGTGGGGAAGCGGCTCGTAGCCGGCGCGGTCGAGGCGCCGCATCACGCAGGCCACCGAGGCCTCGTAGCCGGCGTTCCTGAGGCGCGGGTGCCGCGTTCAAAAGCTTGCCACTTGCGGAAACAAGTTTAGTCATGCCATAATTCATCTCGTGACACGTCTTACTCGCCGCCGCCTCCTCGGTACGCTCCCGGCCCTCGGCCTCGGCGCGACCGCGCTGCACGCCGCCCTGCCCCATTCGCACGGCAGCGCCGCGGCGGCCACGGAGCACTCGTCGTCGGCCGGTCATGGCGCGGGCGAAGGGCACGGCGGCTTCCGCGGCGGCGAGGTCAACCACAAGGCCAACGGCTTTGACCCGCACACGCTCGTGCGCGACTTCGACTACGGCAAGACGAGCAAGCTGCCCGACGGGCGCACGCTGCGCGAGTGGACGCTGACCGCCGCCGAGCAGGACATCGAGATCGCGCCCGGCGTCACCTACGCCGCCTGGAGCTACAACGGCCGCATCCCCGGCCCGACGCTGCGCGCAACCGAGGGCGACCTGCTGCGGATCCGCTTCGTCAACGGCTCCAACCATCCGCATTCGATCCACTTCCACGGCATCCACCCGGCGAACATGGATGGCGTCGATCCGATCGCGCCGGGACAGGCGTTCGTCTACGAGTTCGACGCCGCGCCCTACGGCCTGCATCTGTATCACTGCCATGTGCGCCCGCTGGCGGAGCACATCTCCAAGGGGCTCTACGGAGCGTTCATCGTCGATCCCAAGCAGCCTCGCGAGCAGGCCGACGAGCTGATCATGGTGATGAACGGATTCGACACGAACTTCGATGGCGGCAACGAGGTCTACGCGGCCAACTCGATCGGCTTCGCGTATGCCGAGCGCCCGATCGCGATCAAGCGTGGCGAGCTCGTGCGGATCTATCTCGTCAACGTGCTCGAGTACGACCTCATCAACTCCTTCCACCTGCACGGCAACCTCTTCGACTACATCCCGACCGGGACGTCGATGCGGCCCAGCGAGTTCACCGACACGGTCATGCTCTGCCAGGGGCAGCGCGGGATCCTCGAGGTGCGCTTCAAGCAGCCCGGCAAGTACATGTTTCACGCCCACCAGTCGGAGTTCACCGAGCTTGGCTGGCTCGGCTTCTTCGAGGTCTCGGCGTAGATGGAGGCGAGCGATGCAACCGCCGCACGCGAGCCCGCCAGCGGCGTGCCGGCCTGGGTGCTCGGACTCGTCCCGCTGCTGCTCATCGTCGCCGCGATCGGCTCGTTCGCCGCACTCGGCGGGCCCGGGCTCGGGGAGCGCCGGGGGCCGCCGGCCGAAGAGCTCGCCGTCGAGCGTACGAAGCTCGCACCCGGCGCGATCGAGCTGACGGTCCGCAACGACGGCCCCGACGCCGTCGCCGTCGCCCAGGTCCTCGTCAACGATGCCTATGTCGCGTTCGCGGGCGCAGAGCAGCCGATTGGGCGGCTCGCATCCGAGAAGCTCACCGTCGCCTACCCGTGGAACGAGGGCGAGGCCTACGCGGTCGTGCTGCTGACCTCGTCGGGTGGGACGATCGCCCACGAGATCCCCGTCGCCGTCGCGACACCGTCGGCCGACGCCGGCTTCTACGGGTTGATGGCGCTGCTCGGCATCTATGTCGGCGTGATCCCGATCGCGCTCGGGATGCTCTGGCTGCCGTGGATCCGCCGCATCCCGCCGGAGTGGCTGCGTGCCCTGATGGCGCTGACCGTCGGTCTGCTCGGCTTCCTCGCGATCGACGCGACACTCGAGGGCGTCGAGCTCGCGGGGGAGGGGTCGCAGGCCTTCGGCGGCGTCGGGCTCGTCTTCCTCGGAGCGGCCGTCTCGTACCTCGCGCTGACCGGGGTCAGTGCATGGCTCTCGCAGCGCCGCAGGGCGAGCGCCGCCGCGGGCGCGAGCGGGCCGGCGCTGGCGATGCTCATCGCCGTCGGCATCGGACTGCACAACCTCGGCGAGGGCCTGGCGATCGGCACCGCCTACACGACCGGTGCGCTCGCACTCGGCGCGTTCCTCGTGGTCGGATTCGCGCTGCACAACACGACCGAGGGGCTGGCGATCGTCGCCCCGATCGCATCGTCGCGCCCCTCGCTGGGCCGGCTCGCAGCGCTCGGCCTGATCGCGGGCGCTCCCGCGGTGCTC
>DATLNO010000104.1:0-8282 GCA_035536715.1 Solirubrobacteraceae bacterium
GTCGACGGCCTCGACCTCGACGTTCCCGCCGGGACGTGCATAGGCCTGCTCGGCCCCAACGGCGCGGGCAAGTCGACGACCATGAAGATGCTCACGGCGCAGGTGATCGCCAACGCAGGCGAGATCGAGGTCCTCGGGTACAAGCTGCCCGAGCAATCAAAGATCGCGCGCGCCGAGATGGGCGTCGTCCCACAGCTCGACAACCTCGACACGACGCTGACCGTCGAGCAGAACCTGCGCGTCTTCGCGCACCTGTACCGGATCCCGCGCGCCGAGCGCGCGGACGCGGTGCAGCGCGCGCTGCAGATCGCGAACCTCACCGACCGCCGCAAGGCCAAGGTCGACGAGCTGTCGGGCGGAATGCGCCGGCGGCTGCTGATCGCGCGTGGGCTCGTCCACCAGCCGCGCCTGCTGCTGCTCGACGAGCCGACCGTCGGCCTGGACCCGCAGGTGCGCCAGGAGCTGTGGGCTCTGATCGACGCGCTGCGCAGCGAGGGCACCTCGATCCTCATGTCGACGCACTACATCGAGGAAGCCCAGCGGCTCGCCGACAGCGTCACGATCATGTCGCACGGCAAGGCCGTCGCGAAGGGCCCGCCGGCGACGCTCGTCGCCGAGCACGCCGGCCACGAGGTGCTGGAGGTCTACGGGCCGCCCGCGCGCCTGGCCGAGGTCGAGCAGGACGCCGTCGGCGACGGGATGCGCACGCGGCGCACCGGCACGAGCGTGGCGCTGATGGGCGTCGAGGGCCGCAACGGCGACCTGCCCGACGGCGTGCGCCGCGCGGCGAACCTCGAGGACGTCTTCGTGCTGCTGACCGGTGAGGAGGTGGCCTGATGGCGACGACAACCACAACGCCGAGACCGCGCCGCGGCCGCGTCGGCCGCCTCGACCGCCCCGCGATCGCCGGCGTGCTCGTGCGCGAGATGACGAACTTCAGCTCCTACTGGCGCTCGACGACGTTCTCGTCGACGGTCGAGCCGACGATCTACCTGCTCGCCTTCGGCTTCGGCTTCGGCTCGCTCGTGTCGCAGGTGGGCGGCTATGACTACGTCGACTTCGTCGGCACCGGGACCGTCGCCACCGCGGTGCTGTTCGCCTCGGTCTTCCCGTCGATGTTCGGGACGTTCGTCAAGTACTCGTTCCAGCACACATACGACGCCATCCTCGCCGCGCCGGTCGACACCGAGGAGATCGTCACCGCGGAGGCGCTGTGGATCGCGATCCGCGCGGGGACCTACGGCTGCGTGCCGATGCTCGTCGCGATCGTCTTCGGATTGGAACCGCGCCTCGGCATGCTCGCGGTGCCGCTGATCGCATTCGTCGCCGGCTTCGGCTGGGCGTCCTTCGGGATCATGATCGCCGGCGTGCTGAAGTCGATCGACAACTTCAACTACGTCACGAGCACGGTCATCACGCCGACGTTCCTGACGGCGGGCACGTTCTTCCCGCTCAGCGGGCTGCCCGGATGGGCGCAGGTGCTGGGCAACTTCAACCCGCTGTTCCACACCGTCGAGCTCGTACGACACGCCGCGTTCGGCTGGGATCCGGGCGCCGATCTGCTGCACCTCCTGGCGCTCGTCGTGTTCGCCCTGGTGCTGTGGCGGCTGGCAATTATCGCCCTCGAACGCAAGCTCATCACCTAGCGAAGCGGGCGCCCGCGGCGTCCGGCTCGGGGCCCCCGGCGCTACTCTTGAGGGCCCATGCCGAGCGTCCTCGACATCGAGCAATCGCTGCTTCTCCTGGAGCTGCAGCCCCCGTTCGACAAGCGCGATGTGCAGCTTGCGCGGCGCCGGCAGGCGAAGGTCTGGCACCCCGACATCGCGCCGCCGGGCAAGCAGTTCGAGCACGAGCGCCACCTCAAGGCGATCAACGAGGCGGCCGACCAACTCGAGCGGCTCGCCGAAGGATCGCGTGGCGGGAAGGTCTCGCGCAACGCGGTGAAGGTGAGCGCCGCGGCCGCGCGCACGGCGCGTGCCGAGGAGGGACGGCGCAACTACGAGGCCCAGCAGCGCGAGCGCGCGCACGCCGAGGACCGCGCCACCAACGACCCATTCGCCTCGCAGGTTCCCGACCACTCCGTCGTGCACCGCTACGCGCGCTGCGTGGCCTATCCCGAATGGGGCGTCGGCAGCGTCACGGGCATCTACTTCACCGGCGGTGGCGACGACATCCAGCAGTGGGCGCGGATCCGCTTCCACGTCGGCGTGCGCACGGTGCCCGCGGGGACGCTGCAGTTCGTCGACTTCTCCAAGCCCGACGCCGGCGCCGACCGCGTGGAGCGCTTCATGACCGCGGCGCAGCACGCGACGCTCGAGGGCAACCACAAGCTCGCCGCGCAGCGGCTCATCTACGCCCGCGACGCCGAGCCGCAGAACGTCACCGTGCTGCGCATGCTGACGCTTGCGTTCTGGCAGGCGGGCAACCTGCCCGCCGCCGGGCGCGCGGTGCGCGACTGGTCCCGCGCCGAGGGCGACCGGCCGGCACCGCACCGCTTCGCCGCACGCATCTACGAGGACATGGGGGCGATCGACCTCGCCGCCGAGGCCGCGCAGCGGGCGGTCGACCGCGGGACCGGCGACGCCGACGCGTGGGAGCGGCTGGGCCGCCTGCGGCTGCGCCTGATGGACCGCGAGGCCGCGATCTTCGCGCTCGAGCAGGCACGCGCGCTCGTTCCCTCCGTCGCGGGACTGCTGGATCTGGCGCTCGCCTACCACCTCGCGGGCGACCTCGGCGCCGAGGTGACCGCATGCGAGCAGGCGACGAGAATCGACCGCGAGAGCCCCGCAGCCTGGGCCCGTTACGCCCACGCGCTGGCGCGCACCGATCGCGTCAGCGACGCGATCGAGGCCTGCGACATGGCGCTGCGGCTGGCTGACAACACGGAGGTCGCGGAGCTGCTGACGCGGCTGCGTGACGAGCTGCCGCGGGTCCTGCCCGCGGCCTGAGACGCGCTCAGCTCGCGACGAACGCCTCGTGTGCCGCCATCGCGTGATGCTCGCGCAGGCCCGCGAGCTGGCGCTCGGCCTTGGCCTGCAGGGCGGCGATCTCCTCCTCGCCGAGGCGCTCGTCGGTCGGGGCGAGCTGAGCGAGCGAGTCCCACAGGCCGATCTTGCCCTGGACGCCTGAGCTCAGGCCCTCGAGCTCGAGCACCCGGCTCAGCGGCGAGTAGCCAGACAGCTGGTCGTTGGGCTTCAGGCGGCCGATCTTCTCGCCGACCTTCGCGCCGACGGTCTTCATCGTCGACTTGCTGACGTCGTAGCGGCTCATGATGCCCTCGAGCGTCTCGACGTCCTGGTCGATCTCCTGGGCGAGACCGACGAGGAAGTTTTCGTACGGCGTGCCCACGTTCTCGTCGGCGAGACGATGGGCAAGATCGCTGCCCATCTCAGCCCCTGCGCGGTGGTCCTGCAGATAGGTCTCGAGATAGTCGATCGCGGTGGGAGTCATGCGTTCGTGAGTACCCGATGGCTGTCACGCGCAACACGGTCGCCGCCGATGACGGCGGGAGGGCCCGCGTCCGCCGGGCGTCATACGATCGCCTCATGCGCCTGATCGTCGCCCGCTGCGAGGTCCGCTACAGCGGCCGCCTGACCGCGGTCCTGCCGCAGGCGCTGCGGCTGCTCATGATCAAGGCCGACGGCTCGTTCATGGTCCATGCCGACAGCGGCGGCTTCAAGCCGAGCAACTGGATGACGGCGCCGACGGTGATCGAGGAACATGACGACCGGATCGTCGTGCGCAAACGCGCCGGCGCCACCGAGGACCGGCTGGAGATCGACATCGCCGAGGTCGTCTCCGACGTCACGCATGATATGGGCCCACCCGCCCATGCCGCCGCTCTCGAGAAGGACGGCGTCGAGCGCGACCTGCAGGAGGCGCTCGCAGCGGCGCCCCAGTTCTGCGGCGAGGGGTTCCGGCTCGTGCGCCGCGAGTGGCCGACGGACATCGGCCCCGTCGACCTCATGTGCCGCGACATGCAAGACGCCTGGATCGCCGTCGAGATCAAGCGCGTCTGCACGATCGACGCCGTCGAGCAGCTCACGCGCTACCTCGAGCGCATCCGCGTCGACCCGGCGATGGCATCCTGCCGCGGCATCCTCGCGGCGCAGTCCATCAAGCCGCAGGCACGGGTGCTGGCGCAGGCGCGCGGCCTCGCATGCGTCGAGGTCGACCTCGCGGTCCTGCGCGGTGAGCGCGAGCCGGATCTCACGCTGTTTGCCGCATAGATCAGCGGGTTATGTCCGAGCGATGTTCCGCGCCGAGCGCTACGCCGCCTCGCGCCGGCGCTGAGCGCCCGCACGGACCTGCAGAAGGCCCGGCGGCTACTCGAGCAAGGTGTGGCTGGCCGTACAGCCAGACACGGGCTGGCTCGATTCTCCGGCGTCAGCGCGCTTGGGATGGTCGCCGCAATGAATCGCGACGATCTTCAAGGAGCCGGAATGAGAACCCAACGTTGGACGCTGGCGGTGGTGTGCGCCGCCACCGCGATGCTGATGCTCGACATCGCCGTCGTGAACACCGCGCTGTCGCGCATCGCCGAGGACCTGAACACCGGCCTCAGCGGGCTGCAGTGGGTCGTCGACTCCTACACACTCGCGCTGGCCGCGACCGTCCTGAGCGCAGGCGTGCTCGCCGACCGCATCGGTCGCCGGCGCATGTTCGCGATCGGGCTGGCGATCTTCACCCTTGCCTCGCTGGCCTGCGCGCTGAGCCCGTCGATCGGTGCCCTGAACACCGCGCGCGCCGTTCAGGGCGTCGGCGCAGCGATCATGTTTGCCGTCTCGCTGGCGCTGCTCGCGCACGCCTTCCCCGGCCCCGTCGAGCGGACCAAGGCGCTTGCCGCCTACGGCGCCACGATCGGCGCATCGTTCGCCGTCGGTCCTGCGGTCGGCGGCGCGCTGACGAGCGGGCTCGACTGGCAGTGGATCTTCCTGATCAACATCCCGATCGGCATCGCCTGTCTCGCGATCACGCTCAACCGCGTGCAGGAGTCGCGTGACCCGCGGCCGCGCGGGATCGACTGGCCCGGCCAGATCACGCTCGCGAGCGGCCTGTTCCTGCTCGTGCTCGGCCTGCTGCGCGGCAACGAGGACGGCTGGGCGAGCACCGCGATCGTGCTCGAGCTGAGCGCGGCGGCGGTCCTGCTGGGAGCGTTCGTCGCCATCGAGGGACGCGTTCGCGAGCCGATGTTCCCGCTTGGGCTGTTCCGTCGCCCGGACTTCACCGGCGCACAGCTCGCCGCGTTCGCCATCTCGGCCTCGTTCTTCGCGATCTTCCTGTACGTGACGCTGTACCTGCAGCAGATCCTCGGGTTGTCGGCGATCGAGGCCGGCCTCGTGTACATCCCCGGCACGCTCGTGATGTTCGTCGTCTCCGGCGCGACCGCGAGCCTCGGGACGCGAGTGCATCCCGGGACGCTGATCTCCGGCGGGCTCGTGCTCGTCTCCGCCGGCATGGCGCTGATGCTGATCGCGGGCGAGAGCTCGTCGTGGACGATGGTGCTGCCCGGCTCGATCATCGCGATGATCGGCACGGGGCTGTTCAACCCCGCCGTCTCCGCCGTCGCGCTTGGCTCCGTTCCCGCCGAGCAGAGCGGGCTCGCCGCCGGCGTCAACGACACGTTCCGTCAGGCGGGCATCGCCGTCGGCGTCGCCGCGCTCGGGGCGCTCGTGCCGGCCGAGGCCGCGCTCGGGGGCGGCTCACCAGCCGCCTACGTCGACGGCCTGCACCAGGCCGCCATCGCCGGCGCAGGGCTGGCGCTGGCCGGCGCGATCGCGGCGTACGTGCTCATACGCCCGCGCCGCGAGCGGCGCGTCGAGCAGGGCGCTCCGGCGGGGCTGGCGCTCGACGCGGCGTAGTCGGTCACGGCGCGCCATTCGCACGAGGCCGGCGGGAGGACATCCCCGCCGGCCTCCCGCGTTCGTCACTCCCCGGTAAGCGTCGCCAGCAGCGAGCGCGAGCCGCCGCGGTCGCGGTGCTCGCAGAGATAGATCCCCTGCCACGTCCCGAGCGCCAGCCGCCCAGCGCTGACCGGCAGGCTCAGCGAGGACCCCATCAGCGCCGCCTTGATGTGGGCGGGCATGTCGTCCGGGCCCTCGAGCGTGTGCGTCCACGCGAAGTCCTCGCGGACCGCGGTGTTGAACCACGACTCGAAGTCACGCCGCACGTCGGGCGAGGCGTTCTCGTTGAGCGTCAGCGAGGCCGAGGTGTGGCGGATGAAGAGGTGCGCGAGGCCGATCTGCAGCCCACGCAACTCGGGCAGCGCGTCGACGATCTCCGACGTGACGAGGTGCACGCCACGGGGGCGCGGCTTCAGTGTGATCTCGCGTTGAAACCAGGGCATCGCTGCGGTGCTTTGGCGGGAGGTATAGCTTGCACTCCTATGGGTAGGGTCAATGCATGTCAATTCCTGAAGGTACGCACAACATCGGACCCAGCAACGGCTCGCTCAAGGTCAAGACCGGCAGGGAGGGCGCGGCATCCAAGGCAGGTCATGACCTCGTCCTCGGCGTCAACACCTGGGACGCGACGATCGAAGGCGGCGACAGTCCCTCGATCAAGCTCACGGCCGATCCCGGCTCGTTCGAGGTCATCGAGGGCAAGGGCGGCGCCAAGCCGCTCAGCGACAAGGACAAGGGCGAGATCAAGAAGAGCATCTCCAGCAAGGTGCTCGGCTCGTCGCAGATCTCCTTTCAGTCCAACGAGGTCACCGACAGCGGCGCCAAGGGCGACCTGTCGATCGCCGGCTCGAGCTCCTCGGTCGACGTGCCGCTGAACGTCAGCGGCGACAAGATCAGCGGCAGCATCACGCTCAGCCAGAGCGAGTTCGGCATCAAGCAGTTCAAGGCATTGATGGGCGCGCTGAAGGTCTCCGACCAGGTCACGGTCGAGTTCGAGGGCAGCCTGTAAGCAGGTCGTAGGCTTGCGGCGTGGAGGAGCGCCGCAAGCCGCGGTTGTCGTGGGAGCCCGACGAGGAGTTCGTCGAGCGCACCCGCATGCACGCCTACGGTGACTGGCTGGAGGCGTTCCACGGCGTTGCTGTAAGCAGCTACGAGGAGCTGTGGGACTGGTCGGTCGGCGACGTCGAGGGCTTCTGGTCCTCGATTGCCGAATACTTCGGGGTGATCTTCCACGAGCCGCCGCAGGCGGTGCTCGACGGCGCCCAGATGCCCGGGGCGCGCTGGTTTCACGGCGCGACGCTGTCCTATCCCGAGCACATCTTCCGCGACGGCGGCGAGAACGACGTCGCGATCCGTCACGCCTCGGAGCTGCGCCCGCTGGACACGATGACGTGGGGGCAGCTGCGGGCGCTGACCGCTCGCATCCAGGCCGGTCTGCGAGCCTGCGGCGTCGGGCGCGACGACCGCGTCGCGGCGTACATGCCGAACATCCCCGAGACCGTCGCCGCGTTTCTGGCCACGGCGGGGCTGGGGGCGATCTGGTCGAGCTGCTCGCCGGACTTCGGCGCGCGCTCGGTGATCGATCGCTTCGCGCAGATCGAGCCGAAGGTGCTGCTCGCGGTCGACGGCTATCGCTACGGCGGGCGTGATTTCGACCGCACCGCGGTCGTCCAGGAGATCCACGCCCAGGTCGGCGGAACGCTCGTGCGGATCGGTTATCTCGGCGGCGACGGCTTCCCCGACGTGTTCCTCGGCCCGGCCGACGCCGAGCTTCAGCTCGAGCCGGTGCCCTTCGACCACCCGCTGTGGGTGCTCTATTCGAGCGGCACGACCGGGCTGCCGAAGGCGATCGTGCAGGGCCACGGCGGGATCCTGCTCGAGCAGCTCAAGCACCAGAGCCTGCACCTCGACATGCACGAGGACGACCGCGCGTTCTGGTTCACGACGACCGGCTGGATGATGTGGAACTTCCTCGTCGGCGTGCTGCTCACCCCGGCGTCGATCGTGCTCTACGACGGCGGGGCGGGCGGGTCCGCATCCCCCTCGCTCGACCGGCTGTGGGATCTCGCCGCCGAGGCGGGGGTCACGTGCTTCGGCACGAGCGCGGCGTACATCGCGGGCTGCATGAAAGCCGGCGTGACGCCTGCCCATGGGCGCGACCTGAGCGCCCTGCGCAGCGTCGGGTCGACCGGCTCGCCGTTGTCGCCGGAGGGCTTTCGCTGGATCTACGAGCAGCTGGGCAGCGACACGTGGTTGTTCTCGACAAGCGGCGGAACCGATGTCTGCACGGCGTTCGTCGGCGGCGTGCCGCTGCTGCCCGTCTACGAGGGCGAGCTGCAGGCGCGCTCGCTCGGCTGCGACGTGCAGTCCTTCGACGAG
>DATLNO010000105.1:0-5732 GCA_035536715.1 Solirubrobacteraceae bacterium
CAGCGCTTCAGCGGACGCTTCACGTCGCCGCGCCGCGCGACGGGAACCTTTCGCACGCGCACGACCATCGGGTCGCTGTGCGACACCGGCACCAAGCGCTGGACCGCCAAGGCGATGGATCGCACCCCGGTTCGCGACGGCACCTGGCGCGGCCTTGTCGCATCAGGATCGCCGCTGAGCTTCACCGTCTCAGACGGTGGCCGCGTGCTCAGCAAGATCCAGGGGTCGGCACCCAGCAACTGCACGACCTCGGCCCTTTCGTTCGAGGCGACGTCCCAGCGGTCGATCATCGCGCCGGACGGCAGCTTCCACGCGCCGCTGACGCTCCAGCTGGGCTTCTTCGCCGGACGCTTCACCGCACAGACGACCGCGACAGGAACGCTCAACGCAGTCTTCCGGGCGCGAGCCTCGGTACCGCCTGTACCGGAGTGCTTCTCCGGCATCGTGCCGTGGGCGGCCGCGCGCTGAACGCGCGACCGATGATCTGCTCCGCGCCAGACAGCTGAAGCGATCAGGTCGCGCCAGGTCGGAGCGCCCGCTCACCAGCTAAGCGTGTCCCGCAACCAGGCGCCGCGAGCCAGCGGTCACGTTGACGACAGATGAGTACGAGCGCGACACTGCGGTGATGGCGAGCGATCCCGATTCGTGGTGGCTGGATGAGGCCGCCCACGCCGGCCGGGAGCATTTCGACGAGCAGCACGCGCGCCGCTACGACGCCAAGATGGACGCGGGGAGCGCCGAGGAGGTCGCCGTGCTCCAATCGGCGGCCGTGCTGGGGCCGCAGTCCACGGTCGTCGAGCTCGGCACCGGAACCGGCCAGTTCGCGATGGCCGCCGCGCAGGTCTGCCGGCGGGTGGTCGCGGTGGACATCTCGCCGGTGATGCTGGCGCGCCTGCGCGAGAAGCTCGACCGCGGAGATGCGAGCAACGTCGAGACCGTCGACGCCGGATTTCTCACATACGAGCACACGGGCGGTCCGGCCGATGCTGTCTACAGCCGCTTCGCGCTGCATCACCTGCCCGACTTCTGGCAGGCGATCGCGCTGCGCCGCATGGCCGGAATGCTGCGGCCAGGTGGCGTGTTGCGCCTGTCAGACGTCGTCTACAGCTTCGAGCCGGCCGACGCCGAGCGGTGCATCGAGGCGTGGATCACCGACCTCATGACGACCGACATCGAGGCCGGCTGGACTCGCGCCGAGATCGCAGAGCACGTGCGCGACGAGAACTCGACGTTCACCTGGCTGCTGGAGCCGATGATCGCGCGTGCCGGCTTTGAGATCATCGACGCGACCTACAGCGCGTCGCGGATGCTCGCCCAGTACCTGTGCAGGAAGCGCTGACCGGGCGAAATGCCGGGTGCAGGTACGCGGCCAAGCCGTTGGCTTCGCGTCCGCAAGTCGGTCCTCTACCGGACGCGGAAGCTGGATCGCGATGGCTGCCGGCGCGGGTGCCGCCGGCGTCACTGCCGAACCCAAGAACGTCCTGCGGGACGATCAGGAAGGTGGAATGTCTTGGCTGATGACGCGGACGAGAGCGCTTCGCATGTTGTGCGAAAGAGATTGCCTGGCGCTTGGCGCGGATGGCGCTTCGCCCGTCCCTCTCGAGGCCTGAGACAGGCATCACCCCGCCGCGTCGGGCTCGTCGTCGCGAGCGTCACTCGCGATGATCTGCTGCAGGCAGTGTCGTAGCTGCTGGTAGCGCTGCTGGCCTAGGAGTTCTGCGAGATGGTCCTCGACGTCGGCTGTCGCTTGCTTGGCGATGCGCGCGTTCTTTCGTCCGCGTTTGGTGAGGTGGATGCGCTTGGCGCGCCGGTCTTTGGGATCGGGGCGACGTTCGAGGTAGCCCTTGGCCTCGAGGTCGTCGACGAGCTCGCCCATCGACTGCACGGTGATGCCGGCGCGGGCGGCCATCTCGGTCAATCGCAGTCCGTCTTCGAGCTCGAGTTGCTCCATCGCGTTGCCGTGGGCTGGACGCAAGTCGTCGAAGGCATTGCCGGCCTTGACGCCGGCAAAGATGCGCGCTGACACCGCGTTGTAGGCGGTTCGCAGCAACGCGTTGGTCGGGAGAGGCGAGCAGGAATCGAGCATCGGCTTGTAACTTCCTCAGGCTACCTGATAATCTGGAGCCCTGAAGATACGAATCTAACCGGCGAAGCCAGAGGAGGCATTGTGCCGATCGTGATGGTGCATGACAGTCCGGGTGTCACGCAGGAGCAGTACGAGCAGGTCGGGGCCCGCCTCACCGACGGGCGTGGCCTCAATTCGCTGAGCGACTGGCCGGTCGACGGGATCCTCTCGCATACGGCGGGTCCCACCGACGACGGCTGGCGTGTCATCGATGTCTGGGAATCTGAGGACGCGTTCCAGCGCTTCGGCGAGGTGATCGGGCCTGTGCTCCAAGACCTCGACTATCCAGGGCAGCCTCAGATCCTCGAGGTGCACAACTTCGTCAAGTAGGCAACCGCTGCGAGGGGCCGGCACAACCGGCCCCTCGCAGGTTCCGTCGAACACGTCCCGCTGCCGAACCCTGACCGGGACGGGGGTGCCGCGAGCCGTCGGCAGCGGTCGAGGTCGGACGGGCGCTACTTCTCCTCGTCCAGAGCGGCAGTCGGGACTTCGCTGCTCACCCCAGCCTTCCACGAGCCACAGCCGCCGTGATGAGCGCAGCGCAACGTTCGGGGTCGTCGAGGAAGGGTGCGTGGTTCCCGGGCATGACGTCGAGGCGAGCCTCCGGAATCAGCTCAGCGGCCCGCTGACCGATCGCCGGCTCGCCGTAGACGTCGTCCTGGCCCCAGATGAACTCGACCGGCGCCGCGATAGAGCGGAGCTCGTCGTCGGTGAGATGGTTCTCCGGCCGCCCGCGTCCGAAACGCAGCGCGAGATTCAAGTGGGTGCGCATGGCGTCGCGCCAGCCGGGCATGCGCATCCCGGCCGAGACCACGTCGCAGAACTCGTCCGGCGTCCGATCGAGGGCCGCCTGCCCAATGACGCCCTTCATGGCCCTGCGGACGGCCTTCGCCGAGCTCGGGGTAGGAACGACCCGCGATGCGATGCGGCCAAGACCAGGAATCGTCAGCAAGGTGAAGAAGGGATCACCCCGCACGCCCGGCAACGCCACCGCAGGCATACCGATGCTGACCACAGCGGCCACGCGCTCCGGTGCGTCGACCGCCAAGCAGAGCGCCCACATTCCGCCCAGCGACGTTCCGACAAGCGCCACGCGTTCGAGCTGCAGCGCGTCCAACACCGACGTGAGCTGCGCCGTCGCGTGCGCACGCAACGGCCGGCCGGAGTATGAGTGGGGGTCGCTCACACCAAAACCGGGGAGATCGATCGCGATCGACCGATAGCCGACCAGGTGAGCCATCACCGGTGCCCACGTCGCCCCCGACATGCCGCTTCCGTGAATGAACACCACGGGTTGTCCCGCGCCGGACTCACGCAGTCCGATCAAGAGCGCCGGATCGTTGAGCGCCAACCTCCGCCTCTCGCAGTCGAGCCCGTAGACGGCGAAGAGGCGACGCTCCGCGTCCGTGAAGACTTCTCGGGCGGTCATCCCGCAAGCCTGCCACGCGCGGCACCTCTTGCCACTGGCTTGCGGACGTCTACGCCGAGATCACCGGCAGACCTGAAGCCCGCCGGCCCGACGGGGCTTCGTCGTTCTCGACGCGAACCGCATGTCGTTGCGCTGGCTCCGGGCCGTAGGGCGGGCTGCTCTCAGACGGCGGGTGGGTGCCTTTCTCGAACTGGGCCGGAGCTGTATCAACCTGACGACGTCAGACGTCTCGAATGGGACTGACTCCCTGCTCGGCCAGACGCCCAAGCGTCTTGAACTGCGTGGGCGTCAGCGGAGCGCACCGCCGCAGCGAGTGGGCCTCGGCACGCGTAAGCCCGAGCGGGACACCGACCCCAGCGCGCTCAAGCAGCGTGTCGTCCGGCCGTACGACGTTGGAGGCTGTCGGTCGCTCACGCGCCACGATAGTCCCCCCTTCGTTTCTCGAGGGAAGCCCGCAAGCCGCAGCGCTCCATCGCCATCGACCGCGACGGGCCATGATTGGCACCTACCCCGCCTGTCAACGCTCAACCATGGACTGCCATCAGCCGCGCGAAACCGCGCGTCCGCGAAGCTCTGGCACCACTGAGACCCGCTGCACCGGTTACGCGATGCTCGTCGCGCTGCCTGAGGGCTACAAGCCCGAGCGCGTCGCGCCGGCGCTGGCGGCGAAGATCCAGACGCTACCCGAGGCGATGCGTCGCTCGCTGACGTGGACCAGGGCCCCGAGATGCGCGCCAGCCCGCAAGGAACACCAATCCGCCAAGCCCACACAACACGCTGAGCTTGACCTCCCGCCGGGTGAGATCCTCAAGGCACGCCGGCAAAGCCGAGCCCGGCGAAGTACTGCCCGTTGTGTGCCTGCGCCTGGCCGGCGGATACGGCGGGACGTGGTCGCCGAGGCCATCTCCTCCAGACCCGCGTCGGGCTGGCTAGTGTCGGCGTGCAGCCCGCGAACCTCGCGTGGGCGTTTCAGGGCACACCTCACGCGCGCCTGGTTGGCGCTGTCGCCGATCCGGGCCTGCGGCGACCTGCGACCGCACGCCAGCCCGGTCGACATGCAGCTCGAGCGGATCTCGTCGGCCGGCCGGATCCACCCGCAAGTTGTCTGCGTGTCTCACTTCGGCACAGCGTGTCGTGGATCCCTGAGCATCCGGTCCCCGAGGATCCATGTCGGCTCCGCCACGTTCGCCATCAAGGCCGGACATGCCAAACGCATCACCGTGCAGGTGTCAAGACGCGCGCGCCAAGCCGCCCGGCAGCGACGATCGCCGTACGCCATCACCGCCACGACACGACGGCCAAGCGGCCGCACCGTGCGCGATCGTCAAGCCATCTACATCCGTACCGCTTCCTAGACCGCGGGGTGACAGCCGTCGTGCCTCGCGTGAATTTCAAGAACCATCGTCCACGTCAACAGCCCACGCGCAGCAGCCCGTGCGGCCAGCAACCTTCAGCGGGACCGCCGCGAACTCGCCGGTCCTCGCGGTTGGCGGCTACCACGAGAGTGCTGGTCGTGCCTACCAGGCGTTTCCGTGTCGGCGCGTTGCAGCGATCCAGGCGTGATCGGTATCGGAATGAGCGAGACTCGACGGGTACGGCGGGCGCTTCCAGACGTGAGACCCAATCGTGCCGAAGTGCTCGCGCAGGTGGGCCACGAGATCGCCGCGGTGCTCGCGCAGGCGTAGCGCGCCGAGCCGTACAGCCCGCGCCCGTGGAAGACGAGCCAATTTTCGGGCAGCGCGTTCTGATAGGCACCCCAGGTGTTCTCGCGCATCGCCTTCTCGAGGTTAATTTGGGTCAGCGGATCAGGCTGCGCGTCGCAGAACTGACGGCGGAAGATGAAACGAACCGGCATTCCGGCTGAGTATCCCGCTATGGCGGAGTTCTCTCCGATCAGAGCTGCGCGGGCGCTAGGCCGTCCGCCTGAAAAAGGGGCGCGAGCAAGCAGTTTGTGTCCGGCGGAAATCCGTCGCACGGAGCGCGTCGTTCGACCACGGGCGCTCTTCATCAAGCTCGACGCCATGTCCTCACGCCGATCGTCAAGCGGGACAACGGCGACGGCGACGGATCACGCCGGTCAGCCAGCAGCTCAAATCATGAACGCGACAGCTGTGCGAGCTCTGGCACCCCTCAATCTGCGAAGGCTCTGGCCACGGCGGCCGCACCGTCTCGCGCCGC
>DATLNO010000106.1:0-11173 GCA_035536715.1 Solirubrobacteraceae bacterium
CGGCCAGCGTGAGATGCCCCTCGACGGTGCGCACGGTGACGAACAGCGCCTGCGCGATGTCGCGGTTGCCGAGGCCGTCGGCAGCGAGCCGGCAGACGCGCCGCTCGCTCGGCGTGAGCGCGTCGGCACCGCTGCGGGCGGCGCGGCGCGGCCGCGCCCCCGTCGCCAGCAGCTCGTCGCGTGCCCGCGCGGCCGTGCGCAGCGCGCCGCAGCGATCGGCAAGCTCGAGCGCCTCGCGCAGCGGCTCGCGCGCTGCGCTGCGCCGCCCGGCACGACGCAATGCGGCGCCGTACTCCACGAGCGAGCGGACGTGCTCGTAGCGTGCGGGCGAGTGCTCGCCGGCCGCCGCGGCCCCGCGCAGCAGCTCGAGCCCCTCGTCGCCGCCCGCGACGACCCCGGCGGTCCGTAGCGCAAATGACAGCGCGCTGGGCGTGCCCCAGACGCGCGCGCGCTCGAGTTCCTCCCCGGCGAGCTCGCGGGCGCGCTCGTGCTCGCCGAGTTGTGCGTGCGCGAGTGCCGCGGACCCGCGTGTCGGGACAGCTGCCGTCTCCAGGCGCGAGCGCTGCTCGCGGCCACGGATCTGCTCGAAGTCTCGCAGCGCCCCGGCCGGATCGCCGGCCACCAGACGCAGGTGTCCGCGGCTGTGGAGCAGTCGGCTGCCCATCGAGTAGGCGGCCATGTCCTCGTCGATTCCGTGCGTCGCGAGGAACCGCTCGCACGCCTCCACGTCGGCGCGCTCCACCATCGCGTCGATGACGCAGGCGATCAGCATCGGCCGCCCGAGCCTCCAGACGCCTGCCTCGTCATCGAGCATGCTGCGGGCCTCGGCCTCGGCCTCGGCGATCCGCCCCTGGCGGAAGCGCACCTGGCTGCGACAGCCCGTCGCGATCGCGAAGCCGATCAGCGATCCGCGCTCATGTGCATGGTCGATCGCGAGGGTATAGAGCTGCTCGGCGCGCTCGAGCCGGTCGGCCCAGACGAGCGTCCAGGCGGCCAGCGGGAAATTCGCCGCGTAGTTCGTCTGCTCGCGCAGCAGGCGTCCGTCTCCCAGCGCGAGCTCGGCGAGCTCGGCGGCGTGCGCGGCCGGGACCGGACGATGCGCGGCGTCGAAGGCCATACTCGCGAGCAGCAGCCGCTCGCCCACGCTGTCGCCGCGCAGGCGGCCTTCCCACCGAGCCAGACGTGTCCGCACCTGCGGCGACGTCGCCGGGTCGAGCTGGGCCGTGCACGCGAAGACTCCTTCGAGCTTCATCGCAGTCTCCGCATCGCCGTCCGCGTCGAGCTTGGCGATCAGGGAGGCGAGCAGCTCGACGCCCTGCTGGACCTCGCCCGCGATGGAGAGCGCGCCCGCGAAGTCCGTCGCGGCGGCCATCTGCAGGCGCGGATCCAGATCGCCGCCGAGCGCGTCACGCAGATGGGCGATCGCGCCGCCGCGTCCCGCCGACAGTTCCGCCGATCCCAGCTCGTAGGTCACGTCGGCCCGGCGCTCGGGCGCGGGCGGCTCGGCCAGCGCGCGGGCCAGGTAGTCGCAGGCTGCATCGGGAGCACCGCGGTCACGGACGTCGTCGGCGGCGGCCCGCAGGCGGCGCACGACGCCGGGATCGCCGGCGGGTTCGGTCGCCATGAGATGCGGGGCGAGCTCGGCCGCGTCGGCTCCGTCCGCTTCGAGCAGCAGCGCCGCGCGCATATGGCTCGCGGCACGCTGCGCCGCCGGGATCTCGGCGTAGACCGTCGTGCGCACGATCGGGTGAATGAACTCCAGCGGGCGTCCGTCGCCCAGGATCGCTGCGCTCGTCAGCGTGTCGGCAGCGGTCCCGGCCGCGCCGAGATCGAGCTCGGCGAGCGCGGCCGCGTGGCGCAGCGCGGCGCTCTTGCCGAGGACCGCTGTCGCGAACGCGAGCCGCGTCGCCGGTCGGCCGAGTCGCCGCAGGCGGGCGAGGATCGCTCGGCTGATCGCGCCCGGCGCGATCTGCGCGACGCGTTCGCAGCTTGTGCTGTCGGGCGTGATGCCGTCCGCCTGCAACGCGCGCAGCAGCTCCTGCAGCAGGAACGGGTTGCCGGCGGTCGCGACGCGACATGCATGCGCAAACTCGTCGGAGCTGTCGCTGCCCAGCATCCACCCGATCAGCTCGAGCGTCGCCGGCGCGCTGAGCACGCCCGGACGCAGCACCTCGGAGACCAGGCCCCGCTCGGCCGTGGCAGGCAGAAGCTCGTCGGCGCCTTCGGCGACGCGCGTCGCGTAGACGACGAGCAGCGCGAGGCCGTCGATGCGCCGCGCGAGATACGCGAGGAAGGCGATCGACGCGTTGTCCGCCCAGTGCGCGTCATCGACCGTGATCAACAGCGGCCGTCCCGCCGCGAGGTTCGCCGTCAACCAGTACAGGCCGTGCAGCACCGAGCCCGGATCGGCGGCCGCGCCCCCGTGCCGATCCGTGCCTGACAGCGCCGGAAGCGCCAAGCCGGCCGCACCACCCAGGACCGACTCGCGCTCGTGCGAGTCCAGTGCCATCAACGGCCCGTCGAACAATTGACGCACCACGCCATAGGCGAACTCGCGCTCGAGCTCACCCCCGCGCGCAGTGAGCACCCGCATCCCCGCGTCGCGCCCGCGGCGGGTGACGTGAGCGAGCAGCGACGACTTGCCGATCCCCGCCTCGCCCTCGAGCGCGACCGCGGAGCCCTCACCCGCCAGCGCCGCATCGATCGCGACTGCAAGTCGGTCACACTCGAAATCCCGCTCGAGCAGCTCGGCCGCGGTGGGCCCGCCAGCCTTCATCGTCCGATTCTCCTGGGTCGGCGTCACAAAAGTCCAGGGTCACTCCACGTCGCCGTGCGTCAGCCACGAGTGCAGGATCGGCACAGATCCCGACCCACACCCAGGAGGCAGGGCATGCGACGTAGATCACTCATCAGCACAACGCTCATCGCAGCAGCGGCCATCGCCGCCGGCAGCGCCCCCGGAGCGGCGGCAACCGGCAAGCGCGCCACCAAGCTCCACTGCACGATCGAGGTCTTTCGGCAGGGTGCACCGAACCCGAGCACGATCCAGTTCGGCTTCGTGTCGTGCCCGCGGCCGTTCGGCGCAGGGCTGCACTACAACGAGGTCACCGTCACGCGGGCGCCTGCCGACGGCGTGCCCGGCGCCGCGAACGGCACGTTCAAGAATTACTACAACCGCGGCACCACAAGCGGTACGTTCGAGCTGGCGATCGTGCCGAGCAGCCTGACGAACATCACCTACTCCGGCACCGTCACCTACACCGATGGCACCGGGAAGTTCAAGCACGTGAAGGGCCGCGGCACGATCGAGTGCACGACGACCGACGGCGGCGCGCACAAGTCCTGCGTCGTCGACTCGACCTTGACGGGGATCTGATCGACATGACACCCAAGATCAAGCTCTACATGTTCAACGGGTCGGCCCCGTCGCTGACGGCGCGACTCATGCTCGAGCACAAGAACCTCGATCACAAGAGCGTGCATCTGCTGGTCGGCCCGCACGCGTTCGGCATGCTCGGCCGCGGCTTCGTGACGATGACCGTCCCAGCGCTGAAGATCGACGGCCGGCGCGTCCAGGGCTCGCGTGAGATCTCGCGAGCGCTGGACGAGCTCATCCCGCAGCCGGCGCTGTTTGCGGCCGACCCGGACCGGCGCCAGGCGATCGAGGACGCCGAGCGCTGGGGCGAGAACCTTCAGGACGCCACGCGCCGCCTCGTGCTCTATGCGTCGCGGCAGGATCCGCGCACGTTCTCGAGCATCTACCGTCACGCCAACCCGCTCATGCGGCCCGTTCAGCGCGTCGCGCGCGCGTTCGTCATCCGTCTCGCCAGCGCCGGTCACCGGGCGACGGATCGCGCTGCCGAGGAGGATCTCGCGGCGCTGCCTGACCTCCTGGACAAGATCGACGCGTGGATCGAGGAGGGCCTGCTGGGAGGAGCCGAGCTCAACGCCGCCGACTTCCAGATCGCGCCGAACGTCGCGCTCCTGCGGCGCTTCGAGGATCTCGCCCCGCTCGTCGAAGGCCGTCCGGCGGCGCGCCTGGCGGACCGTCTGGCGCCCGACTTCCCTGGTGAGATCGGGGCGGTCCTGCCGCCGCAGTGGCTGGCGCCGGCACGCATCGCGAGCAGTGCGCCCATGACCGCGCTGCGCCAGAGCCATGGCTGACGGCGCATGCGTGCGGCTCGAGGTCGCGCTTCGCTGCGGCGGCAACACGATCAGCGGCACGGTCGATGACCATTGCGGCCATGCCGCGCAGTTCAGCGGCTGGCTGGAGCTGATGTCCGCGTTCGACGCCATCTGCGCCCGGGTCGGCGGTCTGCCGCCGGACGACGTGGCCCGAGGGATGCGCTGAGAACAGCCGGTAACACCGGTTCGGAGTAGGGGGCTGCCTCGTCGACGACGGTCACATGGACGCCACGGCACGATCGGGCTGATGCCGGCGCCGCGCGACCACGGCGGGCGACGGGACGACGAGCACCGAGCGGTCGGCGTCCTGAACGACCGCGTGCGAGACGCTGCCGAGCATGAACGCCTTGATGGCACCCAACCCGCGGGTGCCCATCGCGATGACGTCGGCGTCCAGGTCGGCCGCGACCGCAAGGATCGTGCTCGCCACATCGCCGTCGAGCGCCGCCACCCGCGGCGTGCAGACGAGGCCTGCCGCGGTCGCGCGCTGTGCGCCCTCGGCGACGGTGGCGAGCGCTGCATCGCGACTCTTCGCGTCGAGCTGCAATTCGAACGCGACCCAGACGGTCAGCACCGTCGCGTCCGCGCCCGGCGCCAGACGCGCCGCGCTGTCGATCGCCGCCTGCGCATCGGCGGATCCGTCATACGGCAGCAGAATCATTGTCGTCTCCTCGTCGTGTCGCTGTCAGCAGCCTCACAGCGCGCGGCCGGGGTTCCATCCGTAGCAGGGGCTGCGAACGCGGGGAGAACTACGCGGTCGCAGCTCGCCTGTGGGCAACTACGGGCAAGGCTGTGGGACAGCCCCGATGGCGGGCCGGCGGCGCGATCGTAGGTTCATCAGCATGATCGCCCTTGACGCCAACCGAGAACGCCGGGCGCTGTGATGCTCAACGACCGCCCGGTCCAGGTACTGATCGCCGGAGGTGGGATTGCGGCGCTCGAGTTGCTGCTCGCAGTGCGCGTGCTCGCCGGCGCGCACGTCGCAATCACGCTGCTGACGGCGGACGCGCAGCTCGCGCCGAGGGCGATGACCGTCGCCGAGCCCTTCGGCCGCGGCGGCGCGCAGACCTATGAGTGGTCGCTGATCGCCCGCGATCAGGCGGCCGACCTCGTGGTCGACAGGCTCGTCGCCGTCGATACGACCGAACGGGTCGTCTTCACCCACGGCGGGCAGCGCCTGCACTACGACATTCTCGCGGTCGCGACCGGCGCGCTCCGCGTCGAGCCCTTCGCGGGCGCCCTGACGTTCGGAGCGCGCGCCGACGCGGCGTCAAAGCTGCGCGCGCTCGTCGCGGGCAACGTGGCGCAACCCGGAATCGGGATGGCGTTCGCGCTGCCGTCGCCGTCGACCTGGCCGCTGCCACTCTACGAGCTCGCGCTCCTCACCGCACAGGAGCTTCGCGAGTACGGGTCCACGGCGGCCGTCCGGATCGTGACGCCCGAGGAGCATCCGCTGGGCATGTTCGGTGCGACCGCCTCCGACGCCGTCGGGCCGATGATCGACGCGCTCGGGATCGAGCTGATCACTGGCTCCCAGCCGCGTGGGGTCGTGGCGGGCGGGCTGCGCTGCAACGACGGCACGATCGTCGCCGCGGACTGCGTCATCACCCTTGCCGACGTCGTGGCACGATCTGTTCCCGGGCTGCCCGTAGATCGCGCGGGCTTCATACCCGTCGACCTGCACGGGCGCGTCACGGGCGAGCCCGTCGTCTACGCAGCGGGAGAGGTCACGTCATACCCCCTGCGCCAGGGCGGGCTCGCCGCTCAGCAGGCTGACGCCGTTGCCGAGGCGATCGCCGCTGCATGCGGAGCCGGCGGCGATCCGGCGCCGTTTGCACCGGTCCTGCGCGGGCGCCTGCTGACAAGCGGCGCGCCGTTGTACCTGCAGAGCCGCCCGTCGGGACAGAGCGACGCCTCGACGCGCGCGCTGTGGGAGCCGCCCGAGAAGATCGCCGGACGCTATCTCGCGCCCTACCTCGCCACCGCGCGACCGCCCCGCATCGCGACCGCTCCGCTGGGCGAGCGCGTCCCCGCGCTGGCGGGTGCCACGCGCGGCGACCGCCACGCAATCACCCTCGCGCTCGCGCTCGCCGACGCTGAAGAGCGGCACGGGAACGGGGCGCGCGCACTCCAGGCGCGCGAAGCCGCCCTAGCACTCGGCGCCGCCACCGTGCTGTGCTGACCACCGATGCTCCGATGATCATTCGCGCGGTCCGCGACATGCTCGCGGTCCTGCGCGAGCACGGCGACCATGTCGAGTCCCGCGACGGCGGCGTCGTGATCGTCACGCTTGGGGCGCCGGCCCCGACCTGAGTCGCGGATGTCATGGACGGCGCGCTGGCCATCGCGATCCTGCTGGCATTCGCGTTCGTGGTCACGAACGGGCTGCACGATGCGTCCAACGCCGTCGCGACGCTCGTCGCGACTCGTGCCGCCCGGCCACGCCACGCGCTCGCGCTCGCCGCGGTCTTCAACCTGCTCGGCCCGCTGCTCGTCGGCGCTGCGGTCGCACGCTGCGATCGGGGGCATCGTCGAGGTCGGCTCCTCCCAGGCGGTGGCTGTCATCGCGACCGGCCTGCTCGCCGCTGTTGCGTGGAACCTCATCACCTGGCGCTGGGGCCTTCGATCCAGCTCGGGCCATGCGCTCATCGGCGGGCTCGTCGGCGCCGCTCTCGTGGCCGGCGGGGCCGGCGCTGTGCACTGGGGCGGCCTGGACGGCATCCATCCCGTCGGCGTGCTCGGCGCATGCGTCGCGCTGCTCGTCTCACCTCCGCTGGGCGCGCTTGGCGGCTTTCTGCCCGTGCGAGCCGCCCGCCGCAGCGCCCGCCGCGCGAGCCGCTGGCACGAGCTCATCCAGGCGGCGCAGTGGGCGACGTCCGCCACGCTGGCGTTCAGCCACGGTGCCAACGATGCGCAGAAGTCCGCCGGCGTCATCGCGGCCGTGCTGCTCGCTGACGGCCGGATCGATGCGCTGTCGGCCCCGTTGTGGGCGACGCTCGGCTGCGCCGTGGCGCTGACGCTCGGTACCGCGGCAGGTGGCTGGAGCATCATGCGAACGGTGGGGCGACGCATCCATCACTGCATCCGGTCGACGGTCTGTGCAGCCAGGGCGCGTCAGCCGATGGGCCTCGCCTGGATCGTCACGATGCCGGTCTGCGCCGCGCTGGCGGCACTGTCGCTCCTGGGCTGGCGCTGGGCGTCATGAGTCGCCATCGCTGGTTCCTGCAGGACATGCCCGACATCCTCGATCTGCTGCGCCGGCAGCTCGAGGTCACCGGTCGGGGGATGGACGCATTCTCCGCCCTGGGCGGCCGCGGGTGGCGCCGCGGACGCGGCCGCGACGGTCCGCGCGCTCGAACACGAGGCCGACGCGATCAAGCTCGAACTGCCGCACCGCGCTGCTCGCCGCCTTCGTCACCCACTCGATCCCGAGGACATCTTCGTGCTGTCACGAGGGAACGACTGGATCCTCAACCACGCCAAGGACGCGATCCGCGAGTCAGAGGCCATGCGGTGTCCGCGGATCGGTCCGGCCGTCGGGATCGTCGCCGCGACGCGGCCGGCGCTCGTATCCGCTAGGCACGTGGCGTTGGCGTAGGTCTCCTCGACGGAGAACGTCCCGCGCCCGGTGATCCGGTGCCCGTTCAGCCTGCCGGCGCAGAGCAACGTGCCGGTCTCCCCTCGCGAGGGGTGACGGTGCCCGACGTCGAGCGCATGCTGGGTCGCCGGCGCTGCTCGCCCGCCACCCGACCCCACTCCTGTCTCACTGAGGCATCGATGAAGGGGGCTGGACGAGAGCTCGCGGCGCCCGGTTCCGGTGTCGGTTCGGGGGGTCGTGGAGGAAACGCGACTATGCGTCGCATAAGTTCCAAGACCTCCCCACGATCGTCGCCCGCCGACGGTTATTCGCTGCACCACCGTCGAAGTACTCCACGCGTGGCGAGATCTCCCTCCTCCTCATCGATGCTGTTCGCAAGCGCCAGCCGACCCCGACGCACCGGCTCGAAGTCTTTACGCGGCCCGCATCTCGGCGGTGTCAGGCTCGCTGGCTAACCGCGTGCGTTGCGGTGTCGATCTCAACGCGGTAGCTGGCGTCGGATGGCGAAAACCCGACGCGCAGATGGCTCCGTCGTCGATCATGTGGATCGTGAGCACCCCTCGCGAGTATCCGCGGCTTGTCGACCGGCCTCGCTCGCGGGCTTGGGCGGTGCTGGTCGTCGTGCTCACGGTCGCGGCGACGACGCTGGTGATCTACCCGTTGCGCGAGGTCGGGCCGGAGGTGTCACCCGGGGTCGTCTATCTGCTCGCGGTGCTGTTGGTCGCCGTGTACTGGGGCCTGGCGTTCGGTCTGCTGACGAGCCTCGTCAGCGCCGCCGCGTTCAACTTCTTTCACATCCCGCCGACCGGCCGACTGGTGATCGCCGACTCGGCGCACTGGGTGGCGCTCAGCGTGTTCCTCGTCGCCGCAGTGGTGGCGTCGGCGGTTGCGGACCTTGCGCGCACGCGAGCCGCTGAGGCGGAGCGCCGCCGCGGAGAAGCCGACCTGGCTGCCGACACCGCTCGCGTCCTGCTCGGCGGCGCGACGCTGGCCGACGCGCTGCCGGAGGCCAGCCGGCTGGTCGGCGTGGCGCTCGGTCTACATGACGCGCAGATCGTGATGGACGCCGACGGCGACCGCGCCGGGGACCGCGCCGTCGTGCTCGATCTGGGCGCAGGACGCGAGGCGCTTCTCGACCTGGGGGTCCGAGGCGACGACGCCGCGTTGCGCGCGCGCGTCCGCGAGCGGGTGGCGCCGGCGCTCGAGGCGCTGCTGCGCGCGGCGCTGGACCGCGACCGGCTGCAGGCCGAGGTCGTCGAGACGCAGGCCCTGCGGCGCTCGGACGTGATCAAGACCGCGTTGCTGCGGGCGGTGTCGCACGATCTGCGCACGCCATTGACGGCGATCATCACCGCTGGGCATGCCGTGCGCTCGCCCCTCCTCGAGGGCGGCGAGCGCGATGAGCTCGGCCTCGTCGTCGTCGAGGAGGCGCAGCGACTGTCGGCACTTGTCGACAAGCTGCTCGACCTCTCCCGGCTTCAGGCGGGCGCGGCCGAGCCGCGGCGCGACTGGTGCTCGCTCGAAGAGGTCGTGCGAACCGCGGTAGACGATGTCGCCGACGGAGACGCCGCAGGCTTCGCGCTGTCCTTCGACGAGCACCTTCCGCTCGTGCAAGCCGACGCCGCGCAGCTCGAGCGGGTCTTCGTCAACCTGCTCGAGAACGCCCGGCGCTACAGCGGCGGGCATCAGGTGAAGGTCCGTGCGCGGGTCGTCGGTGGCAAGATGAGCATCCGCGTCATCGATCGCGGGCCCGGGATGAGCGCGACGCAGCTGGCCCGAGCGTTCGAGCCGTTCTACCGCGACGAGGCGAGCGATGCGCATCCCGGCTCCGGCCTGGGGCTGGCGATCGTGCGCGGGTTCGTGGAGGCCAACGGCGGCCGCGTGCGCGCTGAGTCGTTGCCCGGTCACGGCACGGTGTTCGCGATCGAGCTGCCGCTTGCCGAGCAACCCGGGCCCGCTCCGATCCCGGCGCCGTCGTGAGCGCGGCGCGGCTGCGCGTCCTCGTCTGCGACGACGAGCTGCAGATCCTGCGCGGGCTGAAGATCGTCCTGCGCGAGGCGGGCTTCGACGTCGAAGCTGCGCAGAGCGCGCAGGCGGCGCTCGACGCCGCCGCGCTGCATCCGCCCGAGGCCGCGATCATCGACCTCGTCCTGCCCGATGGCGACGGTGTGGATGTCTGTCGCCAGCTGCGCGGATGGAGCCAGATGCCGATCATCGTTCTGTCGGCGGTCGGTGACGAGGAGATCAAGATCGCGGCGCTCGACGCGGGCGCCGACGACTACATCACCAAGCCGTTCAACCCACGCGAACTCATCGCGCGCCTCAACGCGGTCCTGCGCCGGGTGGGGAGCAACGTCGACGAGCCGACGATCCGGGTCGATGGGCTGGAGATCGACCTTGCGGCGCGCAGCGTGCGCCGCGACGGCGAGGAGGTGCATCTCACGCCGACCGAGTATGACCTGCTGCGGATCCTGGCCCGCAACCGCGGACGGTTGCTGACCCACCGTGCGCTGCTGAGCGAAGTGTGGGGCCCGCAGTACGCCGACGACACCCAGGCGCTGCGCACGCACATCGCCAACCTGCGGCGCAAGCTCGAGCCCGCCGGCGAACCGCACTACATCCGCACGGACGCGCGCGTCGGCTACCGGTTCATCGCCTGACCGCCAACGCGCGGCCACCTTCACACCATCCACACAGCGGCGCGGCCGATCCGCACACCGTCCTCACAGCGGCCGATGGATGCTGCGGTGCCGAATGGCGCAACGCCGGCTCCAAGGACTGCAGCGCGTGCTGGGCGTCAACGCGCTGTTCGCCACCGCCTACGGCAACGTCGGGTCGTCGATCTACTACGCGCTCGGGCTCGTCGCCGGCCTCGCGCTCGGCCTGACGCCGCTCGTCTTCGTCATCACCGGCATCTTCTTCTTCTGCACGGCGGCGACCTACGCCGAGGCGACCGCGATGTTCCCGGAGGCCGGGGGTTCGTCCAGCTTCGCGCGGCACGCCTTCAACGAGTTCGTCTCGTTCTTCGCCGCCTGGGCGCAGATGCTCAACTACGTCATCACCGTCGCGATCTCGGCGTTCTTCGTGCCGCACTACCTCGGCGGCCTGTTCTGGGAGCCGCTGCGATCGGCGCCGGGTGACGTCATCTTCGGCGCGGGCGTCATCGTCGCGCTGTCGCTCGTCAACGTCGTCGGGATCAAGGAGTCCGCCGGGCTGAACATCGTCCTCGCGCTGGTCGACTTCTTCACGCAGCTGCTGATGGTGATCGTCGGCGCACTGCTCGTCTTCTCACCGCAGACGCTGATCGACAACATCCAGCTCGGCGTCGCGCCGACCTGGACGGACTTCCTGCTCGCGATCCCGCTGGGGATGATCGCCTACACCGGCATC
>DATLNO010000107.1:0-37411 GCA_035536715.1 Solirubrobacteraceae bacterium
GTTCCTGGATCGCGTCGCGACGCACGTGCTCGCCTTCGAGGGCGACTCGCAGGTGACGTGGTTCGAGGGCAACTTCGAGGCCTACGAGGAGCACCGCCGCGCGCTGCTCGGAGACGAGGCCGACCGCCCGCACCGGATCACGTACAAGCGCCTCACGCGCACATAGGACCGTGACGACCGCCGCGCCCGACGTCTGCATCACCGAGTTCACCGATCCAGGCTGCCCCTGGGCCTGGTCGGCGGAGCCGTTTCGCCGTCGCCTGCAGTGGCTCTACGGCGACAAGCTCGACTGGGGCCGGCGCATGGTCGTGCTCTCCGATTCCCCGCAGGACTACGCCGACAAGGGCCTGACGCCCGAGAAGATGGCGGCCGGCGCGGCGAAGATCGCGCGCGAGCACGGCATGCCGATCGACACATCGGTGCGCCCGCGCCTGCACGCAACCGCTCCGGCCTGCCGCGCGATCGTGGCCGCCCGTCTGCGCGCCCCCGATGCCGAGGACCCGCTGCTGCGGGCCTTCCGCGTGCGCAACTTCGCGGGTCAGCTGCTCGACGAGCCGCAGACGCTGGAAGGCGCGGCAGCCGATGCCGGGCTCGACGCCGCGCAGCTGGGCACCTGGATGCAGGAAGCCGAGGTCGAGGCGGCGCTCGAGGAGGACCGTGCCGCCGCGCGCGAGCCGATCCCCGCCGCGCGCGTGCTCGACGAGAAGCTCGCCAACTGGTCAGGTGGGCGCCGCTACACCTGTCCGTCGTACGAGATCGTGCGCCGCAGCGACGGCGTGCGGATCGCCGTGCCCGGCTTTCAGCCGTTCGCCGCCTACGACGTCGTGCTGGCGAACCTCGTCCCGGGCTCCGAGCGCCGCGACCCGCCGTCGTCCGTGCTCGAGGTGCTCGATTGGGCGGGCGAGCCGCTCGCCACGCGCGAGGTCGCGGTCACGTGCGACATCGGCCACGACGAGGCCCGTGAGCAGCTCGGCCGCGTCGCCGTCGAGCGACACCTGGGCTTCGACGGGCTCTGGACGCCGGCCTGAGCGCGCGAGCTACGGCTCGACGACGAGCTGCCCGATCAGGGTGCCGGTGCCGTGCAGCTCGATCTCGAAGATGCCCTCGGCGTCGGCCTTGAACGAGAAGCGGCCGGACTTGCCGGGGGCGACGTTCGCGTACTTGTCGTAACCGTGCAGATGGATCTCGTCGCTCGTGTCGGTCGAGGTGATGCGAATGCGGGCGCGCTCGCCCTTCTCGACCGTGATCTTCCTGATGTCGCCGACGGGCTTGCCGCCGCGCACCCGGATCGTCTCGAACGTCGGCGCGGGCGGCGGCGGCGGCCGGGTGACAACCGTCGTCGGCTGCGTCGCGTCAGCGGCCGGCGCCTCGGCGGTCACGCTCGGCGTTGTGGCGGTGCTCTCCTCATCGCCGCCGCCAGGTGAAAGCAGCACGAACGCCAGCACCAGCACGACGACGGTGCCGACCAGCAGTCCGATCCGCGCCTCGCGGCTCATGACGGCAGCGTAGTCCGGCTCGCCAGCCAGCGATCCAGCACCTCGCCGAGCTCGCCGGCGTCGCGCGCGACCGCGTCGGCCTGGCGCAGGTCCTCGGGACCGTAGGGTCCCGTCGCGACCGCCACCACGCGCACGCCGTCGGCGCGCGCGCAGGCGATGTCGCGCGGCGTGTCGCCGATCACGGCGGTCTGCGCCCGCGGCCACTCCTCGCCGTCGTCACCCGCGCGGCGGCGCGCGATCTGCGGCAGCATCGCGCGATCCTCGTGGTCGGAGCCGAAGCCGCCCTGGCCGCGCTCGAAGTACTGGCCGATGCCCGCCGCGCGCAGCTTCAGGCGCGCGATCGGCTCGTAGTTGCCGGTGACGAGCGCCAGGCGCGTGTCCTCGCGCCTGGCGAGCCGCGCGAGCAGGTCCTCGATGCCGGGCGTGACGTTGGCCGACAGGTCGTCGGGGACCAGGCGCGCATAGGCCTCGCAGGCGGCGATCCGCACGTCGTCGGCGCGCTCGTCGACGTCCGTGGCCGCGATGCCCGCCGCGACGAGCAGGTTGCGCGCGATGTCGGCGTCGGTCCGTCCGGCGACCTCCATCCCGCGGCGCCCCGGGTTCCTGACGCCGTGCACCGTGCGCAGCGCCTCGTGGATCGCGTCGCGGTGCGCGTCGGCTGCTCCGATCAGCAGCGTCCCGTCGATGTCGAACAGCAGCAGCACCCGGTAAGCGTCAGGAGCGGGCGAACGACGTTTCGGCGCTGAGCGACTGCGCGAACGCGGCGATCAGCCGCGCACACGCGTCGATGTCGTCGAGCTGCACCATCTCGACGGGCGAGTGCATGTAGCGCAGCGCGATCGACACGCCGCCGGTCGGCACGCCGGCGCGCGAGAGGTGGATCGCGTCGGCGTCGGTGCCGGTCGACCGCGCGGAGGCCTGGATCGTGAAGGGGATCTCCTCGTGCTTCGCGGCCTCGTGCAGCAGTTCGAAGACGACCGGGTTGAGCACCGAGCCGCGCTCGATGACCGCGCCCTGACCGAACTCGTGCTTGCCGATCTCGTTGACATCGACACCTGGCGAGGCGGTCTCGTGCGTGACGTCGACGACGATCGCGACGTCGGGTTGCAGGCTGTAGGCCGAGGTGCGCGCGCCGGCGAACGTGATCTCCTCCTGCACCACGCCCAGCGCCGCCACGTCGCCCGGCGCGCCGCCGGCCTCGGCCACGAGCCGCGCTGCCTCCAACGCGATGAACGAGCCCAGGCGGTTGTCCATCGAGCGCGAGATGACGCGGCCGTTGAGCATCTCGCGCGGCTCCCCGGAGATCACCGCGACATCGCCGATGCGCACGAGCGAGCGCGCCTCGTCGCCGTCCTTGGCACCGATGTCGATGTGCAGGTCGCGAAGCTTGGGCACCTTCTCGCGCTCCTCCTCCTTCAGGAGGTGGATCGCCTTGCGCCCGGCGACGCCAGGGACGACGCCGTCGCGGGTCGTGATCTCGACGCGCTGGCCGACGAGGATCTGCGGGTCCCAGCCGCCGACGCCCATGAAGCGCAGGAAGCCGTTGTCGTCGATGTGCGTGACGATGAGGCCGATCTCGTCGATGTGGCCGACGACCGCGAGGAAGGGGGCTGGGTGGGCGGGGTCGGATTTGCCCTTGACCCTGGCGATCGCCGAGCCCATGACGTCGATCGCGACGTCGTCGGTGAAGCGCCGGCCGGCCTCGGTGAAGACCGCGGCGGGCGCCGTTTCGTAGCCCGAGGGCCCGGCGGCGGTGAGAAGCTGGCGAAGGACGTCGGGTAGAGGCATCGCAAGCAGGCTATACGGCGCTGCCCGACTTCCCACCTGGCGTGCCGTGCGCCCGCGTGCGCACGCGCAGCAGCACGAGCGCGGCGAGCGACGCGAGCACGGACGCGGCGAGGACAGCGGTCGCCGCGTGCTGCTGGGCCTGCTCACCGGGGACAGCGAGCTGCACGATGAGCAGGCTGACCGTGTAGCCGATCCCGGCGAGGACGGCGACCGGCACGACGTCGCCCCAGCCGACGCCGGCGGGCAGCGACCCGAGCTTGAGTCGCACCGCAAGCCAGGTGCCGCCAAGGACGCCCGCGAACTTCCCGAGCAGCAGCCCGGCGAACACGCCGACGGCGATTGCGTCAGTGACGGCGTCGCCGGCCGTGGCGAGCGGGATCCCGGCGGCGACGAGCGCGAACAGCGGCACCGCGATGCCGGCGGAGATCGGGTGCAGCCGGTGCTCGTAGCGCTCGCCCGGAGTCTTGGTCTCGCCGTCGCGCGGCCTTACCGGCGTCAGCAATCCGAGCATGATCCCGGTCACGGTTGCGTGGACGCCGCTGGCGTGGATGCAGACCCAGGCGATGATCGCGATCGCCCACAGCAGCGGCGCCGGGTCGATGCGCGCGCGGTGGGCCAGCCAGTAGGCGCCGCCCGCCAGCAGGCCGCCGGCGAGCCACGCGAGCGACAGGCCGCCGGTGAACAGCACGGCGATCAGGGCGATCGCCGCCAGGTCGTCGATGACGGCCATCGAGAGCAGCAGCACGCGCACGCCGGGCGGCAGCGATGAGCCGACGAGCGCCAGTACGCCGAGGGCAAACGCGATGTCCGTCGCCACCGGGATCGCCCATGCGCCGCCGTCGAGCGCCGCGCCGCCGGAGAATGCGATCGCGACGAGCGCCGGGACGAGCATGCCGCCGCCGGCCGCGAAGAACGGCAGCATCGCCGCGCGCCGGTCGGCGAGCTGGCCGACCGTCAGCTCGCGCTTGATCTCCAGCCCGGCGACGAAGAAGAAGAGCGCGAGCAGGCCGTCGGACACCCAGTGGCCGAGCGTGAGCTGGAGGCGCAGCGCGTCGGGGCCCAGGTGCAGCGGAGCGTCGCGGACGTCCTCGTAGGAGCCGCCCGCCAGGTTCGCCCACAACAGCGCGACCGCCGTCGCGGCGATGAGCAGCTTGCCGCCGTTGATCTCCTCACCGATGAAGTCGGAGAACGCGTCTGCGGTGCGGCGGTGAAGTGGCACTCTCTGGTCGGCTCCTTCGTCCGGGCATGACGGATCAATGCCGACCAGGCTTCCCGGCGCACCGCGCCGGAGGGTATCGGAGGCTACGCGTGCCCGACGATGACGCCGACCGCGGCGACGATGATGCCGCCCAGCGTGACCTGGATGAGCGACGTGCGCAGCGCGACGTTGAGGAAGCGCTTGCGTACCCAGGCGATGAGGACGAGCTCGATCGACACGACGATGTACGCGACGGTCAGCGCGGTGTCGATGTCGGAGATGAGGAACGGCAGCGCGTGCGCGGTACCGCCGAAGAAGGTCGCGACGCCGGTGATGAGGCCGCGCTGCAGGGCGGCGCCGCGCCCCGTGATCTCGCCGTCGTCGGACAGCCCCTCGGACATGCCCATGCTGATGGCCGCGCCGAGCGCGGCGGCGAGGCCGACGAGCAGCGCGGCCTTGGAGCCGGCGATGTAAGCGGTGGCGAAGATCGGAGCGAGCGTCGAGATCGTCCCGTCGATCAGACCGATCAGCGCGGGCTGGATCACCTGCAGGAGGCGCTGGCGCTCGTCAGCGGCGCGCCACCGGCGAACGAGGGTGAGATCTGCGGTCGTCACGTCCGATAGGATAGCAAAAGAGCAAGTCTCTTGTAATAAGGACTCCCTAAGTAGGATGCCCTAATATGGATGCCATGGCCCCGGACGATCTCGCTGTCGCTCTACGTTCCCGTGGAATGCGGGTGACCCCGCAGCGCGTCGTGCTGCACCGCGCGCTGCGCGAGCTCGACCGCCATGTCACAGCCGACGAGCTCCTCGATTCCGTCGCCGACCGCCTGCCGAACGTCTCCCTGCCGACGATTTACGCCACGTTGGAGTTGCTCGAGGAGCTCGGCATGGTGCGCCGCGTCCAGCGCGCCGGTACGACGCTGTTCGACCCCCGCACGGAATCCCACCACCACCTCATCTGCACGACCTGCGGCTCGATCGAGGACCTCGACTCCGAGCTCGACACCGACGAGCTCGAACGCGCCGCCGCGGGCCACGGCTTCGCACACGAGCGCATCGAGGCCGTCGTGCACGGCCGCTGCGCGTCGTGCCGCGCGGCCGACTCGTAGATGCGGAGAGTCGTGACACATCCGCGCGTGGTTGTTTGCACACGCGTGTTGTCCCGTCACGTTTGCCTGGCCAGGATCGCGAGTCATGGAGGGGTCTTGGCGAAAACCGGACTATGTGTCGCATAAGTTCCAAGACCCCCCACGCGACTGGGGGATCGCGGCCCGGGTGGCCTCGCAGCACGGGGTCCTCTCACTCGCGCAGCTCCAGGATCTCGGCCTGAGCACCAGCGGTGTCGGCAAGCGCGTCGCGGCCGGCCGGTTGCACCGCGTGCATCACGGTGTGTACTCCGTCATCGATCCGATGCTCCTCACGCGACCGGGCCGCTTCATGGCAGCGGTTCTCGCGTGCGGTGCGAGCGCGGCGCTGTCGCATCGTTGTGCGGCCGCGCAACACGAATTGCGCCTCGGTGTTCGCGCCCTGGTCGACGTGACCACTCCGCACGGCAAGAGCCGGCCAGGCATCCGCGTCCACAGCGCCGCCACGCTCCTCCCGAGCGACATCATCCTCATCGACAGCATCCCGACGACAACGCTCGCGCGCACCCTCCTGGACGTCGCCGAGGACGCCACCCGCCGCGAACTCGAGCGTGCGATCGACGCCGCCGAGCAGCAGCGCATCCTCGATATGAGCGCCATCGACGACGCGCTCTCCCGAGCCAACGGACGCCACGGCCAAGCCACCCTGCAAGCCGTCCTCCGGGAGCACAAGCTCGGCAACACCCTCACAAGAAACGAGCTCGAAGAAGCCTTCCTGCAGATCTGCCGGCACGCCGGCACCCCACCAGACCAGGCCAACGCCTGGATCCCGTTCCCCGACGGCGGCGGCGCCGCGGCCGACTTCCTCTGGGGCGCCCGATGCCTCGTCATCGAAGTCGACGGCCGCGACGTCCACACCACCCGCAGCGCCTTCGAATCCGACCGCCGCCGCGATCAGCGCCTCGCCACCCTCGGCTACCGCGTCGTCCGATTCACCTGGCGCCAGGTGATGTTCGCGCCCGGCGAGGTGGCCGGCACGCTGCGCGCGCTGCTCTAGCCTGCACCCGCAATGCGCCGCACGATCGCCCTCACGCTCCTCGCCGCAGCCGCCCTGGGGCTCACAGCCTGCGGCGAGAAGGCGCGCAAGCCCGACCAGGCCGAGGAGTTCATCCGCGGCGTCGTCACGAAGCAAGTGCAGGCGCGCGTCGCATCGGTCAGATGCCCGAAGGACTACGAGACGGACGTGGGCTCCGAGTTCATCTGCGTCGTACGGGGTGCGGATGGCTCCGAGGGAGACGTCAACGCGACGCAGCAGAAGAGGAGCGTCATCTCCGTCAGCGCGCCCTTCCTGCACGTGCGCGAGGTAGAGGCCGTCATGACCCGGCAGATCGAACGCAGGACCAGGCGCGACGACGTCGCCGTCGACTGCCCGGAGATCGTCACCGTCACGAAGGGCGCCCTGTTCAAGTGCAGGCTCACCTCGGACGCCACGACGCGCAACGTCAACGTGCGGCTCACCGACAGCATCGGGCACTTCCGCTACACGCCGCCCGACCTCGGCGAACCGTCGAGCGCGAACGAGCGGACGGACCCCTAGCGGTCGCGCAGCTGGCGCAGCACGTACTGCAGGATTCCGCCGTGGCGGAAGTACTCCGCCTCCTTCGGCGTGTCGATCCGCACGCGCGCCTTGAACTCGCGGTCGCCTGCGCGCACGGAGACCTCCTGTGGCACCGGCTCACCCGCGTTCATCGCGTCGGCCAGGCCCGTGATCGAGAAGACCTCGTCGCCGTGCAGCCCGAGGTCCTCGGCCGGCGCCGGCAGCTGCAGCGGCAGGACCCCCATTCCGATGAGGTTCGAGCGGTGGATGCGCTCGAAGGACTGGGCGAGCACCGCCCGTACGCCGAGCAGCCGCGTGCCCTTCGCCGCCCAGTCGCGCGACGAGCCCGAGCCGTACTCCTTGCCGGCGAGCACGACCAACGGCGTGCCCTCCGCCAGATAGGCAAGCGACGCGTCGTAGATCGACATCGGCTCCGGCCTGGTGTGCGCGTTGAACTTCAGCGTGAAGCCGCCCTCGGGGAGGGCGGGTTCGGTTTCCAGCAGATTTTTCAGCCGGATATTGGCGAACGTCCCGCGGACCATCACCTCGTGGTTGCCGCGCCGCGCACCATAGGAGTTGAAGTCGCGCGGGGCGACGCCGTGCTCCTGCAGATAGAGGCCCGCCGGCGAATCGGGCTTGATCGCCCCCGCGGGCGAGATGTGATCGGTCGTGACCGAGTCGCCGAGCAGCGCGAGCACGCGCGCGCCCTCGATGTCCGCGACGGCCGGCGCATCGGCGGGCATGCCCTCGAAGTACGGGGGCAGGTGCACGTAGGTCGAGGTCTCGTCCCACGCGAAGCGGTCGCCGATCGGCACGTCGAGTGAGTTCCAGCGCTCGTCGCCGGCGAAGACGTCGTCGTAGGAGGAGCGGAACATCTCCGAGCGGACCGCGCGCTCGACGGTCTCGCCGACCTCGCGGGTGGACGGCCAGAGGTCGCGCAGGTAGACGTCGACACCGTCCGGATCGACGCCGATCGGGTCGTTGACGATGTCGGCGTCCATCGAGCCCGCCAGGGCGTAGGCCACAACCAACGGCGGCGACGCGAGGTAGTTCATCTTCACGTCAGGGTTGATGCGGCCCTCGAAGTTGCGGTTGCCCGACAGCACCGAGACGACGGCGAGATCGTTCTCGCCGACGGCCTCGGAGACGACGCGCGGCAGCGGCCCCGAGTTGCCGATGCAGGTCGTGCAGCCGTAGCCGACGAGATGGAAGCCGAGCGCCTCGAGGTCGCCGGTCAGCGCGGCGTGGTCGAGGTACTTCGTGACGACCTTCGAGCCCGGCGCGAGCGACGTCTTGACCCACGGCTTGCTCGTCAGTCCGCGGGCGACGGCGTTGCGCGCGAGCAGGCCCGCGGCCAGCATCACCGAGGGGTTGGAGGTGTTCGTGCAGCTCGTGATCGCCGCGATCACGACGTGGCCGTTGTCGATGCTCGTCTCGGTGCCGTCCGGCATCGTCACGAAGACCCGGTTGTCCTCGGGCTCGGCGAGCATCGCCGCCGCGATCTCCTCCGCGTGGCCGGGCGCGGTCGCGTGCTCGGGTGGGCGGATCCCTGCGCGCCCGGTGTACGTCGGCGGGTCCGAGGCGGGGAAGGACAGCGCATCGAACTCGATCGTGTCGCCGCCGTCGGCATCCTCGCCGTCCTCGTGCGGCATGAAGTCCTTCAGCGCGATCCGATAGGCCGCCTTCGCGTCGCTCAGCGCAACGCGATCCTGCGGGCGCTTCGGGCCCGCCAGCGACGGGACGACCTCGCCGAGGTCGAGCTCGATCGTGTCCGAGTAGGCCGGCTCGGGCGAGTTCTCGTCGTGCCACAACCCCTGCTCGCGCGCGTATGCCTCGACGAGCTCGATCCGTTCCTCCGTGCGCCCCGAGAAGCGCAGGTAACGGATCGTCTCCGCGTCGATCGGGAAGATCGCGCACGTCGAGCCGAACTCCGGGCTCATGTTGCCGATCGTCGCCCGGTCGGCGAGCGGCAGCGACGCCAGCCCCTGGCCGTAGAACTCGACGAACTTGCCGACGACGCCGCGCTCGCGCAGCATCTCGGTGACGGTCAGCACGAGGTCGGTTGCGGTCGCCCCCTCGGGCAGCTCGCCGCGCAGCTTGAAGCCGAGCACCTGCGGGATCAGCATCGGCATCGGCTGGCCGAGCATCGCCGCCTCGGCCTCGATCCCGCCGACGCCCCAGCCCAGCACGCCGAGGCCGTTGATCATCGTCGTGTGCGAGTCGGTCCCGACGAGCGTGTCGGGGTAGGCGAGGGATGGGTGGGATCCGTTGCTCTTCGTGACGAACACGACGCGCGCGAGGTACTCGAGGTTGACCTGGTGCACGATGCCGGTATCCGGCGGGACCACGGCGAAATCGTCGAACGCCGTCTGACCCCAGCGCAGGAACGCGTAGCGCTCCTCGTTGCGCTCGAACTCGCGCTCGGCGTTGCGCGTGAACGCGTCGCGGCTGCCGAACGCGTCGACCTGCACCGAGTGGTCGATGACGAGCTCGGCCGGCACGAGCGGGTTGATCATCGCCGGGTCGCCGCCCATGGCGGCCATGGCGTCGCGCATCGCGGCGAGGTCGACGACGGCCGGCACGCCCGTGAAGTCCTGCATGACCACGCGTGCGGGCGTGAACGCGATCTCCGTGGACGGCTCGGCCATCGGATCCCAGCCGGCGAGCGCCTCGATGTCCGCGGCGGTGACCGATCCGTTGCCCTCCGTGCGCAGCAGGTTCTCGAGCAGGATCTTCAGCGAGAACGGCAGCCGCGCGACGTCGAACCGGGACGCGAGCGCGTCGAGGCGGAAGATCTCGACCGTGCGCGCTCCGACCTGAAGCGAGCGGCGGGCATCGAAGCTGTTGGTGGACAAGCGGGGTCTCCGGGGGAACGTTCGGGCTCGCGCCTCGCACGGTGATCCCGCAGCGGGCGCTGAACGAATGCATCAGTGTGGCAGCACCGCGCGAACTTCTGCCTGTCCGTCGCATGACGCTGCGGTGACCGAGTCCGTCTGGGACTACCCGCGCCCGCCCGCGCTCGTGCGCTGCGAGCGTCGTGTGCGCGTCGAGCTCGGCGGGGTCACCGTGGCCGACTCGACCGCGGCCTGGCGGGTGCTGGAGACGAGCCATCCGCCGACGATCTACGTCCCGCCGGAGGACATCGCGACGGGGAGTATTCGAACGGCCGCCGGGAGCTCCTTCTGCGAGTGGAAGGGCGTTGCCACCTACTTCGACGTCGTCGCTTGCCAACGCCGCGAGGAACGCGCCGCGTGGGCGTATCCCGATCCCGCCGCGCCCTATGAGGCGCTGCGCGACCACGTCGCGTTCTACCCCGGCCGCATGGACGCCTGCCGGCTCGACGACGAGCTCGTGCAGTCCCAGCCCGGCGATTTCTACGGCGGCTGGATCAGCGCGGATCTGCGCGGTCCGTTCAAGGGCGCGCCCGGCACCCGGACCTGGTGAAGAATCCGCCGGCGGCGCCGGTGCTGCTGAAACCGGTGGTCTAGTCTCTGCGGCGGGGAACATGCTGTGCATGCCGTAGGGATGAGCCAACCGCGCAGTCAGCGTCTGGTGGGGCGAGGACGGGAGCTTGCGCAACTCGACGCGAGCCTCGAGCGCGCGCTCGAAGGCCGTGGCGGGCTGATCCTCCTGACCGGCGAGCCGGGCATCGGAAAGACCGCCCTTGCCCGCGAGTTCGTCGAGCACGCGGCGACCCGCGGCGCGGCCTGGGCTTGGGGCAGCTGCTGGGACGGCGGCGGGGCGCCGGCGTACTGGCCGTGGGTGCAGGTCGGGCGCGTGCTCAGCCGTCGTGCCGACCTGCCGGCGCTGCGTGCCGCGCTGGCGGAAGGTGCGCCCTGGATCGCGGGCCTGCTGCCCGAGCTGGCGAGCACGCTCGGCCCGGCTGCCGAGACCTCCGAGCTCGATTCCGACCAGGCGCGCTTCCGGCTTTTCGACGCGCTCGCCACGCTGCTGGCGACGGTCGCCGACCAGCGCCCGCTCGTCATCGTGCTCGACGACCTGCACTGGGCCGATGCGTCCTCCCTGATGGCGCTGGAGTTCATCGCGCGCGCACTGCCGGACATGCCACTGCTCGCGATCGCCGCCTATCGCCATGCCGAGGCCCACGCGCGCCCCGATCTCGCCGCCCCGCTCGGTGGGCTGGCGCGCGCGGCGACGCGGCTGCCGCTGGAGGGCCTCGGTCGTGAGGAGGTCCGCCAGTTGGCCGAGGCGCGGGCGCGCGGCCTCGGGGAGCCTGACGGGATGGAAGGGTCGTCCCGCGGCCGGCGCGCGCCGATCGCGCCGCGGCTCGTCCTGGCCGTCCATCAGGCCAGCGGCGGAAACCCGTTCTTCGTCGACGAGCTCGTCCAGCTGCTCGCCGCGCAGGGCCGGTTGCACGACGACCGCGCCGCCACCCGGCCATTGCCGCTACCCGACGGCGTGCGTGACGCGATCCGCCGCCGCCTGGATCCGCTGGAGCCATTCGTTCATCAGGCGCTCTGCGCCGCCGCGGTGATCGGCGGCGAGTTCGGACTGCACACGCTCGCGACCGTGCTCGACGAGCCGCCGAGCGCGGTGCTCGAATGGCTCGAAGTTCCGCTGCGCAGCGGGATCGTCACCGTGGCTCGAGACGCCGGGCGCTACGCCTTCGCGCATGCGCTCGTGCGCGACACCCTGCTGGAGAGCCTCGGCGCCACCCGCCGCGCGCGGCTGCACCGCGTCGCCGCCGAGGCGCTCGAGGCTGCCTACAGCCACGACCTCGAGCAGCATCTCGCCGAGATCGCGCATCACTACCTGCATGCGGCCACGGAGGGCGGCGCCGAGCGTGCGGTCGACTACGCCGCGCGCGCAGCGCAGCGTGCCGTCGTCCAGTTCGCCTACGAGGAGGCCGCGCGCCTGTACGAGCGCGCGATCGACGTCGCCGCCTCGCTGCCGGCCGACGAGCAGACCGCCTGGCGGCTCGCGCAGGGGCTGGGCGAGGCGCGCATGCGCGCGGGTGACGTCTACGCAGCGCACCACGCGCTGCGTGTCGCGGCCGAGCACGCGCGCCGGCTGGACGACGCAGAATGCCTCGCGCAGACGGCGCTCGCGGGCACGCTCGGCACGTTCTCGCCAGGGCTCGTCGAGCCTGAGCTGGTCAGCCTGCTGGAGGAGGCGCTGCGGCGCCTGGAGGAGGGCGGATCCGAGGAGCAGGATCTGCTGCGGCGGGCGACGATCGACGCCCTGCGATGTCGCCTGCGCGTCCAGCTCGCGCTCGCGCTGTACTGGTCGCCACAGCGCCCGCGCCGCGAGCAGCTCGTCGACGAGGCGCTCGGCCTGGCGCGCGCGCTCTACACGGGCGCCGCGCGCGATGCGCGCGCCCAGCGGACCCTCGGCGACCGCACGCTCGCCTTCGCGCTCGCGCAGGGTTTCGTCGCGGTGTGGGGCCCGGACACCGTCACGCGCGGGCTGCCGATCTCGATCGAGGCGCTCGAACTGTGCGAGCGCACGAACGACGCCGAGCTCGGGATGCAGGTGCGCCTGTGGCGCATCAGCCTGCTGCTCGAGCTCGACGACCCGGTCCGCGCCGACGAGGAGATCGAGGCCTTCGGCACGACCGCGCGCCGGCTCGGGCAGCCGCGGATGCTCGTCTACGACCCGCTGCACCGCGCGATGGCGGCGCACATGCGCGGCGACTTCGTCGCCTCCGAGCGCTACACGGCGCAGGCGCTGGCGCAGGCGCGCGACGTGCCCGGCTCGATCGCCCCGATCATCGCCGACGCCCAGACGTTCCTCGTGCGCCGCACCCAGGGTCGCCATCTGGATCTCGAGCCGCTCGTGCGACGCAACGCCGACCGGCTGCCGGCGATGCGCCGCTGGCGCTGCGGCCTGGCCCTCGTTCTGGCCGAGCTCGGACGCGAGGACGAGGCCCGGCGCGAGCTCGAGCAGCTCGCGGCCCAGAGCTTCGACGACGTCCCGCGTGATGCGCTGTGGCTCGTCGCGATGTCACTGCTGGCAGAGCTGTGCGCGCTGCTCGGCGATCGCCCCCGCGCGCGGCGGCTGTATGGGCTGCTCGTCCCCTACGAGGGGCGCAACGTCGTGTCGATGGGGGCGGCCTATCTCGGCCCGGTCGCACGCTACCTGGGCCTGCTCGCGATGACGCTCGGCGAGGACGAGCGCGCGCTCGCGCACCTCGAGACCGCGCGCTCGGCGGCCGAGCGGATGGGCGCGCGGCCGACGGTCGTGCTGACAGCGCTCGATGCCGCTGAGGTGCTCGCGCGGCGCGACGGGCGCGACGATGCACAACGCGCCCGGGCGCTCGTCCAGCGGGTGTCGCCGGACGCAGTGCAGATGAAGATGGACGGCGCGATCGCCCGCGCCGACGACCTCCTCGCGCGACTCGAGGACGCCGCGGGGGCGGCCGGGGCGGGCAGGGCCCGTGCATCGCGCGGTCTCGCGCGGGCACAGCCGCTGCATGCCGCGCTGCGGCGCGAACAGGACGTCTGGCTGCTGGACTACGACGGGCGCAGCGTCTGCCTGCAGGACGCCAAGGGCCTGCACCACCTCGCGACGCTGTTCTCGAGCCCCGGTACCGCGATCGCCTCGGTGGATCTCGCGGGCGCCACGCGCGGCGCCGCCGGCGCGCGAGGCACAACGGCCGTAGACGGCGCGGGCATGGTCAGCTACCGCGCGCGGGCGACGGACCTGCGTGAGGAGCTCGACGAGGCGCTGGCATTCAACGACCCCGAGCGGATCGCGCGCGCACGCGAGCAGCTCGAGAGGCTGGCCGTCGACGTGGCCGCGGCCGACGTCAGCACGACCGCCGCCGGCGAGCGCGCGCGCATCAACGTCACCCGTGCGATCAAGGCGGCCGTGCGGCGGATCGCCGAGCATGAGCCGGAGCTCGGTCACCTGTTGCGCGGGACCGTGCGTACGGGAACCTCGTGTGCCTACGAACCGGATCCTGGGGTACCGCTGCAGTGGGAGGTCCATCGCTAGGGTCGTGGAGCACCTGCGCGGACGCGACACCCGGTACTGTCGGAGCCCACGGACTCAGGACAGGAGACACGCTGTCGCAGGAGAAGGTGTTTTCTGCAGGGCCGACGACGGGCGAAGGCCCGCTCGTGGGACGCCTACGCGAGCTGCGCGAGCTTCACGACGCGTTCGATCACGCGCGCCGCGGGCACGGTGGCGTGCAGCTCGTGCTGGGCGATCCGGGCGTCGGCAAGACGCGCCTCGCCGCCGCCCTGGCCGAGCACGCGGCCGCCAACGGCGCGCGGGTGATCTGGACGCGCGGGTGGGGCCGGGCAGCGCCCGCCTACTGGCCTTGGGTCGAGGTCGTGCGCGGCCTCGCACAGGATCTCGACGGGGCGACCCTGCGCCGCGAGCTGGGGTCGGCCGCCGATCAGCTGCTGCGGCTTGCGCCCGAGCTTGCCGAGCGCCTTCCGCGCGCGCAGCTGCCGGCGGGTGACGGCGAGAACAGCGAGATCGAGCGCTTCGCGCTCTTCGACGCGCTCGTCGCTCTGCTGCGCGTGCGCAGCGCAAGCGGGCCGGTCGTGATCCTGATCGACGACCTGCAGGCCGTCGACGAAGGCTCGCTCGTCGCTTTGGACTTCGTGTCGCGGATGCTGCGCGACGTCGGCGTGCTGCTCGTCGTGACGATGCACGAGCGCGTGCCGTACCGAACGCCCGACGCGCAGCTGGCGCTGCAGAACATCGTCCGCGCCGGCCGGCGGCTCGTCCTCGGCGGTCTGACGCGCGGCGACGTCGAACGCCTGATCGAGCTGACCAGCGGGATATCCGCGGCGCGCGGGCTGGCCTCGGCCGTGTACGCGACCACGGAGGGCAATCCGTTCTTCGCGCGCGAGATCCTCGCGCTGCTGCTCGCCGAGGGGCGGCTGAACGACCCGCCCGACGAGCTGCCGCTGCCCGAGGGCGTGCGCGAGACGATCCGCCGGCGCCTGGAGCCGCTGGACCAGCGCGCCTGCGAGACGCTCGAGCTGGCGGCGGTCATCGGCCGCACCTTCAACCTCGCGACGCTCGAGCACGTGTCGCCGCTCGACCGCGACTGCGTGCTCGCAGCGCTCGACGAGGCCGGCGCGCTCGGGCTCGTCCTGCCGGTGCCGGGCACGCTGTCGCAGTATCGCTTCGGGCATGGGCTGATCTGCGAGACGCTGCTGCACGGGATGCCGGCGGCAGTTCGCATGCACGGCCACCGCATCGTCGGTGAGGCACTGGAGCAGGTCTACCGCGGTGCGATCGACGCGCACCTGCCCGAGCTCGCGCATCACTTCCTGTCGGCCGGCCTGCGCGGTGATATCGCCAAGGCCGTCGACTACGCCGAGCGTGCGGCGAACCGCGCGCTGGACACGCTCGCCTACGAGCAGGCTGCGGAGTTCTTCGTCCGCGCGCTCGAAGCGCTCGAGACGATGGACCACGACGTGCCGCGCCGCGCCGGCCTGCTGCTCGGCCTCGGCAGTGCGCAGTCGCGGGCGGGCCGGCAGGCTGCGCGCGCGACATTCGAGGCGGCGATCGCCGCGGCGCGGGTGATCGAGGCCGACGACATCTTCGCCAGCGCCGCGCTCGGTTTCGCGCCGTTCGCCCTGACACCGGGGTACGTCGACGAGGCGCACGTCTTGCTGCTCGTCGAGGCGCTCGACCGCATCGGCCGCGCCGACGATCCGATGCGCGTTCGCCTGCTCGGCTCGCTTGCGGTCGCCCTCTACTGGTCAGACAACGCCGAACGGCGCGCCGAGCTGGCGATGGAGGCGCTGGCGATGGCGCGGCGCCTGGGCGACGACACGACGCTCGCGATCGCCCTCAGCTCGGTGCAGCTTGCGACCAACGGCCCCGACCGGACCGAGCAGGGTCTGGAGTGGCTGCGCGAGCTGTTCACGCTGACCGAGCGGGCCGGCGAGACCGTGATGTCGCTGGCCGCGCGCAGCCGCCACATCGACATCCTGATGGAGCTCGACGACCTGACCGGCGCCGATATCGCGATCGAGACGCTGCAACGGCACGCCACGGCCGCTCGCGATGCCCGCGCCGCCGCGTTCGTGCCGCTGCACCGCGCGCGCCGCGCCGCGCTGGACGGGCGTTACAAGGATGCGGAGATGCTGCTCGCAGAGGTCGCCGAGGTCGTCGGCGAGCTGTCGGCGTCGACCATCCCGATCACGGTCGCCTCCCAGCGCGTCGTCCTGACCTGGCTGCAGAAGGGCCCGCGCGAGATCGGCGAGCTCGTGCGCGCCTACGCCGCGGGCGCGCCCGCGATGCCGTGCTGGCGCGCCGGGCTGGCTGCCGCGCTCGCCGACGCCGGACGGCGCGACGCGGCCAAGCACGAGTTCGATCGGCTTGCCGCCGACGACTTCGCGGTGCTGCCCCGCGACAACCTCTGGCTCGCCGCGATGGCGCTCATGACCGAGGCGGTCGCCGCGCTCGATCTGCGCGAGCATGCGATGGCTGTGCATGTCCAGCTTGCGCCGTTCGCCGGGCGCAACGTGGTGCTGCCGACCGTGGCGTACCTCGGCCCGGTCGAGATGTGGCTCGGGATCCTCGCGCGCGTGGCCGGCCGCGATGCCGAGGCGCTCCAGCAGCTCGCCGCGGCGCGCGTCCGCGCGACACGCGACGGCGCGCGGCCGACGCTCGCCCGGATCGCCGTCGAGGAGGCTGCCCTGATGATCGCCGACGGCGGCGCCGCCGCGAACGCACGCGCCGAGCAATTGCTCGACAGCGCGACGGAGTGCTGCGAGCAGATGAACCTCATCCGCGTCGCCGAGCAGGCGAGTGCGCTGCGTGCGCAGCTGCGCCCGACCCGGTTGACTTCCGTCGCCGGCGGTGCGGAGGCACAGCCCGCGGTGCTGCGGCGCGGCGGCGATGTCTGGACGCTCGAGCACGGCGGCCGCCGGCTGCATCTGAGCGATGGCCGCGGTGTGCGGCTCCTCGCGCTCCTGCTCGAACGACCGGGCGTCGAGGTGCACTGCCTCGATCTCGTCGCTGCGGTCGAGGGCGCGGCATCGGCCGGGCCGCCGATCGAGCACTCGGGTGGACAGGAGACCGGCGGGCGCTTCGGCGTGCAGGGTGGCTCGGGCCCGGCGCTGGATGCCCGCGCCAAGGACGACTACCGCGAGGAGATCGAGAAGCTCGAGGCCCAGCTCGCGGGCGCCGAGTCGCGCCGCGACGACGCGGCGGCCGAGCGCTTGGGCGAGCAGCTCGAGTTCGTCCGGCGTGAGCTGGCGCGGGCGGTCGGGATCGGCGGGCGTGACCGGGAGTCGGGCTCGCACGCCGAGCGCGCACGGGTCAACGTGACGCGGGCGATCCGTACGACGCTGAAGCGGATCGGCGGCTATGACGAGAAGCTCGGCGCCGAACTGGACCGCGCGATTCGAACGGGCGCGTTCTGTTCGTATGACCCCGATCCCGCGCGGCCGCTGCGCTGGATCGTCCAGCGCTGACGGTCGGTCGTTCGGAGGGTTCGAACGGGCGGGATTGCCTGGATGCACGACGTTCATGCGTTCGTCACGCCCAGGGGGCAGATGCCCTCCGCCACCGAGCACACCTTCCTGTTCGCCGACCTCGTCGGCTACACCGCCTTCACCGAGCGTGTCGGTGACGACGCCGCGGCCGATGTCGCGGTGGCGTTTCAGGCCGCCGCCGGCCACGTCGCCGAGCAGTGCGGCTGTGAGGTCGTCAAGAACCTCGGCGACGCGGTGATGATTCATGGCGACGACGCGACGCGTGTCGTGGCCCTGGCGCTGCGGCTGCGGCGCGAGCTTGCCGACGAGGGCTGGTGCCCGGCGTTGCGGATCGGCGTGCATTCCGGCACGGCGGTTCAGCGTGGGGGTGACTGGTACGGCGCGACGGTGAACATCGCGGCACGCATCACGGAAGCCGCGGACGCCGGCGAGATCCTGCTCAGCCTGACGACCCGCGAGCTGATCGACCGTGCGGGCGTGACGATCGCCGATCGCGGCGCGCGCAGCTTCAAGAACGTGACTTCGCCGCTGGCGCTGTTCGCAGCCGCGGCGTAGGGATCCGGGCGCTTACGCTGACTTAACGAAGAAAGGACGCCACGGGGAAGAGGCGCCCCTTCTTCTGGTAGGAATGAGGTTCCGGTACTAGGGAACCTCGGGTGCATCGGTTGAGGCTTTCCCTGCCTGTCGTCACCGACTTGGCGTCAGGCGCAAGGGAACGGTGTTCAATTGCTCTGAACAACCGAGCGGTAACACGCCAAGTTGTTGGGGCGGGCGCGCGTGCACGGCCGCTCACGACAACGACCGCCCCGCCCCCGAAAAACGACCGGCCGCCAACGCGGGCGGCCGGTCGTGTCTTGCGGGGCAGCAAGTCTGTGTTCAGGCGCTGACCTTCTCGGCGGCCGGCTTCTCCTCGCGGTCCTCCGAGCGGCCCTGGTTGGCCAGCGGGGCCTTGCGATTGACGATCTCGCAGGATCCCTTCGGGTTCTCGGCCGTCGCATCGGTGATGACGTCGACGAGGTCGAGCGCCGCCCGGTCGACGCCGGGACCGCACGTGATCTTGTCGGCCTCGCCGTCGCGGGTGCGGAAGCGGTCGTCGCCGATGCCACCGTCGAGCGTGTCGGCCACGGTGTCGGTCGCGCCGCCGGCGCGCGGCGTCACGTCGGCACGAGCCATCGCCCAGAGGGCGTCGTCGCCGTCGCCGCCGACGGAGACGTCGGCGCCGCGGTTTGCGAAGATCGTGTCGTCGCCGGTGCCGCCGTCCTGGAGGTCGTCGCCGGTGCCGCCGGACATGCGGTCGCGGCCGTTCTCGCCGGCGATCTGATCGTTGCCCGAACCGCCGGACATGCGGTCGGCGGAGTCGCCGCCCTTCATCGTGTCGTTGCCGGACGCGCCGAACATGCGATCGAACGACGTGAAGTCGCCCGTGTCGTTGTTGTCGCCGATGATCGAGTCGTCGCCGGGACCGCCGTTGAGCCAGTCGTTGCCGGCGACGCCGCGGATGGCGTCGTTGCCCATGCCGCCGAAGACGCGGTCGTTGCCCGGGCCGCCGCTGAGGGCGTCATCTGCACCGAGGCCGCGGATACGGTCGTTGCCGCGGTTGCCGTTGATCGTGTCGGCGAGGTTCGTGCCGCGCAGGCGCTCGCTCTGCGGGCCGCCGTCGATCGTCGCGGCAAACGCGGTGGCGGGGACGATGAGGCCGATCGCGGCGATGCTTCCAAGAAGCTGGGTCTTGCTGAAGTTCATGGCGCTGCGGTCCTCCCGGTGGGATGTCCTGCGTGCACTGTGCGCGCAGGAAGGTCGTCGTTGGCATCGCTCTCACCGACTCCTCACCGGGCGTGAGAACTCCGTGAGGACGCGGCGTCGCGCGACGTCTCGCGCGTGGGTTACGTCATGGTGTGCAGACATGACCCAGCGCTTCGCGATCGTCGCCGTCCTTATCGCCCTGCTCGTCGGCGGCTCGACCGCGATCGCGGCGCCCGTGCTGAAGGGCACGAAGGGCCCGGACCGCATCGTCGGCACGTCGGGCCCGGACAGGATCGACGGCCGCGGCGGCAACGACGACCTGCGCGGCGGCGCCGGCAACGACACGCTCAGGGGAGGACCCGGCAACGACCTGCTCGCCGGTGACGCCGGCAACGACGTGCTCATCGGCGGTCCAGGCACCGACACGCTGCTCGGTGGCGCAGGCAACGACCGCATCGTCGCGTCCGACGACGCTGAGGATGTCGTCCTGGCCGGCGACGGCCGCGACAGGATCCAGGCCGCCGACGGCGCGCGCGATCAGATCGGCTGCGGCAAGGGCCGCGACCGCGTCGTCGCCGACCCGATCGACCGGGTCGCGCGCGACTGCGAGGTCGTCTCGCGTGGAGACTGAGCAGTTCGAGGTCGCCGGGGAGAGCGGTCCGGCGCGCCCGGTCGTGCTGCTCGTCGACGACGACGCGGCGATCCGCCGCGCTGTCGGGGCGGGCCTGGAGCTCGAAGGCTTTCGTGTCGTGCGCGCGTCTGGCGGGCGCGCGGCGCTGGCGGCGATCGATTCCGTCTCGCCTGCGGTGATCCTGCTCGACCTTTCGATGCCAGACCTCGACGGCCTCGAGGTCCTGCGCCGGCTGCGGGCAGCGGGCGACGACGTTCCGGTCTGCGTGCTGTCGGCACGCGATGACGTCGACGACCGCGTCCGCGGGCTGCAGGCCGGCGCCGACGATTACGTCGTCAAGCCGTTCGCGCTGGAGGAGGTGACGGCGCGGTTGCAGGCGCTGCTGCGCCGCCGTCCGGCGACGCCCGAGGCGGTGCTGACCGTGGGCGACCTCGCGCTCGATCCGCGCGCGCACGCCGCTTGCCGCGGCGAGCGCGACCTGGGCCTCACTCGCCGCGAGTTCGACCTGCTGCACCTGTTCATGGCCCATCCCGGCGAGGTACTCGACCGGGCGCGCCTGCACGAGGAGGTCTGGGGCTACACGTTCGACCCCGGGACGAACATCGCCGACGTCTTCGTCGGCTACCTGCGGCGCAAGCTCGAGGCCGAGGGCGAGCCACGGGTGTTGCAGACCGTGCGCGGCATCGGTTTCATCCTTCAGGTCTAAGTTTCATGCCATGCGCAGTCTCCGCGGCCGGCTCACGCTCGGCATCACGCTCATGCTCGCGGTCGTGCTCGCGGGCTCGGGGATCGTGGTGTCGCGCTACGTCGACCGGTCGGAGCGCGAGGCGCTCGACGACCGCCTGAAACGCACGGCCGAGCTGTCGCGCGAGACGGCGCTGGCCGCAGTGCAGCGCGAGCTGCCGACGACCGACCGGCGGCTGGACAACGTGCTGTCGGCGACGAGCACGTCGCTGCAGCTGGTGCTGGAGAACAGGCAGCTGTTCGCGGCCGGGCTGACGCCGCCGACGGGCCGGCCGACGCCGCGGGGGGGTCTGAGCACGTTCGAGGTCCGCGACGAGCGCTACCGGGCGTACGCGATCAGCCTCGACGCTCTGGGTGGGCTGGCGCGCTTGGAGGTCACGACGCGGCTGGCGCCGGTCGAGCGCAAGCTGTCGGAATTGAATCGGCGGCTGGTCGGCTTCGGCGCGGCGGCGCTGCTCGTGGCGGCGTTCGGGGTCTGGTTTGCGGCCGAGCTGCTCCTGCGCCCGCTGCGGCGCCTGCGTGCGGCGACGGCGGTGATCGCGACGACCGAGGATCTCGACCGCCGCGTCCCAGGCGACGACGGCCCGGCGGAGCTGCGCTCGCTGGCGGCGAGCTTCAACCAGATGCTCGCCCGCCTCGGGCGCTCGGCCGCCGATCGCGAGCGCGCGCTGGCGGCGACGCGGCGCTTCACGGCCGACGCGGGGCACGAGCTGCGCACGCCGCTGACGAGCGTGCAGGCGAACCTGTCGGCGATCAGCCGCCACCCCGAGATGCCGGAGCAGCAGCGCGCCGAGATGGTCGAGGACGCGTTGAGCGAGAACCGGCGGTTGGTGGAGCTGCTCGCAGGGCTGCAGGCGCTGGCGCGCGGCGATTCGGCGGCGGTCGAGCATGCTGACGTCGAGCTGACAGACCTCGTCGGCGTGGCGCTGTCGGCGGCGAGCGCGCGACGCCCGGAGCTGTCGTGGTCGCTGAAGTTGCCCGCCGAGCCGGTCGTCGTGCACGGCTGGGAGCCCGGGCTGCGGATGCTTGTCGACAACCTGATCGAGAACGCCGCGCGGCATGGTGGTACCGCGGTGGCGGTGACGCTCGTCGCGGAGCACGGGGCGGCGGCGTTGTTCGTCGACGATGACGGTGCTGGTGTCGCGGAGGCCGAGCGCGAGCGGATCTTCGAGCCGTTCGTGCGCGCGAACGGGACGTCGACGCCGGGTTCTGGGCTGGGGTTGGCGCTCGTCAGCCAGCAGGTGCGCGCGCATGGGGCGACGGTGTCGGTCGGTGAATCGCCGCTGGGCGGGGCACGGTTCGCGGTGCGGTTCTAGCCTCTGTCGGAGGTGCGCGGTGCGAGTCTCATCGTCGGTGTCGGCGCTTTGGCGGCGGTGGTCGCTGTTGGGTTCGGCGGCTGCGGCGGTGAGGATCCGGGTCCCCTTCGCGCACTGAAGCTGGTGCGCCTGCAGATCGCTGCTCCGGCTGATGGCGCTGTTGTGCGGGGCGCAAACGTGGACGTGCGCGGTCGCGTGAGCCCGGCGGTGTCGGAGGTGACGGTCCTGGGGCGCCCGGCTTTGGTGACGGACGGAAGCTTCAGCGCCGTCGTGCCGCTCGAGCCGGGGGCGAACGTGATCGACGTGATCGCGACCGCGCCGCGCCGGCGGCCGGCGCTGACGGCGCTGCGCGTGACGCGCGATGCTCTGGTGACCATTCCCCAGCTCGAGGGGGTCGAGGAGGACGAGCTCGACGCGGTGCTCGAGCCGCTGGGTCTGCGGGCCGAGATCGAGCGCGGTGGCGGGATTCTCGACGTGCTGCGGTCGGGTCCGGCGGTGGTGTGCGCGCAGGAGCTGCGGGCGGGTTCGCGGGTGCGCCGCGGGCGGGTGGTTCGGGTGTTGGTGGCAAAGCGCTGCTGACGTCGTGGCGTGTTCAGGCGTCGGGCGTGACCGTGATGAGCGCGATCTGCGTACGGCCGCGGTCGCGCACGACGCCGAACGCGATCAGGCCGGTGATCGACGCTGCACCTGAGCGGCGCACGCGGTAGCGGCCGCCGGCCCGGCCGGCGAGACCGCCACGCACGTCGAGATCCTCGAGCTCATAGCTCTGCGTGTCGTTCGTGCGGAACTGCGTGTCGTACTCGGTCGCGACACGGTTGCGGCCGCGGACGGTGCCGCTGGGCAGCACGCGCTGCACGCCGCCGCTGAGGATGCGGCGCAGTGCTGCGCCGTCCTCGGTCTCGTAGGCCTGCGCGAACGCGTCGGCAGCCGCGCGGACCTCCGTTTCCGTGAGCGGTTGGCTTTGTACGGCTGCGATGTCGTTGCTGTCGTCTGCGCCGAGCATGAGCGCGGCGACGGTGGCGATGCCGGCAAGCGGGAGGACGAGCGTGGCGGCGAGGCCGCGGCGGCCCAGACGTCGTCGGCGCCGCCGCGCGACGACCGCCGTCGCCGCCGTGGGCTCGGGGCCGACGCGGGGCGCGGCCGGGCCGATCGCCACCGTCCGCTCGGACTCCGTCACGGTCTCGCCGCGCCCGGCCGCCAGCGCCGCACGGCCGAGATCGCCGGCCGACGGATAGCGCGCGTCGGGATCCTTGGCGAGGGCGCGGGCGACGACGCGATCGAAGTGCGCGGGGGCGCCGGCCGCGGAGGCTCGCGGCGGCGGGTCGTGCAGGTGCGCGAGCAGGGTGGCGGGCACGGTCCCGCGCTGGAAGGGCGGGGCGCCGGTCAGCGCGGCGAAGAGCACGCAGCCGAGCGAGTAGACGTCCGAGCGCGCGTCGATCCGCGCGCCGCTGAGCTGCTCGGGGGCGGCGAAGTCGACGGTTCCGATCCAGCTGCCGCTGTCGGTCAGCGGGGCGTCGGGATCGACCGCGCGCATGAGCCCGAAGTCGCTGAGGTAGGCGTGGTCGCCATCGCTGGAGAGCAGGACGTTGGCGGGCTTGATATCGCGGTGCACGAGGCCGGCGGCGTGCGCGGCATCGAGCGCCGAGGCGACCTGGGCGACGATCGCCGCGGCGCGCTGCGCGTGGACGCGGCCTGCGGATTTGATAAGCGCATGCAGGTCGCTGCCGGGCACGAAGCGCATCACGATGTACAGCGCCCCGCCGTCCTCGCCGGCGCCATAGACAGGTACGACGTTCGGGTGGTCGATCGCCGCCGCCATCCGCGACTCGCGCCCGAAGCGCTCACGAAACTCGGGATCCTCGGCATGGTGGCCGGCGATGACCTTCAGCGCGACGGGCCGCTGGAGGTCGAGCTGCACGGCGCGGTAGACGACGCCCATCCCGCCACGCGCGATGACACCTTCGACGCGGCAGCCGCCGAGCATGTCGCCTGCGGTCAGCTCGGCCATCGGGCGAGCGTAGTGGATGATTTCCCGTCGAACGCCTGTCGGTCGCACCACAGTTTTTCTCGCCATAGTTGCCAGCTACTAGGCTGCGATGACCAGATGGCTGACGCTGGAGCGACAACGCCCGTGAGGACTGAGCTGGACGCGGCGTTCACGCAGTTGCGCCCGCAGCTGACGGGCTACTGCTACCGGATGATGGGGTCGGCATTCGAGGCCGACGACGCGGTGCAGGAGACGATGCTGCGCGCGTGGCGCAGCTACGACACGTTCGAGGGCCGGGCTGCGCTGTCGTCGTGGCTGTACCGGATCGCGACGAACGTGTGCCTGACGATGCTCGACGGGCGCAACCGGCGGGCGCGGCCGATGGACATCGGCGGGCCAGGGTCCTCGTCGACCGAGGCCGCGGCGTTGGGCACGTTGCCCGAGGGCGCGTGGATCGAGCCGATCCCGACGGGCAAGGTCGTTGCTGATGTGTCCGATCCCGCCGAGCTTGCGCAGTCGCGCGAGACGTTGCGCCTGGCGTTCGTGGCGGCGCTGCAGGTGTTGCCGCCGCGCCAGCGCGCTGTGCTGATTCTGCGCGAGGTGCTGCGCTGGAAGGCGACCGAGGTTGCGGAGCTCTTGGACACCAGCGTGGCGTCCGTGAACTCTGCGCTGCAGCGGGCGCGGGCGACGCTCGCGGATCGCGACGTGTCCGTGGACGACCCCATGGCGGCGATGGACGCCGAGGAAGCCGCGCTGCTCGTGCGCTACGTCGAGGCGTTCGAGGACTTCGACATGGACGCGCTGGTCGCGCTGTTGCACGAGGACGCGACGATGTCGATGCCCCCGTTCGACCTGTGGCTCCAGGGGGCCGACGAGATCAAGGCCTGGAACCTCGGGACCGGATCGGGCTGCCGCGGGTCGCGGCTCGTTGCGATCATGGGCAACGGCATGCCGGGGTTCGCGCAGTACCGGGTTGCGGCAGACGGCGGTTTCGAGGCATGGGGAGTCCAGCTCCTGGACATCGCCGACGGTCAGATCGTCGCGATCAACTGCTTCCTGGACGTGCAGCGCCTGTTCCCGCTGTTCGGGATCGCGCTGACGCTTGACGGTTAGCCGCGGCTCGCCGGCACGACCTCGGCGAGGCCGGCGAAGTCGAGCAGCTGCTCGAGCTCGGGCGAGGCTCGGTGCAGGCGGATCCTGCGGTTGTTGCGGCGGGCCGTGAGCTGCAGTCGCGCAAGGGCCTCGATCGCCCGGGCGTTCGCGGGGAGGGCGGCGACGTCGCAGACGACCAGCGCCGCATCGCTCGAAGTGATGACCGCCGCGAGGCGTTCGCAGAGCGCGTGTACGCCATCGTCATCGATCGGCCCGGAGACGACGAGGAAACCCGTGCTTGCGTTGGGATCGCCTTCCTGTGGCGGTGCCTGGTGCATCGGGTCCCTCCTGGTGGTGGTGTCCTAAGGACCCTCGCGGCCGGACAAACTCATCGGTGGGGCTGGACGGCGTGGGCCCGCACGAGAGGATCCATGTACGCAGAACCGTCCTCATCCCGGCGATCCGCCCCAAAGCCGCGCCCGAAGTCCTGAGGCCCGAGCGACCGGCCGCTCGACCGCGGCGCGGATGGTCGCTCCGGTTCCGACGAGAACCAGCCGAGTTCGTGCGCGCGTCGCCGCGGTGTACAGCAGCTCGCGAGTGAGAATCCGTGATGTCAGCGCGGGGAGCAGGACGACGGCCGTATCGAACTGGGAGCCCTGGCTCTTGTGGATCGTCATCGCGAACGCCGTTTCGATTGCGCCGAGACGGGTGGGTGTGAACTCGAGCAGCTCACCGCCGCGCTCGAAGGCTGCGCTGACACGGTCGCCGGCGCGCTGCACGACGACGCCGGTGTCGCCGTTGAAGAGGCGCAGCTCGTAGTCGTTCTGGGTGACCAGCAGCGGCCGGCCGATGTACGCGGGTCCGTCCGGATCGAAGCCGGGGATCGCGGCCGCGAGCCAGCCTTCGATACGGGCGGTCCAGGCGGCGACGCCCTGCGTCCCCCGGCGATGCGCGCAGAGGATCCGGAAGGCTCCGAGTGCGGCTATCGCGTCGTGCGCCGCGCCTGCTCGTGCGGTGGCGATGACGGCGCGCCCGGCGACGACGGCTTCGTCGCGGACCGCCGCGAGCGCGGGCTGCGCCTCGGCGTCGGCCGCATCGATCGGGATCCAGGACACGTCGTCGGGCTGCGTCGCGAGGACCGCCATCACCTCGTCCGGATCCCCCCGGCGGATCGCATCGGCGAGCACTGCGATGCCGCCCCCGAAGCGATGCACCCGGTCGAGCACGACGATGCCGCCGCCGGTGGCCGGTCCGACGATGTCCCCGAGCACCGCGCCGGCCTCGATCGACGTCAGCTGCCCAGGATCGCCGACGAGGATGAGGCGCGCGTCGGGACGCACGGATTCGACGAGCCGCGCCATCAGCGACAGCGAGACCATCGAGGTCTCGTCGACGATCACCACGTCGTGCGGCAGACGGTTGGTGCGGTGGTGACGGAAGCGGCTGTGGCTGCCGGGCCGCCAGCCGAGCAGCCGGTGCAGCGTCGACGCGTGCAGGTCGAGCAGGTGCGCGCGCACTGCATCGTCCACGTCGAGCGCGACTGCCTCCGCGTGGACTGCCTCCTCCAACCGAGCCGCTGCCTTGCCCGTCGGGGCGGCCAGAGCGACGAGCGGCGGCGACTCGCCGGCGGCCGCCGCCTGCTCGGCGAGCAGCGCGACGATCCGCGCCACCGTCGTGGTCTTGCCGGTGCCGGGCCCGCCCGCGACGACGGCGAAGCGCCGCAGAACCGCGGTTGCGGCGGCCATGCGCTGACCGGCATCGGACTCGCCGGCGAACAGGCGCACGAGCCCGCCGGCGAGTGCGTCGGCGTCGACCGTCGCGGGCTCCCCGTCGCTGAACGTGCGCAGGTCTGCCGCGACCTCGCGTTCCTCGCGCCAGTAGCGGTCGAGGTACAGCGCGCTGCCGACGAGGCGCAGGGGGCGGGCAGCGTCGGGTTCGGCGTCCTCGCCGACCGCGACGAGCGGGCTGGCGGCGAGCCGCCGGACCCACGCCGCAGGCTCGGGCCATGGCAACGCGGACAGGTCGACGGGCTCGTCGGAGTCGACCGCCGCTGTGGAACGGATCGTCGCGACGTCGACGAGCACGTGACCGAGCCGCGGGCCGCGAACGGCGAGTGCGGCGCCGAGCGCGACCCAGTCGTCCTGCTCGCCGGCAAGGTCGGTCACTCGCACGGCGACGTGCACGTCGGCGGCCGATAGCACGCCGATGTCGTTGAACGCACGCAGCAGCCCGGGCGCGTGGCGCGCGCGCCGCGCAGCATGTACGTCGAGCGCGATCAGAGGGACGCCGGTCACCGGGGCTCGCCTCGGTCGAAGACGTCGCTGAGCGCCTCGATGAGCGCGCCCGGCGGACGCCACGCGAACACGCCGCACGGGTCGCCGTCCACCGTCGGCGTATCGGCGCCGGTCATCCCGCGCAGGAAGAGGTACAGGACGCCGGCGATGTGCCGGTCGGGGTCATAGCCGGGCAGGCGCCAGCGCAGGTAGCGATGCAGCGCGACGGTGTAGAGCAGCGCCTGCAGGCCGTAGTGGTGGTGGAGCATCTCGCTCGACAGCGCGGACGGGCGGTGATGCCATGCCGTCAGATCCTCCCCCGGCGCAGCGAGCCAGTTCGTCTTGTAGTCGGCGAGCGCATAGCGGGGCTCGGCGCCGTCGTCGCTGCGCACGCGCAGGACGAGATCGATGCTGCCGGTGAGGTAGCCGCGCACGCTCTGGCGGAGGGCCGGATCGTCGAGCCGCGCCGCGTATCCATGCAGCGGATCGCCAGGCGCCAGATGCTCGCGCAGGACGGCACCGATCGCGGCGAGCGTGAGCCGCCCGGTCGGCTCGTCGCCACCGACGAGCGGCAGCTCGAACACGAGCTCGTCCAGGCGATCTGCACGCGAGATGTCGCAGAGTCGCGCGGAGTCGAGCAGCGGCCCGAGCGGGGTCTGCAGGGCGGCGCTCAAGCCCGTCGCGGCGACATCCGCATCGCCGAGGTCGACGTGGCGCCAGCCCTGGCCTGCGGCGATGCGCGTCGCCATCTCAGCATCGAGATCGGGGGCCGCGAAGTCTGCCGCCTCGAGCACGCGGTGCACGAGCGTGCCGACACGCAGGCCGACGGGCATCGCGGCCAGCGGGACCGCGGTCGCACGCAGCGCGGCCTCGGCGCCGTCCGCCGGCTCGTCGACAACCGGCACGGCTGCGGGTGGCGGCTCGTCGTCGAACAGCTCTTCCTCCGGCTCGCTCGCGACGCGCGGCTCGTAGGCGCCGGCCGAGATATCGCTGAACGAGGTCCGCCGCCAGCGCGCATCCAGCCGGCGATCGAACGCGGCTGCCGACAACTCCGCTGCCGCCGGCAGCAACGCAGACCACGACGCGGGCATCCCGACCCGGGAGCGCTCGACGCCGATGCAGCCTGGCACCTGAGCGGCGAGCTCCTCGAAGCGCGCGACCGCGACGTCGTCCTTCGGCGTCGCGCTCCCCGCCGGCGCGACGAGCCCGTCCTCGCCGCGCGCGAACAGAAGCCGTCCGAGCGCCGAGTGCCGGCTGTCGTACGACCCGGCCCACCACAACACAGCCTGATGCCGCGCGCGCGTCAGCGCCACGTACGCCAGCCGCAGATCCTCACCGCGCTGCTCGGTCTCGTGGTGGCGCCGGTGGCGGGGGTAGTCCGGTCCGTCGAGCCCGACGTCGATCGTCCGCGCGTCGCCCTGCGCGGGATCGTGGAAGAAGACGGGCTCCGCGTCGCGCGGGATGTACCCGGGCTCCCACAGGTCTGGGCAGTAGACGACCGGGAACTCGAGGCCCTTGCTGCGGTGGATCGTGAGAACCTGCACGGCCTCGGCATCGGACTCCAGTCGCCGCGTGCGCTCCTCGTCGCTCGTCTCGCGTGCCGCCGCCGCGATCCGCTGGCGCAGCCACGCCGTCAGCGCGGCGCCCCCGAGTTGCTCCGCCGTCGCGGTCGCGTGCAGCAACTGGCCGACATGGCGCAGGTCGGTCAGGTCGCGCTCGCCGTCGGCCAGCGCCAACACGCGGCCAGGCAGCCCCTCGGCCCGTGTGATCGCCTCGGTCAGCGCCGCGACGCCGCTCGTGCGCAGCACTCGCGCCCAGCGATGGAGGCGACGGTGCACCTCCTCCCAGTCTGATTCACCTGCGGTCGCGACCCGCTGCGCCGTCCAGCCGAGAAACGGGGTGAGCGCTGCTGACCGCGCGCGCGTTGACGAGGCCGGCCGCTGGATCGCCTCGAGCAGGCGCAGCCAGTCACGCGCGGGGACGGTGCCGAAGACGCTGCCCGCGCCGTTGATGACGGCGGGGATGCCGGCGGCGTCGAGCTCGTCGCGCACAAGGGCCGCGTTGCGATGCGTGCGTACGAGCACCGCGACGTGGCCCGGCCGGATCGGCTCCCTGCGTGGCGGCCCGCCACCCACCCGGATCTCCACCTGCGCCGGGGACGACAGCAGCGCGACGAGGTCGGCGGCGAGATCCTGCGCGATGTGAGCGCGTACCGATGGCGTCCCGGCGTAGCCGGCTCGCGTCGGCGTGATCGACGGCTCGTCGCGATGCACGACGCGCACGCGCACTGCCGCGCCGACCGGCGCGCCGGAGAGCCCCGAGGTCTGGTTCGCGGGCGCGGCGCGAACACGCCGGTAGACGATCCCCTCATGGCCGAGCGTCGCGCCACCGAACATCGCGTCGTAGGCGTCGATCAGGCCCTGGTCGCTGCGCCAGTTGACCTCGAGCGTGGCGTGCGCGTTGGCGGTGGCCCGCGCCGCGAGGTAGGCGTAGACGTCCGCGCCGCGGAAGGCGTAGATCGCCTGTTTCGGGTCGCCGATGAGGATCAGCGCGACGCCACCGCCACCGAACGCCCGCCGCATGATGTCCCACTGCACGGGGTCGGTGTCCTGGAACTCGTCGACGAGCACGACGCGGTAGCGCGCCCGCAATCGAGCCGCTGCCGCCTCTGCTCCGGGGCCCTTGAGCGTCTCGTCCAAGCGAGTCAGCAGGTCGTCGTACGTGATGAGCGCCATGCGCCGCTTGCGCCGCTCGAGTTCCTCGCGGACGACGCACGCAAACCTGACTCGCATCGCCGCAACGCTGTGCTCCGGCGCGGCCTCGGGCTCGATCCGCGCAGCCGGGTTGGCGACGGCGATCCGTGCGATGCGCAGCGCCTCGGCACGGTTGAACTGGGGGTCGCCGTGGCGGTGGAAGCGCCGCACGAAGAGATCGTCGACGACCTCCTCGATGAGGTCGGCGGGATCCTCGATGAACGTCATGTCGGTCTCGACATCGCCCACGATTCCGAGGCCGCCGAGCACCTCTTGGCAGAAGCCGTGCGTGGTCGCGATCGTCGCCGAATCGAACCGGGCGATCGCGCGGACGAGGTTGACGTGGCGTTGACCGACCTCGGAGGGCGAACCCGCAGCGAGCAGCGCCACGACCTCGTCCGCATCGCTCGGCGCAGCTGCGGCCAATGCGCGCGCGAGACCCTGCTCGGTGTGGACCAGCCGCTCGCGGACGCGGTCGCGCAGCTCGCCGGTCGCCATCCGCGTGAACGTCACGAGCAGGATCTGGTCCAGCGGCGTGCCCTGCGCGACGTAGCGGGCGGCCAGGGCCGCGATCGTGAACGTCTTGCCGGTCCCGGCGCTGGCCTCGAGCACGGTGACGCCGATCGGCAGCGGTCCACACACGTCGAACGGCTCGGGCGCCACCACGCGACTCATCGGTCGACGACCTCCTCGCGGGCCAGCAGGTCGTCCCACACTCGCCGTGCATAGCGCCCGAAGCGCGTCGCTTCTGCCGGGTCCCATCCCTCGCCCTGCTCGTCGGCGCCAGGACGCTCGGCGAGCAGTTCCTCGATCGTGAGCTCGCCCCCGAGGACGAGCAGGTGCTCGGGCTCGCGGTCCTCGCGATCGAAGTTCCAGGTCGACGTCCACGCGGCGCGTGCCGGCGCCACCGGGCTCGCCCCGCGACGCGCGGCCTGCGCGTACGCCGCCGAGCTCATGCAGGCGATCGGCAGCGCCTCGCGCATGCCGCGGTCGTAGACGTCGATCAGCCGCGTCAGCGCGCCGAGCGCTCGCTGGTGGCGCTGCTCGGTGGTTGCTCCGAGCGGGGGGATCCGCACGACGGTGATCCGCGCGCCGTCGCCGGCACCCGATCGTGCCCGGCCGATCGTCACGGCTGCGAACGGTCGTTGCGGGTGCGATGCGGTCACTGCGAGCAGCCGCACCCACGCAGCGAGCCGGTGACGCGGGCTCACCCGCGAGTACGTGACCGTCGCGAGGACGTCGCCGCGCACGCCCGGTGCGGTGCCGCGCAGGAAGCGCCCGTCGCCGACGAGGGCATTGACCTCCACCGACCCGGGTTCGCCGGCCGCCGCGAGCAGCGTCGCCGCCTGTGCGGCGATGCCCTGCACCGTCGGACGCACGCGGTCGATGACCTGTGCGCTGAGCGCGCCCGGCGGGAGGGTCCCGCGGGCGATCTCGGCCCCGACGCACGCGTCAAGATCGGCCCCCGCAAGCACCCCGTCGACCAGCCGCTGGCCGACCGCCCACACCTCGAGACCGTCGAGCTCGACCGGGAGCGCATCCGCGACGTCCTCGTCGTAGTCGGCGACGCTGATCCCCAGCCGCTGGCGCAGGAACGCGCGCACCGGCCGCTCGAAGAACTTCACGAGCCCGTCGAGCTCGACCACCGGCCCCGCCACGTCCGCAAGCGGCGCCCGCAGGAACGGCTCGTGTCCGACGCGCGGCCCGACGATCGCGCGGGCCCCATCGAGCGCGACCCGGTCAAAGCTCCACGGGCGCTCTCCAACCACCAACCCGGACTCGTAGTTGCGCGGGTCGAACGGCTGCAGTGGATGACGCACGACGACCTGCTCGCGAGCCTGGGCGCCGCCTTCTGCGCGGACGGTGCGATCGACGACGTCGAGCAGTTCCCCGACGGGCACCGCCGGCGGGCGCGGCGTGTTCGTGCGCTCGTCGTTGCCGGTGTAGGTGACGATCAGCCGATCGGTCGCCGCGAGCAGCGCGTCGAGCAGCATCTGCCGGTCCTCCGTGCGCGCGTCGCGATCGCCGACGTGGGGGTCGACGAGCATGAGGTCGTCGCCGTCGCGGTGGGCCTTGCGTGGAAACGCGCCGTCGTCGAGGCCGAGCAGGCAGACGACGCGATGCGGGATCGAGCGCATCGGCACCAGCGTGCAGATCGTCAGATGCCCGGTCCGGAAGTTCGCGCGCGTGGGGCGACCCTGCAGCCGCTCGTCGAACAGCGCCCGCACCTCCGCGGCCATCAGGCGTGGTTCACCGGCGTCTCCGCGGCCCACCCGCGTCTGTTCGACGACGTCGTCGAGCATGCGCTGCAGCTCGGCGCGCTGCCAGCCGTCGCGCGCGCTCGTGGCGGTCAGCGCGTCGGCCGCTCCCGCAATCGCGGCAGCCCACCCGGTGACGGTGTTGGTCGTGCTCAGCGCGTCGAGCGCCGCACCCAGCCGGTCGACGAGCTCGGCGAACCGGCCCGCCAGGTCGATTGCCCCGCTCTCGACGTCGTCCATCGGCAGCACGTCCTCGTACAGGCGATGTCCGTCCTCGGTGATCGCGATGCCGACGAGCAGGCGATCGAGACCCGCCCGCCAGGTGCCGGCCGCGAGCGACTCGAGCTTGAACGGCGCACGGTGCGCGGCATCGAGGCCCCAGCGGATGCCGCCGTCGGCGATCCACTCCTGGATCCGTGTGAGGTCGTCGTCGTCGAAGCCGAAGCGCCGCCGCACTGGCTCGCGATCGGCCAGATCGAGCACCTGCGAGGCGGTCAGCCGAGCGCCCGTCAGGTCGAGCAGCTGCGCGACGACGCCGAGCACCGGGTTGGTCTGGCGCAGCGCGCGATCGGCAAGCCGCACGCGCAGGTCGGGCAGGCCGGTGTCGGGCGGCGCGTCGTCGGGGTCGTCGTCGCCGAGCAGGGCTCCGACGCCGAACGTCGCGTGGATCAGCGGCGCGAACGCCTCGATGTCGGGGCACATGACGATGACGTCGCGCGGCTCGAGCGACGGGTCGTCCTGGAGCATGTGCAGGATCGCGTCGCGCGCCACCTCGACCTGGCGTGCCCGGCCGTGGCAGGCGTGCACCTGCACGCTGCGGTCTCCGCGGTCCAGCAGTGGGCGTTCGTCGTCGCCGGCATCGCCGAGGGGTTCGCCCGGCGCAGCGCGATCGGCGCGGACATCGGCTTGGATCCGTGCCAGCAGCGAGTCGTCGCGATGCTCGACCGAGTGGTGGTGATCGACGCCGCGAGCGCCCTCGCCGTCGCCGACGACAAGCTGAAGCTCGCGCGCATCCTGCCCCCACGACGCGAGCAGGCCGTTCTCCGGCAGCATCGCGGTGACGTCCTCGGCGCGTCGCACGATCGCCGGTCGCGACCGTGCAACCGCGGCGATCTGCTTCCACAACACCGGCGACGGATGCAGCAGGAACAGGTGAACGTCGCGGTGCTTCGCAAGTGCGTTCAGCACCGCGAGCCGGCCGGCGGGGAGACGCGTCAGGCCGAAGAGCGACAGTCGCGACGGCAGTTCGACGAGGTCTGGGTCGGCGCGCAGGCGCGCGCAGGCGCCCTCCGAACGCTCGGCCGGGCTCTCGATGCCGATGCGCTCGCGCAGACGCCGCCACAGCAGCGCCTGCCATACCGCCTCGTCGGGCAGCGGGCGACCGGTGCCGTCGGTGTCCTGCGCGCGCGCCCAGGCCCGCACCATGCCGGGCCGGTGCACGGCGTAGCGATCGAAGAGGTCGGCGATGTGACGGACGGTGCTCAGGCGCCGCCAGCGCCGCGCATTGTCCGGGTCGTCGTCACCCGCGCCCAAGTGGGCAGCGAGGCTTTCCAGCCAGGGCTCGTCGAGCGACTGCTCGACCGCATCGATCAGTGGCCACACGGCGTGCTCGACCAGCCACGGGTCGGCCTCCGGCTCGATCCCAGACGCCGCCGCCACGGCGTCGGCGACCAGCCGGCGTGGCGGTGGGAACTGGACGTTCGCGCACACGCCATCCAGGCGGCCCTCCGTGACACCGAGGCAGGTCGACATCCGCTGGGTCAGCCAGCGCTCCATGCCGCGCGTGGGCACGGCGATGACCTCGGGGGAGAACGGATCTGCAAGCGGCACGCGCAGCAGCCTGCGTAGCGCGTCGATCAGGCCGTCAGCTCGTTCGGCGCGGTGGATGTGGAGCATGTCCGCTCAGCCTCGCCTGGGCGGCGCTGCGGCAATGAGATGCAGCACGGAGAACATCGTAGGCATGGTCGTCAGCGAGCGCCGGCTCTGACGCGCGCGAGGCGGCGCCGACGAGCCCGCCAAGCCGCGAGCACATGCCGCTGCTGTCGAGCAGCAGCAGCATCCCTGGGGCCCCGCGAGCGCGTCGAGCTCGATGCCAAGCGTAACGCCTGAATCCGGTGCATTATGAGCGGCACGTAAGCTGTGCTGTGTGAACGAGGACGATGCTCACGGCGCTGGGGAGCCAGCTGAGACCGCCGATCAACGGGGTGGTGACGCTGATGACCGTGATCGGACGGCGGAGGGCCGAGACCGGCGGGCCGAAGCTCACGACAACGAATCCAAAGCGCGCGACGAGAGGGCGGATGCTCGCGACGAGCGTGCCCGCCACCGCGAGCTGGTTGCCGCCACGTTCGATCCAGGAGCGGCTTCCGATCGTGCGGGTGCCTTGCGCGATCGACAGGGAGGCGCCAGCGACCGCACGCAAGCGGCAGATGATCGCGACGCCTCCTCGGTAGATCGAGTCCTTTCGGCGCAGGATCGGACGACGTCGTCGATTGATGAACTCACCGGCGCCTATCACCGAGACGCAGGGATTCTCGAGATGCGGCGCGACCTCGCGAGGGCCAACCGCACAAAGCATCCGTTCGTGCTCGCCTTCGTCGATGTCGACAACCTCAAGGCGACGAACGACTCACTCGGTCACGCCGCCGGAGATCGCCGCCTACGTGAGACGGCAGACTCGATCCGCGCGCATCTTCGCTTCTATGACCTGATCATCCGCTTCGGGGGTGACGAGTTCATATGCGGGCTGGTCGACGTGACCATGGCTGTGGCTGCCGAGCGGTTCGCGCGCGTGAATGAGGACCTGTCGGCAAACCAGCAACCATGCGTCACCGTCGGGCTGGCACAGCTCACGGCAGAAGAGACTCTCGAAGAGCTCATCGTGCGTGCCGACGACGCGATGTACGCAAAGCGCCGACAACTGCGATCAGAAGACGCCTGACCGCGAGCCGAGCCGCCGACACCACGGGTGGCAAGAGGGCGCAAACGCCACAGTGCGCACTCGACGCGCGACCCGCACTCTCCGGCACCCCGCCGAGTCTGCGCCCGTCTCGCGCGTTGCGCAAGCTCGCTTCCGACTAGCCAGATGTCCGCCGCTAATTTCGCGCCTGCCTTGTGCATCGCAGCATGAGCTCTGAACCGAATGCGAGCGCACCGCTCCTGTCCTTATCCGGTGTCTCGTCGGTGCAGTCACAATGAGAGCCGAGCCATTGGAGGTCCTCGGGATCAAGCACAGAGCTACGCGGCCCAGCTCTAGCTCGCGCGCCGGATCGGTCGGCTCGGGACGTCGCGCGCCCCTTGGTTGGCCCGCGGCCGGTGTACTCGCTCATCGTGCGAGAACATGACTTGAGATAGCGGCGGCCTTTGAGCCGCTCGCAGAAGCCCCGGTCTGCGTGCTGCCATGGCAGCCCCTGTTCTGGCTTCCCTCCTGGTGCGGGCACACGGGAAAAGCAGGAAGGAAACCAAGAGCATCCGCCGCGCGGCCAACGCTTCCCTCTCGGCCCGGTCGTGCGCCGGGCCGATCGAGCCACGCGTCCGTCCAGCGCACCCACCGAGCGATGGCGCGCGCGTCTACGCGCTGCGACACCGCGCTGAGCGATACCACGAGCGGAGGGGCGCTGGTGCCCCTCCGCCGGAGAGTTGTCAGCGCCGACTGGCCGGCATGCGCTCCATGCGCGGATCACATCGCCGGCCGGCCGCCGTCGCTGTGCTCGTTGGTCCCGCCGTCCCAGTAGAGCTCGCGGCTTCCGGACTTGGCAAGTCCACGGCTGACGAAGTACGCGCCGCTGCGCCAGGCTAAGCGCGCGATGACCTCACCGCCACCGCCGCCGAGTCGCGCGCGCGGTACACGATCTGTGCGGGACACAGCCAAGCCGTTGCGCGCGCGGCGACGGCGCGGGCCGCGCCGAGCGCCGCACGCCGAGTGGCGCATTGTCACCGGGCGCCGCACGCGGTGGCGGTACCCGGCGGTCGCCGCCGCTAACGCGTCGCGAGGCCACCCGCAACATCCGTCGCTTGACCTGCGCTGGCATCGGCGGGATGGTGCAGCCATGAATGATGTTCCGCAGGAAGACCCCTCTGCCATCACGCCGAATCCGCTGATCGAGCGGATGGCGCGGGCGACTCCAGATGGCGAGGACATCGTGGAGCTGCGGGGGTACGTGGGATCGTCCGGACCGGGCACGGTCAGGCTCTACGAGACGCTGTCTATGTCGCGCTACTTCGAGATTCCGCGAGCCGCCGTGGTGGGCTCGGCGTATGAGGGCGACCCCGTGACCGGCCGAGCGAAACTGTACGTCCGCGGCTCGACGAAGATCGTCTGGGCACGAAGTCTCACAGCGAGCGTTGCCTCGCGCACGCATCCTCTGAAGGGCTTCTCGCCCACGTTGAGGGGCGGCTGGGTCACGGGGCACATCGAGTGCGAGGAGCACGATGGCGAGGTGACCTGCAGCTACGTGACCGATCTGCCCGAGTAAGGACAGCTACGCGCCAACCGCAGGACACCTGACGGCAACTGCGGGCGACCGCCCGGACGGTCGTCGCCCGGATGGCGATCGGGAGTGGGCTCATCTGTTGCGGTCAGCCGATGCGTCGGGATAGGTTGATGCTCGTGGGAAATCGCACGACGTCAAGCAAGAGGATGGCCAAACGGTACGCGCCGCCAAGTCCGGGCTGATCATTCACTGGGGCGACGGCGCGTCATCAACCGAGAGAGGAACGTGAGATGAAGCGGCGAGTCATCAACCCATGGTCGTGGCAAGACCAGTTCGCCTTCGTCCAAGCGCACGAGGTCAGCGGCGCGCAGCGCGTTGTCTACTGCGCCGGCCAGACTTCCGTCGACGGCGAGGGAACTCCGATCCATGAGGGCGACATACGAGCCCAAGTCGGGCAGGCATTCGACAACCTGGAAACGGTCCTGGCCGAGGCGGGCCTTGACCTCTCCCACGTAGTTCGCGTGAACTACTACACGACCGATGCCGACGCCCTTATCGAGAACTGGGATGTGGTCGCGACTCGCT
>DATLNO010000108.1:0-10155 GCA_035536715.1 Solirubrobacteraceae bacterium
CGTCGACTACAAGGACTCGTGTCACAGATGCTTCTGCGTACAGCACACCATGGGCAGATAAGAGCCTACGAAGTGCGGTCCGCGGGGCGGCGTGTGTGACGATGGCGCGATGAGCTTCAGCGATCACCTCGAAGAGCACTACCCGGAGTGCACTACCGCGTTCATCGCGCCCGCGCGCGCGGGGGTCGAGGACCTGCTGCCGGGGTTTCGCGTGCTGCGCGTCGCACCCGCGCAGGCCGGCGAGCCGTGGGTCTATGCGACCTGCGGCGCGGCCCAGTCGGCCGCTGACGGCGAGCCTGGCGCCGAGTACGTCCTGCTCACGCCGGGCGAGGACGCGGCCCTGGTCGAGATGCTCGCCACGCTCGCGGTCGTCAACGCCGCCGCGGAGGAGAACTTCGGCGTCGGCAGCATCATCGCGCTGGGCCGCTCCTGGCTCGCACGCTCGTGGGCGCGTCACCTGCTCGTCCTGCCGCCCTACCCGTTCCCCCCCGGCTTCGACGTCTACGAGGACGGTGAGCGCAGGACCGTGGTGCTCTGGCTCGTCCCGATTCTGTCCGCCGAGGCGCAATACGTGCGCGCGCACGGCCACGAGGCGCTCGAGCAGATCTTCGAGCAGCGCAAGTCCAACGTCGCGGACCCGGCACGCACCTCGGTGGTGTGACGGCTGCTGTCGATCAGGCGTCGTGGCGCTCGCGCGCCTGCGCCATGACCCGGTGCAGGAAGATTGGGTTGCCGACGAGGTAGCGCCGCCACATCCGCTTGGGCTCGATCGCCAGGCGGAAGATCCACTCCAGGCCGTTGTCCGACAGTGCCGCCGGCGCGCGCGGCACGCGGCCGCTGACGAAATCGAACAGCGCGCCGACGCTCCACAGCACGTCGCAGTTCAGGCGGTCGACCGTGCGCTGGGCCCAGATCTCCTGCTTGGGGGTGCCCATACCGACGAGCAGGATGTCGGGCTTGCGCGCGTTGATGTCCTCGATGACGCGCTCATCGTGGCCCGAGCCGATCTCGAAGTAGCCGTGGTGGGTGCCGACGACGCGCAGGCGCGGATGCGCCCGGCGCAGCCGCTGGCCGGCCTGCGCGGCGACACCCGGATCGCAGCCCAGCAGGTAGACGGAACGGTCCAGCTGCTCGCAGAGCGCGGCGAGGTTCCAGATCCAGTCGGCGCCGGTCATGCGGTGCGGGATCTCGGCGCTCAGCGCCTTGGCCGCCAGCCGGACGCCGTAGCCGTCGCAGTAGACGAGGTCGGCCTGCTCGAGGGCGACGCGCAGCGCCGGATCCTCGCGCGACTGGTTGAGCACGTGCGCGTTGACATACATGACGCGCCGCGTCGGCTCGTCGCGGCCGACCCACCCGACGATGCGCTGCAGCAGCTCGTCGGGATGGCCGAGCTCGATGGGGAGCTCGAAGATCCTCGACTGGCGAGCTTCCGTGGATTCGATGATGGCTTCCGTGGCCTCTGGCACGACGAGCTGGATGCTAGTGGACCCGGACGGATCCACTACCGGCCGTCCTTGCGCCAGACGAACAGATGGCCGCGGCCTTCGCCCTGCAGGCCGAGGTCGCGGACGGCCTCGGTCACGCCGGGGTAGGCGTCGTCCTGCCAGTCGTGGAACGCGACGATCCCGCCCGGCGCGAGCGCAGGCTCCCAGGTACGAAATGTGGAGACCGTCTCGTCGTACTCGTGCGAGGAATCGATGAAGACGGCGTCGACGGGTGGCGGGTCAGCCGGGCCCGAGCCGCCGGGCCGGTCGTGCAGATGCACGCGGGCGCGCTGCTCGGCCGACAGCAGGCGAAGGTAGCGCTCGCGCTCGGGATGCGCCTCGACATCCCACGAGCGGACCTCGCGACCGGGCTGGGCGAGCGTCAGGCAGCAGGTCGTCCAAGCCGCGGCGGTGCCGATCTCCGCGACGCGCTGCGCGCCGGCAAGCGTGTCGAGCAGGACGCGCAGTTCGGCGGGCCGGCAGGCGACGTCGATGCTCCACGTGTCGTGGTCGGCCTGTGCCCGGCGCATCGCGCGCAACCAGAAGCCGGCCACCGGCCGCGGCAGCTGTGCGAGGCTGCCCGCCTGCAGCGCCAGCCGTCGTCCGCGCTGCGCGAGGGAGCGGCGGTCATCGGAGCGAAACAGGTGAACGCGGGCTTGGGTCATCGGCCGGGAGCCCGGATCGTGCGGGTCAGCGAGATCGACAGGGTTCGCCTCCACATGCAGGCCGGGAGGGTATCCCGCGCGACGGTACGGCGCGTGACATGGTTCCGGCGTGCCGATCGTTGCCATCGACGCCCGCGATGCCTTCGACCCGCAGCTGCGTGGCTGGGGCCGCTATGTGCGTGAGCTCGTCCACGCGCTGCCCGAGCGGCCCGGCCTCGACTACCACGTCATCGAGAAGGGCGGCCGCGGGCCGGAGGTCCTGTTCGAGCAGATCGAGCTGCCGATCCGCCTGCGCCGCGAACGGGCCGACCTCGTCCACGCGCCCAACTGCTTTCTGCCGCTGGCGCGCCCCTGCATGGGCGTCGTGACGATCCACGACCTCGCCTTCGAGGTCTTTCCCGACGACTTCTCCAAGCGGACCGGCTGGAAGTACCGCGCGTTCACGCGCCGCGCCGCGCGTTCCGCTCAGCGCGTGATCTGCGTGTCGAGCTACACCGCGCAGGACGTCATCCGCCGCTATGGCGTCGACGAGGCGCGCGTGCGGGTCATCCCGAACGCCCCGTCGCTGACGATCGGCGATGTCGCCGTGCCCAACGACGGCCCGTATCTGCTCACCGTGGGAGACCTGCGGCCCAAGAAGAACCTCATGCGCCTCGTGCAGGCGTTTCGCGTGCTGCGCAAGGAGGGGCTGGAGCACCGGCTCGTGCTGGCCGGCGTGGACAGCGGCCCGGAGGCCGCGCGCGTGCGCGAGGCCGCCGGCGGCGAGCCGGTGCGCTTCACCGGCTACCTCTCCGACGCGCGCCTGGACGCGCTGATGCGCGGCGCCGACGTCCTCGTCCACCCGTCGCTCTACGAGGGCTTCGGCCTGGTGATCGTCGAGGCGATGGCGCGGGGCGTGCCGGTCGTGGCCGCCCGCGCGACAGCGCTGCCCGAGACGGGCGGCGCCGCTGCGGCGTACTTCGACCCGCTCGATGTCGGCGACATCGCGGCGGCGATCCGCGGCGTCGTCGGCGACCGCGCGCGCCACGCCGAGCTGTCGCGGCTCGGGCGTGAGCGCGGCTCTGTGCTCTCCTGGGCGGCAACCGCCGCGTTGACCGTCGCGGTCTACGAGGAGATGCTGACGTGAGCGGCGCGGCGCGAGCTCCCGATGGTGAGGCGCTCGGACGCACGACCGTGCTCGTGCTCAGCGTCGACGAAGCACATCTGCTCGCCCGTTCGTTGCCTGCCGCTGTCGCACAGGAGGGCGCGGAGGTCGTCGTGATCGACAACGCCTCCTCGGACACGACGCGGTCGATCGCGGAAGCGCACGGGGCCCGCGTGCTGGGCCTGCACGAGCGCGTGTCATACGCGGCGGCGATCAACGCGGGCATCGTCGCGACGGAGGGCGACGCGGTGCTGTTGCTGAACGCCGACTGCGTGCTCGACGAGGGCTTTCTGGCAGCAGCGCGACCGCGGCTCTCACAGCGCGGCGTCGGCTCCGTCGCGCCCCGCCTCGTGCGCTCGACCGGGATGGAGGCCGCGGATCGCCTCGACCGGCTCGATGCCGTCGGCATGGTCATCGACCGGCGTCGCAAGAACGGCCTCGTCGGCCACGACGAGCCGGCGAGCGGCTATCTGGAGGCGGCGGAGGTCTTCGGCGGCGACGGGGCGTGCGTGCTCTATCGCCGTGAGGTGCTCGCAGCATGCGCCGTCGGCAGCGAGGTGCTCGACGAAGACCTCGAGCTGTGGGCATCCGACGTCGACCTCGCGTGGCGCGCGCGGCTGCTGGGCTGGCGCTGCATGTACGAGCCGCGGGCCGTGGCGTGGCACATGCGCTTCTACTCGCCGACGACCCGCAACGGGCTGCCGGAGGCACACCGCCGGCTGCAGTTTCGCAACCGTCTGCTGATGATGGTCAAGAACGACTCGTGGGCCGATGTGCGCGGCGATCTGCACCGGATCGCGTTCTACGAGATGCTCGCGTTGGGGCACGTGCTGCTGCGCGAGCGCCACCTGCTGCGGGCCTACTGGGCGGCGCTGCGCGCGCTGCCGGCCGCGCGGCGTCGCCGGCGGGTGGTGCAGGCGAAGCGCACGCGCGGGGTGCGGCCGCCGTTCGGGCTGCGCGCCCGCCGCTGAGTTTCAGCGCTCCTGCTCGGACGGGCGGATCAGCAGCTCGTTGATCGCGACCCGCCGCGGGCGGGTCACGATGTAGGTGATCGCGTCGGCGATGTCCTCGGACTCCATCCGTTCGATGTCGCCGATGCGGCCCAGCAGCAGCTCCTGGATCTCGGGCCGGTTGTGGCCGGGCAGCTCGGTGTCGACGGCTCCCGGCTCGACGACGGAGACCCGCACGTGCCGGCCGGTCACCTCCTGGCGCAGCGACTCGCTGAACGCGCCGACGCCGAACTTCGTGAGGTTGTACACACCCGCGTTCCTCCCCGCGACGCGTCCCGCGACGGAGCTGATGTTGACGATGTCGGCGACGTGGCGCGGGTCCTGTTCGGCTGCTTGGAGGAGGTGCGGCAGCACCGCGTGGGCGACGTAGAGCAGGCCCTTGAGATTGAGGTCGATCATCCGGTCCCATTCGTCGGTGGGGGCGTCCTCGATCGGCCCGAGCAGCATGACGCCGGCGTTGTTGACGACGATGTCCAGGCGCCCGAGGCCGTCGACGGTGCGCTCGACCATCGTCCTGACCTGCTCCTGGTCGGTGACGTCCGCCTCGATCGGCAGCGCCGTACCGCCGCGCTCGCGAATCCTCTCGGCGAGTTCCTCGAGCCGGGCGCCGCGGCGGGCCGCGATCGCGACCGCCGCTCCGCGCCGCGCGAGCTCGCGCGCCGTCGCCTCCCCGATTCCGCTGCTGGCGCCGGTGACGAGCGCGACGGTGCTGTCCAGAGGTTGTGGCATGGAGGGATGGTGCCCCGTGGGGCACTTGGCGACCCGCCGGGGCGCTGGAGACGGCGGCCGCGGGCGACCTTGGCACCTGAGGGGCGCCATTCGCCCCTGAGGTGCCATGCGGGGTGCAACTGGGGGCGAGATTCGTGCGGTTGGCACCTGAGGGGCTATATGCGCCCCTTGCATGCCACGGTCGCCCGGATCGCCGCGCGGCAATACGGCCGGATCACGCATCCGCAGTTGGTCGCTGCGGGCGCGGACCCGGATCGGATCAAGCGCTGGGTTCTGGACGGGCGCCTGCGGCGCGAGCACCACGGCGTCTTCACGCTCGGCCATCCGGGCCGGACGCCGCGAGGCATCTACCTGTCGGCCGTGCTCGCTGCAGGAAGCGGCGCTGTCGCGAGCCATCGCGCCGACGCGTACCTGATGGGGATCTGGCCGTGGCGGATGCCTGCGCCCGAGGTCACCGTTGCGACCCTGGCGCATCGACGGCGGCCGGGGATCGTCATCCATCGCGTCAGGTCGCTCGATCCCCTCGACGTCACGGTCCAGGACGGGATCCCGATCACGATCGTCCCGCGGATCCTGCTGGACCTCGCGCCCACGACCACGCCCATTGAGCTCACTCGCATCTGCCACGAGGCGTGGGTGCGCCACCGCACGAGGCCCGAGCAGATCGAGGCGTGCATTGCACGCAACCCGCACAAGCCCGGCGCCAACAAGCTGCGCCGCGCGCTCGGATCAGACGTCACGCTGTCGATGCTCGAGGACGCCTTCCTCGCACTGCTGCAGACCCACGCGCTCCCGCTGCCACGCACGAACATCGACCACAACGGCGACAAGGTCGACTGCCGCTGGCCGCACCTGGACCTCACGATCGAGCTCGTCACCTACCGCTACCACGCCACCCGCCACGCCTTCGAGACCGACGTCGCACGCCGGCGCCGCTCCAACCACCTCGCCTACACCTACGGCGACGTCACCGAACGCGGCGCCGCCACGATCGCGGACCTGCGACCGCTGCTGCGCTAGAGCTGCCGCCTCCGCGCCGCGGCGAACAGCTGGGCGATGGCGGGCTCCATGTAGTACTCGGTCCCGCCGTCCTCGCGTCCCTCGGTCGCCAGCGGCAGCTCGCGGCCGAGTTTGCGTGAGTAGCGCCCGGGCCACGCGAGGATTCCGGCGACGCCGTGGGCGCCCTTCTCCAGCCCGAGGCGGGCCGCGATGTCGTTGCCGGACATTCGCTCGCCGGGCGCGTCGATCAGCAGGTCGAACAGTGCGCGGGCGGGCGGGGCGAGCTTGCCGTACAGCCAGGTCGCGGACTCCGTGTCCGCAGCCGACCAGGCGGCGGGGTCACCGAAGCCGTGGTGCCGTGCGCCCGGACCCCCGCCGGGCCCGCGGCCAGGCCCGCGACCGCGGCGGCCGCCCCAGGGCGGCGCGCCGGGCTCGGCCGACAGGAAGCTCGCGAACCAGACGTAGAACTCCGGCACGCGCTCCTCCGGCACGGCGACCGTGATCTGCTTGTCGGCCATCAGGCCGTCTGCGTCCCGGCCTCGGGCACTGCGGTTTCGTCCGCCGGCCTGCGGTGCGGCCCGCCGCAACGGTGCCCTCCGTGGATCGGGCCGCCGCGCCGGCCACCGCGACGCCCGGCGAGGAAGCGCCCGTAGAACGCGTAGAACTCGGGGATGCGGTCCTCGGGGACGTCGATGGTGATCTGCTTGTCCTTCGATGTGGATTCGGTCATGCAGCTCTCCTGTTCTTGCTTACACACCGGAGCATATACAAGTAAATACTTAAGTCAAGAGGCGCACGACCTCAGCCGTCCTCGTCATCGTCGTCATCGCGCTCCGGCGGCCGCGCGATGACCGCCATCCGGTCATGGAAGTCCGGCGCCCACATGCGGTCGGCGAGTCGCGCCGCCCGGGCGCCGCGCACGAGCAGCTGCGCGAGCCCCGGCGAGTAGCCGCCCACTCGCTCGAGGTAGTAGCGCACGCTGAAGGCCTTCGGCGCGCTCGCGATGTCGAGCACCGTCCACCCGTGGCGCTCCAGCAGCGCGCGCAGCGAGCCGCGCGTGAAGAACTGCACGTGCGTCGGGATCACCGACCACCAGCGCGAGCGCATCCCGCGCGCCACCGCGCTGCCGGCGTCGGGCAGCGCCAGCCAGGCGATCCCGCCCGGTCGCAGCAGCTCGGCCATCCGGTCGAGCGCCTCGCCAGGGCGCGGCAGGTGCTCGATCACGTCGCCCATGACGATCGCGTCGTAATGGTTGCGTGGCAGCTCGGTCGTGAAGAGGTCGCCGGTGCGCACGTCCAGGCCGAGTCTGTCGCGGGCGAACGACGATGCGAACTCGGACGGCTCGACGCCGGTCGCGTCCCAGCCGCGCCCTTCGGCCACGGAAAGCAGAAAGCCGACCCAGCAGCCGAGGTCGAGCAGCGTGCGGCGGCGCGGACCCCCGTTGTGCGGCGGGATCGGCACCGGCGTGAGCAGCGCCTCGATGCGCTCCAGCGCCCGCCGCGCCGTCTCGCGCTGGCCGGACTCCTCGGCGACGTAGTCCTCCGAGGCGGCGTCGGCGTAGGCGCTCTCGAGCACCGCGTCGGCGGGCATCGGGTCGGTCTGGCGATGACCGCAGGCCGTGCAGCGGACGATGTCGGCGAGCGTCGTGCCGAACTTGTCGGTCGTCGGGATCAGGCCGTCCGGACCCGCGTCGCCTGCCACCTTGAGGTGCGGAACAAGCGTCGAGGCGCCACAGGCTGCACAACGGGTCACGCGGGGCAGCCTAGGTTAGGTGGCCCGCGCTGCGAATCCGGACCCGTCTGGGCAGCCGCCGATCAGCCACCCATACGGGTCCGGATCCACGGCACGAACCACACGACTACGATCAGCGGCGTGGCGGAACGGCATCTGGGCCTGCTGAGCATCGTCGCGCCGATGCTCGACGAGGAGGGCACCGCGCAAGCGTTCTGCGACCGGGTTCGCACGGCGCTCGACGGCCTGCCCTGGGAGCTCGTCGTCGTCGACGACGGCTCGACCGACCGCACGCCCGAGATCCTTGCCGCGATCGCCCGCGCCGACGATCGCGTCAAGGTCATCACGCTGTCGCGCAACTTCGGCCACCAGACGGCGATCACCGCGGGGCTCGACCACGCGGCAGGCGACGTCGTCGTGATGATCGACTCCGATCTGCAGGACCCGCCCGAGCTCGTCCTGACGATGCTCGAGCACTGGCGCGCGGGCTCGGATGTCGTCTATGCGACGCGCATCGACCGCGAGGGCGAATCGAAGTTCAAGCTCAAGACCGCCGAATGGTTCTACCGCATCATGGGCAAGGTCTCCGACGTCCCGCTGGCGGCGAACTCCGGCGACTTTCGACTGCTGGACCGGTGCGCGCTCGACGCGCTGCTGCAGATGCGCGAGCGCAACCGCTACCTGCGCGGCATGACGTCCTGGGTGGGCTTCACGCAGACCTCGGTCCCCTACAGCCGTGAGGCGCGCCAGGCCGGTAAGACGAAGTACCCGATCCGCAAGATGATCCACTTCGCGCTCGACGCGATTGCGTCCTTCTCGAACGTGCCGCTGCAGATCGCCACGGTCGCGGGCTTCGTGTTCGCGATGCTCGCCTTCCTCGCGATCCCGGTCGCGATCATCTTCCGGATCTTCGGCGAGTTCGTCCCAGGCGTGACGACGACGGTTGTCGCCGTGCTGCTGCTCGGCGGCTTCCAGCTCATGGCGATCGGCATGATCGGCGAGTACGTCGGGCGCATCTATGACGAGGTCAAGCGCCGCCCGCTGTACGTCGTGCGCGAGCGGTCGAACGTGACCGCGGCCGACGATGAGCGTCAGCGAACCTCGGTCTAGACAGCGGGCGCTGACGGCGCTCGGCGCGATGATCTCGGTCGCGGCGCTCGCCGGGGTCATCCTGTGGGCGACGCAGCAGCAGTCACCGGCGCTGCCGAGCTCGCCGGCCCACCTCGCCGAGTTCGGCGCCGCGATCGCGTTCTACCTCGCGGGCTGCGCGGCCCGCGCCGAGCGCTGGTACGAGCTGCTGCTCTACAACGGGGCGAGGCCGCGACGCCGCGACGCGTACGGTCTCGTCGCTGTGGCGAACTTCGGCAACAACGTCCTTCCGGCGCGCGCGGGCGACGCGCTGCGCGTCGTCCTGATCGCGCCGCGCGCCCAGACCGACGCGCGCAGCGCGATCGGCACGATCGTCGCCGAGCGTGTGCTCGACGTCGTCGTCCTGCTCGGGCTGTTCGTCGTGCTCGCCTACGGCGTGCTGGGTGGGATCGATCTTCCCTCGGCCGGCAGGCTCGTGTTCGCGGCGCTGCTGGTCGCAGGCCTCATAGCGGTGGCCGCGGCAGTCGCCGGGGTCCTGCATCGCCGCGGCCATCTGCAGCGCGTGCTCGCCTTCCTGGCGCCGATGGCCGAGGCCACGCGCAACCTGCGGTCCAACCACGGCCTTCAGCTGCTGGGCATCACCTTCGTCATCTGGGCGCTGGAGTGGATCGCATGGTGGCTGACGGCGCGTGCGGTGGGGCTGGACCTCGCGCTGCTCGAGGTCGGCTACCTCATGGGCCTCGCGTCGATGTTCGCGCTCGTGCCAAGCGGCCCCGGCTACGTTGGCACGTTCGACGCGGCGGTCGTCTTCGGCGTGCGGGCCTTGGACTTCACCGGCGCGCAGGCGCTGTCCTACGTGCTGCTGCTGCGCTTCGTGGTCACGGTGCCGATCACGCTGATCGGCCTCGTCGTGCTGATCGCCGGCTACGGCGGCCTGCACCGCATGCGGGCTCTGGTGCGCGCTACATGACAGCGCGTCATCGCTCGACGACGGTCGGTGTGAACTCGCGGAGGAGGTTCTCGCGATGAGGGTCGCAGTTCTCGGCGCCGGCGTCGCCGGCCTCGTCTGCGCGTACCGCCTGTCGCAGGAAGGGCACGTCTGCGACGTCTACGAGCGCTGGCCCGGCCTCGGCGGCCAGGCGGCGACGCTCGATGTCGGCGGCGGCGACCTGCTCGAGCGCTACTACCACCACCTCTTCACGAGCGACCGCCACATCGTGAAGCTCTACGAGGAGCTCGGCATGGGCGACGAGCTCGAATGGCATCCCTCCTCGATGGCGTTCTTCGTCGACGGGCGCCAGTGG
>DATLNO010000109.1:0-9520 GCA_035536715.1 Solirubrobacteraceae bacterium
GACAGCAGCAGCGTCGTGAGGAAGTTGCGCTGCTGGCGCTCGCGCAGCTCGTTGATCTCGGGGTCGTCGGTCGGGCCCTCGACGCCGTGGTTCCACGAGCGGTTGTCGTCCGTGCCGTCCTTGTTGTTCTCGAGGTTCGCCTCGTTGTGCTTCTCGTTGTAGGAGACGAGATCGGCGAGCGGGAAGCCGTCGTGCGCGGTGACGAAGTTGATCGAGGCGAACGGCATGCGGCCGTCGTGGGCGTAGAGATCGCTCGATCCGGTCAGCCGGTTGGCGAAGTCCGCGGCGCTCGCCTGGCCGCGCCAGAAGTCGCGGATCGTGTCGCGGTAGATCCCGTTCCACTCCGTCCACAGCACCGGAAAGTTGCCGACCTGGTAGCCGCCGGGGCCGACGTCCCAGGGCTCGGCGATGAGCTTGACCTGCGACAGCACGGGGTCCTGGTGGATCGTGTCGAAGAATGCCGACAGGCGGTCGACGTCCTAGAGCTCACGCGCGAGCGCTGACGCGAGATCGAAGCGAAACCCGTCGACGTGGCACTCGATGACCCAGTAGCGCAGCGAGTCCATGATCAGCCGCAGGACGCTCGGATGGACGGGGTTCAGCGAGTTGCCCGTGCCCGTGAAGTCCATGTAGAAGCGCGGGTCGTCGGGCATGAGCCGGTAGTAGCTCTCGTTGTCGATGCCCTTGAACGCGAGCATCGGCCCGAGGTGGTTGCCCTCGGCGGTGTGGTTGTAGACGACATCGAGGATCACCTCGATGCCGGCCTTGTGCAGCGCCTTGACCATGCCCTTGAACTCGCGAACCTGCTCGCCGGTCGAGCCGGTCGCGGCGTAGTCGGCGTGCGGCGCCAGGAACCCGATCGAGCTGTAACCCCAGTAGTTCGACAGGCCCTTTTCGACGAGAAAGTGCTCGTCGGCGTTGTGGTGCACCGGCAGCAGCTCGATCGCGGTGACGCCGAGATCCTTGAGGTACGTGATCGCCGGCTCTGAGGCGAGCCCGCCATACGTCCCACGGAGGTCTTCGCGGACATCGGGATGCAGCATCGTGAAGCCCTTGACGTGAGCCTCGTAGATGACCGTCTGGTTCCACGGCGTTCCGAGCAGGCGGTCGCCCTCCCAGTCGAAGCCCGGATCGACGACGAGGCTCTTCGGGATCGCATCGGCGTCGTCCTCGTCGTCGAGCTCGAGGTCCGCCGTCTCGGACTCGTCGGGGATGTAGGGCAGCGTGCTGCTCTGCTCCCAGCGGATCTCGCCCTCGATCGCCTTCGCGTAGGGATCGATCAGGAGCTTGTTGGGATTGAAGCGCTTGCCGCTCTCGGGGTCGTAGGGGCCGTAGACGCGGTAGCCGTAGCGCTGCCCCGGGCCGACACCGGGCAGGTAGCAGTGCCAGTTGTGGGCGGTCCGCTCGACGAGCTCGATGCGCGTCTCGATGTCATCCTCGTCGAACAGGCACAGCTCGACGCGCTTGGCGTTCTCGCTGAAGATGCTGAAGTTCGTCCCGCGCCCGTTCCACGTCGGACCGAGCGGGAAGGGGCGCCCGGGCCAGACCTCGAGCTGCTGTTCTCGCGCCTGCTGTGTGCTCATCGAATCAGTGCTCCCGACAGGGGCGCCAGAAGAACTGCGCCACCGCTCAAGGAAACGTCGCGGCTGGTCGCGAGGACGACCTCGCTGCGGCCGTCGCCGGCAGGCACGCGCTGGGCCTCGTCGCCGAAGTTGCAGGCCAGACGGTAGAGCCCGCGGTCGACCACCAGCCACCGTGCGGCCTCGTCGAGGTCGGTTTGCACCTCATCGTCGGGAAGCTCGCGGCGCACACGAAGGAGTCTGGCGTACAGGTCCGCGATGCCCTCGTCGCGCTCCCGCGTGAGCTTGGAGCGCTCGTAGGTCGCGGGATCCTGCGGATCGGGGACCTCCTCGCCGGCGAACTCGGCGAACGACGCGAACTCGCGCCGGCGCCCGTCTCGCGTCGCTGTCGCGATCTCCTCGTCGATGTGGTCCGCGAAGAACTGAAAGGGCGCGGGCTCGCCGTACTCCTCTCCCATGAAGAGCATCGGCGTGAAGGGGGACAGCAGCGTGCAGAACGCCGCCAGCGGGCGCGCCTGCGCGGGCAGGCGGTCGCCGAAGGCGCGGTTTCCGACCTGGTCGTGGTTCTGGTCGAACACGACGAACTGCGCCGGCGGGCGGTCGCCGGCCGGCGCGCCGAAGCGGCGTTTACGAAACGCGGAATACTGGCCGTCGTGTACGAAGGGCCGGTGAAAGGCCTTCGCGAGGTCGGCGACGGTGCCGAACTCCGCGTAGTAGCCGCCGCGGTCGTCGGTCAGCAGCACGCGCAGCGCGTGGTGGAAGTCGTCGGCCCACTGCGCGTCGTGACCGAAGCCACCGAGCTCGCGCGGGCGGACGACCTTCGGGTCGTTGAGGCCCGACTCGGCGATCACGAGCGCGCCCGAGCGCGCGGCGTGCACGCGGTCGGCGAGCTGCCCCATGATCGGCACGGCGCCGGTGTCGTAGATCGCGTGGATCGCATCCAGCCGCAGGCCGTCGACGTGGAAGTCGCGCGCCCAGCCCTCGGCGGACTGAAGCACCCACTCGCGCACCGGCTCTGAGTACTCGTCGTCGTAGTTGATCGCCTCGCCCCAGAACGTCGAGTAGCGCCCGGTGAAGTACGGGCCAAACGCCGCGAGCGCCTGGTTTCCCGACGCGCCGACGTGGTTGTAGACGACGTCGAGGATCACGCTCAGGCCGCTGGCGTGGGCCGCGTCGACGAAGCGCTGGAATGCCAGCGGCCCGCCGTAGCTGGACTGCGCAGCCGACAGGTAGACCCCGTCGTAGCCCCAGCCGTGGCGGCCGGGAAACTCGGCGATCGGCATGACCTCGATCGCCGTGACGCCGAGCTCCGCCAGGCCGGGGAGGTACTCGACCGCCGCGTCGAACGTGCCCTCGCCGGTGAACGCGCCTGCGTGCAGCTCGTAGATGACGAGCTCCTCGAGCGCGTGCGGCGTGAAGGCCGCGTCGGTCCAGGAGAACGCCTTGGTGTCCACCACGCGCGAGGGGCCGCGCAGGCCCTCGGGCTGGTGGCGCGAGGCGGGATCGGGCCACGCGTCGTCACCGAGCACGTAGACGTAGTCTTCGCCGCCCTGCGTAGCCACCTGCCCCGCGTGCACCCCCTCGCCGACGGGAGTCAGCGTATGGTCCTCGCCCGCGACGCGCACGCGGACGTCGTCGGCGTCCAGCGCCCACACGCGGAACTCGACGATGCCGTCATCGAGCGGCGTCGCACCGAGCCGGCGTTCCCATGGATGGAGCTCGATGGCCTCTGACATCCGCCCCAAGGTACCCAGCAGGCGTCGATCGAAGCGAAGCCGAGCGGCTACTGCGGCGCGCGCACCGTCAACTGCGGCGCGGGCACGGGAATGGGGATTGCCCTGCCCTGCATGCGCGCCGCGCCCTCGCCGAACGCGCGCTCGGCAGAAGGCGACGTCGCCACCCGCCAGTCCACCTGCTTGGGCAGGTCGAACCAGAGCACTTCCTTGATGAACGGATGGGCGATGACGTAGTCGAACATCTCCTTGATCCACAGGGGCTTGTTGCCGCCCTGCGACGCGGTCGCGACCTCGCTGATCTGGACGGGCTTGTCCGGCGCGATGTGGCGCAGCTCCTGGATCGGGCCGTCGAACGCGTCCGCGAACGTCCGCCACCCGCTCCAGTCCAACTCGGTGCCGCCGTTGAAGCCCGACAGCCCGACGATGTCGACGTAGTTGTCACCCGGGTATTGCGCGCGTTTCAGGCGGCCGGTCACCGGAGTCCAGACCCAGCGGACGTTCGTCGCGCCCTCGGCCGTGAAGATGTCGTGAACGTGGCGCCACGCGCGGACGAACTCGCCCGGGCGGTTGGAGTTCAGGCCCTCGACCCAGGGATAGACATAGCCGTTCATCTCCTGGGCGAAGCGCAGCTGCACCGGGCCGCCATAGCTGCTCAGCGTGCGCGCCCACGAGCGGATGTAGTCGTCGTGCGAACCGCCGATGATCGACGCCAGGGTGTAGCGCGTCTGCACCGTGCTCGCGAGGCTGTCCCACGGCTCCCACGTGATCTGCGGCGTGCTTCCGCGGGCGGCGACCGCGCGCAGCTGCGCGACATCGGGGCTCGAGTGGCGCCAGTCGGCGAACCACTGGACGATTCCGACGTGTGCCTGGCTCATCTGCTCGAAGGCGTTGACCTCGGCAAGGTCGCCCGGGCGCCAAGGCATCGTCGGGTTCTTCGCCAGCGACTGCGTCGATACGCCCAGCTGTGGCACGCCCGCGGCCAGCGGAGCACTCACGATCGGGCTCGCGAGCGCCGGCTGGGCACCTTGGCCGCCGAATCCCTGCAGCCCCAGGCCAACCAGCAGAAACATCGAGCACGCGGCGGTGGCGACCGCCTTGGGGGCGATCGACCGCAGCACGACGCGGCGCGTCCCGGACGGATGCTCGTGCACGTGCAGCACGACGATCGCGGCCGCGGCAAACAGGTACAGCCCGGCATTGAGGAGCGCGAGCTTGAGGTATCCGCCGGCCGCTCCGGCATCGACGCTCAACAGCGTCGGGAGCGCCGAGACGACGGCGATGAACAGATAGGGCGCTACGACGCGCGTCGGGAGCGGCAGGATGCCCGAGCGCCCCTTGGGCGTCACCTTGAACCCGAACTGCCGGCCCGCGATCCGCCCGACGATCGAGTGCGCGCAGCCCAGCAGCACCCAGGGCCAGCGGATGAGCTGAAAGAGCACGACCTCCCAGGAGACCGCCCGTGCGCTGCGCGGACGCAGCCAGTCCAGGGCGCGCAGCCAGAGCACGGTCGCGACGAGCACGAGCATCCCTGGTGCGATGTGCTTGTAGAAGTCGCCGAGGCCGACCTGCATGAGCGGCGTCTGCGTGAAGACCGCCGCCAGCGGCAGCAGGATCGACAGCAGCATGAGGACCGCGAAGAGCGGATACCAAACCTGGCAGAAGCCCAGCCGCAGCTTGGCGCGCGTGCTCAGCCCGGTCCAGTAGGAGCCGTTCACGCCGAGCACGACGTTCATCATGCTGCGCGACCACTGAAATTCCTGGGTCAGGCAGTCCTCCAGGCACTCGGGTCCGTCGCCGTGTGCCTCGGCGTCGATCGCGAAGACGCCCTGCCAGCCGTGCGAGCTCATCATCAGCGTCGTCGTGAAGTCCTCGGCGAGCTCGGGGCCGATGCCGCCGATCTCCTGCAGCGCAGCGGTGCGCACCGCGTAGTGCGAGCCGATGCAGCTCGGCGCGAAGCCGCCCGTGTGGCCTGCCTGCATCGGCCCGTGCAGCACCGCCTCGACGAACAGCCGTCCGCGTGCCGACCACGAATGGTCGGCGTTGTTGTCACAGATGCTCGGCGCAGCGACGTAGCCGACGTCATCGTCGACGAACGGCGTCACCATGTGGCGCAGGTAGCCGGGCGCGGGCACGTGATCGGCATCGAGCTGGGCGACGACGTCGTAGAGCCGGTAACCCCAGATGTCGTAGAAGAACGCGAGGTTGCCCTCTTTGCAGCGCGTCCTGCGCGGCCACGACGCCTGGTGGTAGTCGGGAACGCCCTCGCGCGACGAGATCCGCACCCCGTGTTCCTCGCACCACGCCCGTGTGTCCGGCTCGACGCGCTCATCGGCGAGCCAGACGTCGTAGGTGTAGGGGAAGTCCTGCTCGAGCATCGCCTCGAGCGTCCTGCGCACGACGACCCACGGCTCGCTGGGCGCCTTCGTCACGATCATCGCGGTCCGCAGCTGCGGCACCTCCTGCGTCGGATCGGGGCGTTTCATCCGCCACAGCCACACGTACAGGTACACCGGCATGAGGACAAGCTCGATCCCGAGCAGGACCGAGTTGAGCACCAGTCCGGTCAGCGAGTCCCAGTGCTGCGGCTCCAGCCACCAGCTGACCGACCAGAGCGTGCATGTCGCCCAGAGGAGGATGAGACCCGCGAGCGTCGCCCGCTGTGGGCCGGTCAGCATGTCGCGCAGATACCGGTTGTGCCGGTAGCGCCGCCGCCAGCGGCGGCGGGGGTGAAAGCCGGGCGGCTCGTAGCCGTTGCGGCTCTCGGAGTCCGAGCCGACACCGGGTGCCTCGACGCCGCCGTCTCCGACGCGAAATTCGACGAGCGGGGCCATCAGGCCGTCCAGCTCGTGTCGAGGTGTGTCACGAACGGGCTAGTACCCCGCTCCTTCAGCGAAGCGAGGCGCCTCACAGAGTTCTCTCAGGTTTCAGTGGCGCCTTCGGGTTCACCGCGTCGCTCGGGCCGCCCGAGTAGATCCCGAAGTGCGGCGGCCCCTGCGAGGTCGACGGACCGTGTCCCGCGAGGAGCAGGCGCGAGAAAGCAGGACCGGTTGCGGGGCGGGAGGGCATGCGGCTCCATCGGCGCCCTCCGCTGGGTTCGTGAGCCGGAGGAGCCCCATGAACGCTGGATGCACCGGCAGCCTGTCGAGTGCTTGTGAACGCCCACGGTTCGAGGTGTGGCCGCCAAACCCCCGTGATGCGGCGCTTTCCGGACTTGGCGCCACGCCGGGTGTCGCTGCGGGCAAAGCGCGAGCGCGCCAGCACGCCCGCAGATCGGGCTGGACGGATGTTGGACGAGGTCCGCTGACCGGGTCGTGGATCGCAGCCCCCCTCTCGGAAATGATCTTCGTGCGCGTGCGCGACGGGATCCTCGGCGGCAGTCAAGCGCTACAGCAGGCAGGGCTCGTGTCGGTGTCCCACCGCGGCGCGACGCGGGTGCACGACTGGCGCGCCACCGGCGGCCTCGACCTGCTCGCGCAGCTACCACTGACCGCCGGCGAGGCCCCCGACCCCACGCTGTTGCGTTCGATCATGGAACTGCGCCTGTGTGTCGGCGCCGATGCCGCCCGGCGCTGTTCGGCCCGTTCGCGGGCGAGCAGGAGCGCGTGCGCTACGGCCTGACGAGGAACATCGAGACGTTCAAGCCGACCGAGGTCGCCTTCGACGAGTCCAAGGCGATCGCGCGACGTGCGCACGGCCCGCACGTGGCGCGAGCGCTGGGGCTACATGCTGCGCGGGCCGGGCCGGGCGCCGCAGGACGGTTAGGGCGACGGCTCGAGCAGCTGGGCGCGGGCCGTCTCGACGAACCAGTGCTCCCACTGCGCCGGGCTCCATCCACGTTCGCCGACGAGCAGGTGCCACGTGTCGGGATGGTTGAGCGTCCACAGGATGTCGCTCGCGTGCGCGACATCGAGATCCGCGCGCAGCGACCCTGCGGTGTGCAGGCTCTCGACGATGACGCGCTGGTTGTCATGAAAGTCGCTTTGGATGCGCGCCCACAGCTCCGCGGTGTCGGGCTCCGTGGGGGCCGCGCTGCGAATGACGAACATCAGCGCGCCGGCGCGCTCCTTGACCGCCCGCGCCGCGCCGCCGGCGAGCTGCAGCTTGCGCTCGGGGTCGCGCTCCTCGAGGAGCCGCCGGTACCACTCGCGCTGCGCCACCGGCGCCTCGTCCTGGTCGCCGCGCAGCAGCAGGTGCCACAGCGCTCGCAGCACGCCGCTCTTGCTCTCGAAGGCGGCGTACACGGTCTTCGTGGCGACGCCGGCCTCGGCCGCGATCGCGGCCATCGTCGTCGCCGCGTAGCCGTCGCGCTCGAACAGCGGCTTGGCCGCGGTGAGGATGTCGCGGCGCGTCGCGGCGGCCTGCTCGCGCCGTCGCGGCGAGTCGTAGCGACGCGGGCTCTTGACAGGCTCAGCCATTTGAGTATCTTCTGCCTAACTTCAATACTCTCTGCATGTAGCTAATTGTAGGGAGCCCTACGGGAGACGCGAACATGGACACGCAGAGCATCATCGAGCAGGCGGACGCTCCGCAGCCGATCTCGGCCCTCGGCCCGGAGGATCTGCGCCCACGTATGCGCAGCATGTGGAGCGCCGTGGCCCCCGCGTGGAGCGAGCACGCCGACTTCCTGGAGGCACGCCACGCCGACTCCACGGCGCAGATCCTCGCGCTCGCGGCTCCGCAGCGCGGAGAGCGTGTGCTCGATCTCGCCTGCGGGCCGGGCGGAATCGGCCTGGCGGCGGCAAAGCTCGTCGCCCCCGGCGAGGCCGTCCTGTCCGACGTCGCCGCCGAGATGATCGCGATCGCGGCGCAGCGCGCCACGGACCAGGGCATCGACAACGTCAGCACCTGCGTGCTCGACCTGCAGTGCATCGAGCAGCCCGACGAGTCCTATGACGTCGTGCTCTGCCGTGAGGGCCTGATGTTCGTTCCCGAGCCGGCGGCAGCCCTGCGCGAGGTGCGCCGGATCCTGCGCCCCGGCGGGCGGGCCGCCTTCGCGGTCTGGGGCCCGCGCGAGCGCAACCCCTGGATGTCGCTGATCTTCGACGCGGTTGCCGCGCAGCTGGGCCGGCCGGTCCCACCGCCCGGCGTCCCGGGCCCGTTCTCGCTCGAGGACGCGGGACGCGTCGCCGAGCTGATGCGCGATGCGGGGCTGGAGAACGTCGAGGTGCGCGACGTGCCAGTGCCGCTGCAGTCGGCCTCCTTCGACGACTGGTGGTCCAGGACGTCGGCGCTGGCGGGACCGCTCTCGCAGATCCTCGCCAGGATGCCGGCAGCCACCAAGGAGGCGCTGGTGGCCGATCTGCGTGAGCGCACTGCGCCGTACCGCGTCGGTGATGGCCTGGAGTTTCCCGGCGTCACGCTGCTCGCGACGGGCGGCCGCGCCGCCTGACGAGCGCTTCGCCTCGACGAGCACGCGCGTGAGCGTCGTCACGACCTCGGCAGCATGCGACCCTCTGCACCATGACCATCACGATCACCCCCTACCTGCTCTACGCCGATGTCGACGCCGCGCTCGCGTTCCTGGCGCGTGCGTTCGGATTCGAGGAGGTGCTGCGCCACCCCGGCCCCGACGGCAGGGTCAATCATGCCGAGGCGCGCCTCGGCGACGACCACGTCTACCTCGGCGACCCGTCGGGCGCGGGACACGAGTACCGCAACCCCGCCACTCTGGGCAGCCCCACGGTACTGGTCATCGTCGACGGACTCGAGGACGTCGACGCCCTCTGCGAGCGCGCCCGCGAGGCGGGTGCGCAGATCACCGAGGAGCCGGCCGACCAGGGCTACGGCGAGCGCCGCTTCGGGGCGACCGATCCCGAGGGCCACAAGTGGTTCTTCTCCCAGAAGATCGCCGACGTGGAAGCCGCGGACTGGGGCGCGACGGCAGCGGGTTGATGCGACACAGTACGGCTCGTTCCTCCAGCCCGGACGGGCTGCCACAGCGAACGTCCCTGTTTCTCATCGATGCAGTGCAGCTGAACTCTCAGCCCGCGCGCACGCCCGCGCGGCACGCCACGGCGCGGTAGCGCCGCGGACGCCACGGCGCTACCGCGCCACAACAGGCGTGCTGGGCGGCCGGGCCGGCGCCGGGCGCTCTTCGGGCACGAGCCACACGACGCCCATCGGCGGCAGCGACACCTCCGCCGAGCAGGGCTGGCCGTGCCAGGGCGGCGACTCGGCCTCGACGCCGCCGAGGTTGCCGGTGTC
>DATLNO010000110.1:0-9294 GCA_035536715.1 Solirubrobacteraceae bacterium
GCCCTACCGTCAGGTGCTGACGCTCGCGCCTACAGCAGCTTCTCGAGCCGGTCCTTCAACTCGGACGCGTCCGGCTCGGTCCCTGCCCCGAACCGCGCCACGACCTTCCCGCGGCGGTCGACGAGGTACTTGTTGAAGTTCCATTCGGGCGCTCCGGCGGCGGCCGACAATCGCCGGAACAACGGGTTCGCGTCGTCGCCGGTGACCGCGGTCTTGGAGAACATCGGGAAGGTCACGCCGTAGTTGGCCTTGCAGAACTCAGCGATCTCCTTGTCCGAGCGCGGCTCTTGGCCGGCGAAGTCGTTGGCCGGGAAGCCGAGCACGACGAACCCGTCCGCGCGGCGGGCGCGGTACAGCGCCTCGAGGCTCTCGAACTGCGGCGTGTAGCCGCACGCGGTGGCGGTGTTGACCACGAGCGCCACCTTGCCGCGATACGCCGACAGATCGTCACGCTCTCCGTTGAGGCGGGTGAACGTCCCATTCAGAACACCGCCCGTCCCCTCACGCTCGCGCGAGTGGTCCGCTCCAGGCGGCGCCGCCGCCTCGGCATCCGACTCGGCGACAGCGGGCTGCACGGTCGTCGACGTCGATGCGGCCGGCGTGTCAGAGCCTTCTGACGATCCGCATCCGGAAACCGCCAGGCCCGCCAGCGCCAGGAGCACCATCCCGACGACACACATCAAACGCATGTCCCTCCATACGCGCAACCGCGAACGGCGGTTCAGGAGGCGTCGCGCAGCTTCTGTGCCTCCGGCAGCGACTCGAGCTTCTTCAGCGTGTGGTTCTCGATCTGGCGGATCCGCTCGCGTGTGACATTGAATGCGCGGCCGACCTCCTCGAGCGTCCGCGGACGGTTCCCCGTGAGCCCGAAGCGCATCTCGATGACCTCGCGCTCGCGCTGGGGCAGCGCCGCCAGCGCGCGGCGCACGTTCTCGCGGCGCAGGTTCTCCGAAGCGAGCTCGAACGGCGAGACGGCGTTCTCGTCTTCGACGAAGTCGCCGAGTTCGGACTCGTCCTCCTCGCCCACCGGGCGCTCCAGCGAGATCGGCTGCTGGGACATCCGCAGGATGTCGCGCACCTCGCGCGGGGTGCACTCGAGGCTGCCGGCGATCTCCTCGGGAGACGGCTCGCGCCCGAGCGACTGGACAAGCTGGCGCTCAACCTGCACGACCTTGTTGAGCTTCTCGACCATGTGCACCGGGATGCGGATCGTGCGGCCCTTGTCGGCGATCGCACGCGTCACGGCCTGGCGGATCCACCACGTGGCGTACGTCGAGAACTTGTAACCGCGGCGGTAGTCGAACTTCTCGACCGCCCGGATCAGCCCGAGCGACCCCTCCTGGATGAGATCCAGGAACGTCAGCCCGCGGCCCAGATACCCCTTGGCGATCGATACCACAAGCCGCAGGTTTGCCTCGACCATGTGCTGCTTGGCGTCCATGTCGCCGCGCTCGATGCGCTTTGCGAGCGCGATCTCGAGGTCTGCGGTGAGCAGCGGCACGCGGCCGATCGAGCGCAGGTACAGCCGCAGCGAATCGAGCGAGGGCTCGATCGTGAGGTCGAGCTCGGGCTTCTTGGGCGCATCGGGGACGCCGCCGTTGGCCCGCGTCTTTCGCGCCTCGGCCACGGCCTCGACGCGGGCGCCTTCGGAGGACGCCTGGCGGCCGTCGGCGCCAACGACGTCGATGCCCTGCTCGGAGAGGTAGTTGTGCAGCTCCTGGACCTGCTCCTTCGTGACCTCCACCTCTTCGAGCGCAGTGGAGATCTCGTCGAACGTCAGGAAGCCTCGCTCCTGACTGTCCGCGATGAGCGAACGCAGCTCATCAAGCTCGTGAATCGGAGCTTCATCCGCCAGCAGATCATTCTTGATGCGTCGGCCCCCCTCGGATGCCGTGTCCTCATTCCGTCCCCAACCTTCACCGCTCTCCCGTCTCCCTCAGCAGAGCGACCTGAGAGTGATAGCACAAGATCGCCCCACCGCAAGGGCCGAACGGCCAGGTGGCTTGTACGCTGGATCAATGCCGCAGCGCCTGAGCGCCCGAAATAGCGACGTCCAGGCACAGACGCCGAACCTGCGCGTCAGCCTGTCGCGCGTCGGCGTCACGGAAATCGAGAAGATCGTCCGCATCCGCCAGAACGGCGAAGAGCAGCTGTTCTCGGCGCGCTTGGAGTGCTTCGTCGACCTCGGGCCGCAGCAGAAGGGGGCCCACATGTCGCGCTTCGAGGAGGTCGTCAACGAGGTCATCGGCGAGGTCGTGCTCGGTGAGGCCGGCTTCAAGGCCGAGGCGATCGCCACGCGCATCGCCGAGGAAGTTCGCGTGCGCCAGGACGCCAGGCGTGCAGAGGTGACGATCGCCGCACGCTATCCCGAGCACAAGCCGGCGCCCGTGTCGGCGATCCTGACGCAGGAGATCTACACGCTCTGCGGCATGGCGGTCGCCTCCGCCGCCGGCACACGCCGGCTCGTCGGCGTCGCGGCGCAGGGCGTGACCGCATGCCCGTGCGCGCAACAGCTCGTCATGGGCGCTTCACGCGAGCGGCTGCTCGAGGACGGCTTCAGCGAGGACGAGGTCGAGCGCATCTTCGAGCACGTTCCGGTCGCAACGCACAACCAGCGCGGCCTGGGCACCCTCTACATCGGCATGCCCGAGGGCTGCGACCTCCAGGTCGAGGCGCGGACGCTGCTGGACATCGTCGAGGGCTCGATGTCGTCAGAGATCTACGAGCTCATGAAGCGCACCGACGAGGGTGCCGTCGTCGAGAAGGCGCACCGCCGCCCGCGCTTCGTCGAGGACTGCGTGCGCGAGATGATCGGCGGGGTGATCGGCGAGCTGCCCGAGCTCAGCGACAGCCATTTCGTCAGCGCGCGGCAGGAGAACCTCGAAACGATCCACCAGCACAACGTCGTCGCCGAGCGCTTCGGCCTGGTCGGCGAGCTGCGCCACGAGCTCGCTACGGGCGAGCACGCGCGCCACCACCACTCGCTGCGCGACTGGCTCGACAGCGCCGGTGCCGGCTGACGCGCGCGCCCGCTACTCAGTGGTTGCTAGCGGACGGGTCCACTAGGAACGACCGGACTCGGCCGGCGCTGTGACGACCGCAGCCTCGCGCCGCTCCTCCGCCTCACGCAGCACGCGCCGCAGCCCGAAGAAGTAGTCCACGCCGCTGACGATCGTGATCGCGACCATGCCGTAGACGAGCGCGTCGACCCAGGTGGGCGATGGTACGCCGACCGCGATCAGAAAGAAGATCGCCGTGACCTGCGTGATCGTCTTGGCCTTGCCCCACGAGCTGGCGGCGATCACGACGCCGTGCTGCGTCGCCTGCATGCGCGTGACCGTCACCGTCAGCTCGCGGGCGATGATCACCATCGCGACCCAGGCGGCCAGCCGGTCGAGCGACACGAGCGCGACGAGCGCCGCGATGATCAGCAGCTTGTCGGCGATCGGATCCATCAACTTGCCGAACGTCGTGATCGCGTTGCGCGTCCGCGCGAGGTAGCCGTCCATCGCGTCGGTTGCCGACGCCAGCGCGAAGACGATCGCGGCCCACAGGTCGCCGTTGGCGCTCTCCCCGAGCATGACGACGACCAGCACCGGCACGAGCAGGATCCTGATCAGCGTCAGGACGTTCGGCAGGTTCAGCGCGAACACGGAAAATAACCTTGTCAGAAATTGCGCGCGCAGTGCTGCCTGCGCACCGGTGCGCTATGCCTTCAGGCGACGGCCTGTGCGAAACATCGACGCGCTCCACAGGACGCAGACGAGCGCAAACGTCGCCGTCACGCCGAGTGCGACCACGATCGGGACGTCGCTCGTCCCGAGAAATCCGTAGCGGATCGCGTTGATGAGAAAGAAGATCGGGTTGACGTGGCTGATCTCTTCCCACGGCGACGGCAGCAGGTCGACGGAGTAGAAGACGCCGCCAAGGAAGCTCAGGGGCAGGATCAGGATGTTGTTGACGAACCCCGCCTGGTCCCACGTCTGGGCGTACACGCCGACGATGACGCCCAGGGAGGCGAACAGCACGAGCAGGATCGTGACCGCGAGGGCGAGCACAAACGGCTCTCGGACCGGCACGTCGGTGACCACGAGTGCGAGGACGAGCAGCGAGCCACCGATCGCCAGCGCCCGCACGATGCCGCCGAAGGCGAGCCCGAGGTTGACCTCCCACGGTCGCATCGGCGCCGACAGCACATCGTTGATGTAGCGGTCCGAGCGCGCCTGGAAGACCGACGAGGAGTTGTTCGAGTACGCCGCCTGGGCCATCGCCATCGCGACCAGGCCGGGCACGATGAACACCTCGTACGGCACGCCGCCGATGTCGCCGATCCGCCCGCCGAGCGACAGCCCGAAGACGACGATGAACAGAAACGAGGCCAGCACCGGCGCGACGATCGTCTGCGACCAGAGCTTGAGCACGCGGTCTGCCTCGCGCTTGGAAAGCGCGAGCAGCCCGCGATGTCGGCCGGGGAGTGGGGTCACCACCCCGAGGCTAGTAGTCGTCCCGTCACCTACCTTGCGGCCTGGTCAGACGGACGCTCGCGAGGATCTGCGTCGCCTCGAGCAGGCGCCTGCGCGACGGGCGCGCCGGCGTGAGCACCGTGACCGCGTACGTGCGGTACTCGGTGTCCGCCACAAGCGCCAGCGCGCGCTCGCGCGTACCCGGGGTCAAGCCGATCAGCTCGAAGGTCGTGGCGGGGCGCGGGCCGAGCCGGCCGGGCCCGTCGCGCGCGACGATCGCGGGCTTCAGACGCGCCCGCAGCGTCTTCAACAGCAGCGCCTTGGTCTGCTTGGGCCGGCGGCCGCCAACGGACGCGAACGTCATGACGGCCGCGCCCTCGGGGCTGCGCAGGCGGATGACGCGGCCCTGGATGTTGCGCGTCCAGCTGCGCGGGTGCGCGAACGCGAGCCCCAGCCGCGGAATCACCACGATCCGCCCCGCCGGCGCCACGCGCTGCGGCGGCGGCGGGTCGTCGTCGGTGAGCACCGGCCGCAGCACGATCGCGGCGACGACGAGCCCCGCGAGAACGAGCGCGGCGCCGCCGAGGCGGCGCCGCTTGAGCAGCTCGTCGATTGCCTCCGGCATCTGGCCCTCAGGCCGCCGCGGGCGCCCCCTCCTGCCGGCGCAGCAGCAGCCCGCCGGCGAGCAGGAGCAAACCGGCGAGGCCGAGCCCGATGATGTTCGAGCCCGTCACCGGCAGACTGCCGGCGCTCGCGCCGCCGCCGTCAGCCTCGGAGTCGTCGTCGGGGTTGTACGACGCCGCGTTGTTCGGGTCACCATCGGTGTGGCAGCCCGGGTCGTCCGCGTCGATGACGCCGTCGCCGTCGTTGTCGGCACCGTCGGAGCACTGCGTCGCGCCGCCGGAACCGCCGCTGCCGGCGTTGTCGCCGTCGTCGCCGCCGTCGCCGCCGCCGTCACCGCCACCGGAGCCACCCGTGCGCGCGTCGGCCTCAGATGTGTCGTTGGGGTCGAACGAGGCCGGGTTGTTGGCGTTTCCGTCGGTGTGGCAACCCGGATCGGCAGCATCGATGACGCCGTCGCCATCGTTGTCCACGCGGTCGGAACACGCCGCGCTGCCGGTGGTCTCGGGACCCGCGGGTGCGACGCTGATCGACTCGCTCGCCGCCGTCGTCTCCTTGGCCAGCGAGTTGGTGGCGACCTGCAGGGCGAAGACGTCGAGCGCCTCGCGCACCGCGGTGGCGCCCGTGATCTCATCGGCGTTGCAGACGATCGGCAGCAGCGGCGGCAGGCCGACCACCGTGTCCGGCGTGCCGTTGGCACAGCCGGGGGCCGGGATCGGGACCTGGGCGCCGCCGAGCCCGATGACCGACGAGGTGTTCGTGACGACGGGTGCCGCGTTCCTGCAGGACTTCGAGCTGCTGCTCGAGTTGGCGACCTGGGCGACCGCGCCCCCGGCCGTCGTGACGTTGGTGGTCCTGGCGGTGCCGGTCGAGGTCTGACAGTTGGCGTCCTCGCCGATCGTGCCGGTGCTCTCGGCGGCGCCGACGCCGATGCCGAGCACGGCTGCGCGGGCGACCGCGAAGTCGTTGGCCGAGCCGTTCGCCGTCGTCGTCGAGTTCGCGGTCAGCACGCTGAGACATGTCGCCCCGCCAGAACTCGTGCACAGCGGGTCGAGGATGCCCGCCTGGATTGGCTGCAGCGGGCCGTTCTTCGTCTCGCCCGGGGCGCTGTCGACACCGGCGAGCTCTGAGCCGAGCAGCGCGAGGATGGTGATGTGGCCGTGGTAGGCGCCGTTGACCTTCTCGCCACGGGGCCGGCCGACGATCGCGTCCTCCCCGGACGCCTTGCCGGTCGGATCACTGGCGAGCGGACGCTCGTTGCTGGGGTTGACGTCCACGACGGCGACGCTGCCCTGGCCATGCGGGTCGGTCCCATGCACCGGGGGCTGCCTCGCGGGGTCGGTCGCTGTCGCGCGCGACTTGCGGTCGGCCGCCTGCTTGGTCTGCGAAAGCGCGGCCTTTGCCTTGGCGTTCGTGGACTTCAGGGCCTCCGACACCGGTGCCACGGCCTCTGCGACAGCGGCGCCCAGGCGTTCGGTCGTGCCCCTCAGCGCTCTGTCGAGTCGATCAAGCTCCGATTCCTTGCCCAACGACGCCGACGGCAGCAGCCAGATCGTCGCCGCCGCGCACAGCAACGCGGTCAGCCCCACGTACGTGCTTCTCCTCATCGAACCCTCTCCCTAAGTTGTGCGCGCGCGCCCGATGACGCGCCCCCAGCACCTCGCAGCCGCGGCTACCCGCTCGCTGCACCGTGAAACATACGACGAATCTCGGCCGGATGTAGAACGGTGCTCGTATGGACGGTGGGCGCGGGGTGTCGCGCAGACGCAGATCAGCCTCCGCTCAGCGACCCCATCGCGCGCACGTAGGCGTCCGCGAGCGAGCCGGCGTCGTAGAGATTTCGCAGCCCGTCGGCCGTGTCGCGCGCGATGAGACGACCGTCGCGGATCAGCGCGATCTCCTCGCACAGCTCGTCGGCCTCCTCGAGATAATGCGTCGTCAGGAGGATCGTCGTGCCTTGGTCGTGCAGGCGGCGGATGTAGCGCCACAGTTCCAGGCGCAGCTCGAAATCGACGCCGGCGGTCGGCTCGTCGAGGATCACGAGCCGTGGCTCGTGCATGAGGGCGCGTGCGAGCAACAACCGGCGCCGCATGCCGCCCGACAGCTTCGGCGCGCGCACGCCGGCCTTCGCGCGCAGGTCGAAGACGTCCATCATCTCGCCCGCGCGACGGCGCGCCTCTGCGCGGCTCATCCCGAAGTAGCCGCCGTGGTACAGCAGGGTCTCCTCGACGTCGAGGAAGCGGTCGAGGTTGACGTCCTGCTCGGCGAGCCCGACGATCCGCCGCGCGTCGCGGGCTTCATGCGGCTCGCCGAAGACGTCGATCTCGCCGGCGGTCACGCGGATGAGGTTGCAGACGGCGCTGATGATCGTGGTCTTGCCCGCGCCGTTGGGCCCGAGCAGGCCGAAGAAGCTGCCTGCCTCGATCTCGAGATCGAAGTTCTGGACCGCGAGAAGGCCATCGTCGTAGCGCTTGGTCAGGCCACGGATGCTGAGGGCATTGGGCACCCGATCCAGGCTAGCCACCGTCGCATGTGGGTAGTTCGGCGCACAGGCACCGCCGGTCCAAGGTCGGACCGTCTGCAACTTGCGCCGTGTTCGGAACTCGAGGAGGGGTTGGGATGGCAGAGGACGACATCACGCCGGCACCCGCGTACGACGCCGCCGCCCCGGACACGGGCGATTCCGGTCCGGTCGTGGAGAAGAAGCGCTCCGGCAAGGCCATCGGCTCGCTCGTCTGCGGAATCATCAGCCTCGTCATCCTCGGGGTCATCCTCGGCGTCGTCGCCGTCGTGCTCGGCGCGATGGCGCGTAAGGAGATCAAGGAGAACCCGGCTCTCGCGGGTGACGGCATGGCGCTCGCGGGGATCATCACCGGCGCGATCGGCGCCGTCCTCGCCGTCGTCCTGATCGCCCTCGGCGCCGGGGTCGGTCTCTAAACACCGCCACGCCGGGTCGCGCGCGCCGCGCCCGCGGGCGACCACTAGGATCCTCGGATGCCTCTGATTCCCTCGGTCGTTCAGCGCAGCGCGCGCGGCGAACGCGAGTACGACATCTACTCGCGCCTGCTCAACGAGCGCATCATCTTCCTCGGTACCGCGGTCAACGACCAGGTCGCGAACCTCATCGTCGCGCAGCTGCTGCACCTCGAGTCCGAGGATCCTGAAAAGGACATCTCGCTGTACATCAACTCGCCTGGCGGATCGATCTACGCCGGCATGGCGATCTACGACACGATGCAGTTCGTCAAGCCCAACGTATCGACGATGTGCATGGGCATCGCGATGTCGATGGGCTCGTTGCTGCTGATGGCGGGCGCACCGGGCAAGCGCTTCTCGCTGCCCAACAGCCGCATCCTCATCCACCAGCCGTCGGCGGGGTTCGACGGTCAGTCGTCGGACATCGAGATTCACATGAACGAGATCCTCAAGACGCGCAAGCGGATGGACGAGATCTACGCCAAGCACACCGGTCAGACCGAGGAGCAGGTGCACAACGACATGGAGCGCGACCGCTTCTTCAAGCCCGACGAGGCCGTTGCCTACGGCCTCATCGACCGCGTGCTCGACAAGCACTGAGGCCGTTGTGCGGGTGGTGCAACGCCGCTTCTAGAGCGCGTACAGCGCGCCGTACTTCGCGCGCAGGTGCGCGAGCAGTGGCGCGGGATCGAGCGGGCCTGCGACGGCCTGTTCGATGAGCTCGGGCGGCGTGTAGAGACGCCCGTGCCGGTGGATTTTCTCGCGCAGCCATACGCGTAGGGCACCGAGCTCGCCGCGGCTCAGTTCGGCGTCGAGGTCGGGGATCTCGGCCTGGGCAACCTCCCACAGCTGGGCGGCGAGCACGTTGCCGATCGCGTACGTCGGGAAGTAGCCGATGATGCCTTCGGACCAGTGGATGTCCTGCAGCACGCCGTGCAGGTCGTCGGGCACGTCGATGCCGAAGAACTGCCTCATCTTCGCCGACCACGCGGCGGGCAGATCGGCGGCGTCGAGGGTGCCATCGATCAGGCCGAGCTCGAGCTCGAAGCGCAGGATGACGTGCAGGGAGTACGTCACCTCGTCGGCCTCGACGCGGATCAGCGTCGGGCGCACGACGTTGATCGCGCGTATGAACGCGTCGAGCTCGACGTCGCGCAGGCTGAGCGGAAAGCGGTCGCGCAGGCGCGGCAGCCAGTGCGTCCAGAACGCAGGGCTGCGACCGACGAGGTTCTCC
>DATLNO010000111.1:0-16832 GCA_035536715.1 Solirubrobacteraceae bacterium
GGCAAGTCGCAGCGGCAGGTCAAGAAGCTGATCGCGGGGCCGGGCGTCTACATCTGCGACGAGTGCATCGACCTCTGCAACGAGATCATCGACGAGGAGCTGACGGCTCCGCCGACCTTCGACATCGACAACCTGCCGAAGCCGAAGGAGATCTACGGCGTGCTCAACGAGTACGTCGTCGGGCAGGAGCAGGCCAAGCGCACGCTCTCCGTAGCGGTCTACAACCACTACAAGCGCGTGCAGATGATGCAGGCCGACGACTCGGACATCGAGCTGCAGAAGTCCAACATCCTCCTGCTCGGGCCGACCGGCTGCGGCAAGACGTTGCTCGCCCAGACGCTTGCGCGCATCCTCAACGTCCCGTTCGCGATCGCCGACGCCACGGCCCTCACCGAGGCCGGCTACGTCGGCGAGGACGTGGAGAACATCCTCCTCAAGCTCATCCAGGCCGCCGACTACGACGTCAAGAAGGCCGAGACGGGGATCATCTATATCGACGAGGTCGACAAGATCGCCCGCAAGGCCGACAACCCGTCGATCACGCGCGACGTGTCCGGCGAAGGCGTCCAACAGGCGCTGCTGAAGATCCTCGAGGGCACGACCGCCTCCGTCCCGCCGCAGGGCGGCCGCAAGCATCCCCATCAGGAGTTCCTGTCGATCGACACGACGAACGTCCTGTTCATCTGCGGCGGCGCCTTCGCGAACCTCGACAAGGTGATCGAGCGGCGGATCGGCTCAAACGGCATCGGCTTCGGCGCCTCGATCACGTCCAAGGCCGACGCCGACAGGGGCCATCTCTTCGAGAAGACGCTGCCCGAGGATCTCGTCAACTACGGCCTGATCCCCGAGTTCATCGGGCGCCTCCCGGTCGTCAGCGCGGTCCATCAGCTCACGCGCGACGACCTCATCACGATCCTCACGGAGCCGCGCAACGCGCTGGTCAAGCAGTTCCAGCGCTTCTTCTCCTTCGATGGGATCGAGCTGGTCTTCTCCGACGACGCGCTCGTCTCCGTCGCCGAGAGGGCACTCTCGCGCGAGACCGGCGCCCGCGGCCTGCGCTCGATCATCGAGGAGGTGCTCCTCGAGGTGCAGTTCGAGCTTCCCTCCCGGCGCGACGTCAAGAAGTGCGTCGTCACCAAGGAGACCATCGAGAAGGGCATCACGCCCACCCTCGTCACCGAAGCCGCGCCCGAGGATCAGCAGGACCGTCGCGCAGAGTCGGCCTGACCGCCGCGCTCGACGGGTACCATCCGGCAATGTCCGCTTTCACCCGCGTCCGCGCGATGCCGTGGATCATGGTCTTCGAGCTCGCCGTCACGCTGCGCAAGCACTGGAGGCGCCTGCCGCCCGCCGAGCGCACCGAGCTCGCGGAGTTGATCAGGAAGTCGCAGGGCCGACCGTCCCGGCTTGATGCCGGGGAGCGCACGCGGGTCCGGACGCTCGTCGCCAAGCTCGAGCCGGGCCAGATCGCGCGCAGTGTCGTGCCGATCGGGCGCCGCGCACGCACGGTCCGGCGCGGACGCTAGCCCCGGCGCGCGCGCCGCTCGCGACCCGCGTCAGCCTGCCTTTCGCGCTACGACGCGCGCGTACTGCGCCTCGTAGGCCAAACCGCCGTCGGTCGCGGTGTTCATCGCGTGCATGAGCTCGTCGAGATCGTCGAGCAGCGCCATGTAGCGCTCCTGCGACAGGGCGTCGCGAGCTGCGGCGACGAAGTTGTTGGACTCCTCGGCCTCCTCGCGCGCTGCGGCAGCCGAGGACCACCTCCAGGTGACGGATGACAGCTCGAACTGCACGTCGATCGCGTGGCGCTTGAGGCGTGCACGGCAGACCTCCTCGTCGCCCCACAGGTGCGGCGACGGTGGCGGGTCGTCGCTGGCCGGGAAGTACTTGCCGGCGACCCGCCCGAAGCGCTCCGATGCCGAGTCCGGCGTCCAGGTCGTGAAGCCGACGCAGCCGCCCGAGCGGGTGACGCGGAACGCCTCGGCGATCGCGACCTCCGGTCGCGGCGCGAACACGAGCCCGAAGACCGAGAGAGCGGCGTCGAAGCGGCCGGTGGCGTAGGGCAGCTGCTCGGCGTCGGCGACTTCCCACGGAATCTCCCACTCCCCGAGGGCGTCGCAGCGCTCCTTGCCCGCGGTGACGAGTGCCGGGGTGAGGTCGCAGGCCTCGGGGCTCGCGCCCGATGCCGCGATCGCAAGCGCAACATTGCCCGTCCCCGCGCCGACGTCGAGTGCCCGCATCCCCGGCGCCAGCCGGCACGCGCTGACGAGATCGCGTGCGACGTCTTCAAGGCGCCGGGCCGTGACCGAGTAGTCGCCGGCCGACCACAGCCGCCGCTGGTTGTCCTTGAACGCTGCGAGGTCGGTGCTCATCGACGCTCCATAGACTGGGCGGTAAGTCTATGGGGGATCTGCAAGAACGCACACGATTTGAGCCCGCGGAGGTCGAGCCGCGGATCCTCGAGCGCTGGCTCGAGTGCGGATTCGTGCACCCCGAGCCCGCCGGAAGCGCCGAGGAGAACTTCTCGATCGCGATCCCGCCGCCGAACGTCACCGGGGCGCTGCACATGGGTCACGCGCTCAACAGCACGATCCAGGACGTCCTGACGCGCACGAACCGCATGCGCGGGCGGCGGTCGAAGTGGATCCTCGGCACCGACCACGCCGGCATCGCGACGCAGCGCCAGGTCGAGAAGCTGCTCGAGTCCGAGGGGACGTCGCGCACGGAGCTCGGGCGCGAGGAGTTCGTCGAGCGCGTGTGGGAGTGGCGCGAGAAGTACGGCGGCCAGATCATCGAGCAGTTCAAGCGCCTCGGCGCCACGTGCGACTACGAGGACGAGCGCTTCACCCTGGACCCGCAATACGCCCAGGCGGTGCTGAAGGTCTTCGTCGATCTTTACGAGCAGGGCCTGATCTACCGCGACAACTACATGGTCAACTGGGATCCAGGCCTGCGCTCGGCGATCTCCGACCTCGAGGTCGAGGAGCGCGAGGGCGTGGTCGACACGCTGTACTCGATCGCCTATCCGCTCGCCTCCGGCGAGGGCGAGGTGGTCGTTGCGACCGTCCGCCCGGAGACGATGCTCGCGGACACCGCACTGGCCGTGCATCCCGACGACGAGCGCTATGCGCAGCTCGTCGGGCAGGAAGTCGTGCTGCCGCTCGTCGGCCGCCGCCTGCAGATCATCGCCGACGACTACGTGAAGATGGACTTCGGAACCGGCGCGCTGAAGATCACCCCCGGCCACGACCCGAACGACTTCGAGATCGGCCGCCGTCACGGCCTCGAGGAGGTCGGCGTCATCGGCGAGGACGGCCTGATGAGCGCCGATGCCGGCGAGCGATATGCGGGACTGACCGTGGTCGACGCGCGCGCGCAGATCATCATCGATCTCGAGCAGCTCGATGCGATCCGCGGGCGCGAGGAGTTCGTCCACACCGTGCCGTACAGCCAGCGCTCGGGCGAGCGCGTCGAGCCGCTGATCTCGTTGCAGTGGTTCATGCGCATGGACGAGCTGGCCGGCCCCGCGATCGAGGCCGTGAGGTTCGGCCACGTGAAGATCCATCCCGAGTCACAGTCGCGCCGCTACGTCGACTGGCTGGAGAACATCCGCCCGTGGTGCATCTCGCGCCAGCTGTGGTGGGGTCACCAGATCCCCGTCTGGTATCGCGGTGATACGCGGCCCGGGGAGAAAAGCGCTACCGGGTCGGGCACGAGCGAGACCTACGTCGGCGCCACGCCGCCCGCGGGCGAGGGCTGGGAGCAGGATCCCGACGTGCTGGACACCTGGTTCTCGTCGGCGCTGTGGCCGTTCGCGACGCTGGGGTGGCCCGAGCGCACCACCGAATTGGAGGCGTTCTACCCGACCGACGTGTTGTCGACGGGTCGCGACATCCTCTTTCTGTGGGTCGCGCGGATGGTGATGATGGGGCTGCGCTTCGCCGACGAGATCCCGTTCGCGGACGTCTACGTGCACTCGATCATCCAGGCGCCCGACGGGCGCCGGATGAGCAAGTCGCTCGGCACCGGCATCGACCCGCTGACGCTGGTCGAGGGCGGCCCGCGCCCGCCGGCGTTCACGCAAGGCGGCGACTTCCCGGCCTACGGCGCCGACGCCGTGCGCTTCGGGCTGCTCGCGATGTCCTCGACGCAGGACGTGCGCTTCAGCGAGGAGAAGGTCCAGCAGGGCCAGGCGCTCGCCAACAAGCTCTACAACGCCACGCGCTTCGTCGTCCTGCGGGTCGGCGAGGATGCCGCCGCCGACACCGATCCCGCCCATCCCGCGCCGCAGCCGCGCGCCGTCGAGGACCGCTGGATCCTGTCGCGCCTGCAGGCGATCAAGGCCGACACGGGGGAGCGCGTCGACGGCTTCGACTTCGCGAAGGCCGTGCTCGGACTCTACGACTTCATCTATGGCGAGCTGTGCGACTGGTACCTGGAGATCGTCAAGCCGCGCCTCGCCGACGACGCCGGCCCGGACGAGCGCGCGGCCCTCGGCGCCACGCTGCTGCACGTGCTGCGCGAGACGCTCGCCGTGGCGCACCCCGTGATCCCGTTCGTCACCGAAGAGCTGTGGCGCCTGCTGCCCGGCACGGTGGGCATGCTGGCGACGGGCACGCTACCGGCGCCGGATCCGGCGCTCGCCGATCCCGAGGCGGAGGCGGCGATGGAACGAGCGATCGAGGCCGTCCGCGTCTTGCGCGGCTGGCGCGACTCCGTCGGCGTGCGGCCTGGCGCGGTCATCCCGGCCGTGCTGACGGCCGAGGGCTACGACGTCACCGCCGATCGCGTCGGCGCACTTGCCCGCTTCTCGTTCGATGGGGCAGGCGCTGCGGCGGAGATCGCGAGCGTCGCGGTGCCGGGCGGGACGGTCCTGGTGCTCGAGTGCGGCGACGTCGACCTCGGTGCCGCCGAGCGGCGCCTGGAGGAGCAGCGCGGGATGCTGCGCCAGGAGATCGCGCGCGCGGACAAGAAGCTCTCCAACGAAGGGTTCGTGGCGAAGGCCCCGCCGGCGGTGGTCGACGCCGAACGCGCCAAGCTCGATCGCCTGCGCGCCGAGCTGGAGGCGCTGTGAGCGCCGCCGCCCGGCGCGACCGGGGTGCCGTGTCGTCCTGCGACGCGCAGGAGGCCGAGCGCTGGCTGCTGTCGCTCGAGCTCTTCGGCATGCGCTTCGGGCTGGACCGGATGCGCCGGCTGATGACCGCGCTGGACTCGCCCAACGAGGGCTTTGCGGCGATCCATGTCGTCGGCACGAACGGCAAGTCCTCGACCGTCCGGATGATCGCCGCACTGCTGCACCACCACGGCGTGCGGACCGGCGCGTACCTCTCGCCGCACCTCGTCTCCTTCACCGAGCGCATCCGCGTCGGCGCCGACGACGTCTCGCACGAGCAGTTCGCGGCCGCGGTCGGACGCGCGCGTCGCGCGGCGGAGCTCGTCGATCGCACGCTTGACGAGGACGATCGAGTCACGCAGTTCGAGGCGCTGACAGCGGCCGCCTACGCGCTGCTTGCCGCGGCGCCGGTCGACGTCGCAGTCATCGAGGCGGGGCTCGGCGGCCGCTGGGATGCGACGAACGTCATCGGCGCGCAGGTCGCGGTGCTCACGAACATCGGCCTCGAGCACACGCGCTGGCTCGGCCCGACCGTCAGGGACATCGCGCGCGAGAAGCTCGCCGTCGTATCGCCGGGTTCCACGCTCGTGCTCGGACCCGACCTGCACCCCGACGCCGAGCACGAAGCGCTGGTCGTGGCCGAGCGCGAGGGCGCGACGATCGTGCGCGCGCCGGCCGAGCCGCCCGCTGTGCTGGGCGATGGTCTGAGGGCGCGCGGCGCCTTTCAGCGACGCAACTTCGCCGTCGCGTGCGCCGCTGCCCGGGCTCACCTCGGGCATCTCGACGACGACGCTGTGCGTGCTGCCGCAGGCTCGACGGTCGTGCCGGGGCGCTTCGACGTCGTCCGCGGTGGCGACGACAGCCCCGAGGTCGTGCTCGACGGCGCCCACAACCCCGGCGGGATCGAGGCGCTCGTCGAGACGCTGCCGGGATTTCTCGCAGGCCGGCCGCTCGTCGCCGTCCTGTCGGTGCTCGATGACAAGGACGCCGCCGCGATGCTCGGCGCGCTGCTGCCGCTGTGCGCCGGCGCGGTCTTCACGGCGAACGCCAACCCGCGCGCGCTGTCGCCCGCCACGCTGGACTCGCTTGCCGGGCAGGTCGCCGGGGAGGGGTGGGATGGCAGCACCCGCGTCGAGCCCGACCCGCACCGCGCCGTCGCCCTCGCCGAACAGCTCGCCGGGGCCGACGGCGTCGTGCTGGCCACCGGGTCGATCTACCTCGTCGCCGACCTCATGCGTCCGGACGGAGCCGGCCGCGCCTCGATGCTGTGAACCGCGACGGGCCATCGGCGCCTGCGCTGATCGCGGTCGTCGCGCTGATCGTGGCGCTCGTGATCCTCGTGTTCTTCGCGCTCGGCTACCTCCTGGGGCGGATGTTCCTCTGAGCCGCTGGCGGACCACCGGCCGTCATGCAGTACGCCGTCGTCTTCGCCGACGGATAAGCTGAGCCGATCGTGGTAGCGGTCTTCGGCATCAACAGCGATGGGCTGAACCTTGCGGTCAACATGCTCATCCTGTTCCTGGTCGTCATCTACCTGGCGCTTGTGTACTGGACGTACATGGATGCGATCAGGCGGATCGAGGATCCGATGCTCGTCATCTGTGCCACCGTGGCGTCGCTGTTTCCATTCGTCGGGACGATCCTGTACGTCATCGTGCGGCCGCCCGAATATCTGGAGGACGTGCGCGAGCGCGAGCTGGAGATGCAGGCCGCCGAGGCGCGGCTGCACGAGCTCAACTACATGCTGTGCCCGCACTGCGACTTCGAGGTCAAGGAGGACTTCCTTCGCTGCCCGAACTGCATGCGCAAGCTGCGCGACCCGTGCGCGAGCTGTGCACGGCCTCTGGACCCCACCTGGAAGCTCTGCCCGTACTGCGAGGCTGAGCTCGGCGATGCGTCGCGCCAGCCGCGGCTGCGCTCCCAAGCCTGAACCTTCGACTTCTTAGGAGATTTCATCGATGGACCGGACCCTGATCCTGGTCAAGCCAGACGCGTTCGCGCGCCGCCTGACCGGCGAGATCATTGCCCGCTTCGAGCGCAAGGGCCTGCATCTCGCCGAGCTGAAGCTGATGACGCTCGACGAGGAGACCGCGAAGCGCCACTACGCCGAGCATGAGGGCAAGCCGTTCTTCGACGGCCTGGTCGCCTTCATCACCTCGGGACCGCTCGTCGCGATGATCCTCGAGGGTCCCAACGCGATCGAGGCTGCGCGCCAGTTGATCGGCGCGACCAACGGCATCGAAGCCGCCCCAGGCTCGATCCGCGGTGACTACGCCCTGGAGGTGCGCCGCAACCTCGTGCACGGGTCCGACTCACGGGAGTCGGCCGAGCGGGAGATCGCGATGTACTTCGGCGAGTAGGGACCTCCCGCGCGGTGCCCCAACCCCTGATCCTCGCCAGCCGCTCGCCCCAGCGCCGCGCGATCCTCACCCAGCTTCAGATCCCGTTCGAGGTCGTGGACATCGACGTCGAGGAGATCGACCATGGCGACCCCGCCGAGGTCGCGCGCGCCAACGCTCTGCGCAAGGCGGCGGCCGGAGCGCAGCTGCGCAAGGACAGCATCGTTCTAGGGGTCGACACGATCGTCGCGCTCGACGGAGAGATCTTCGGAAAACCGCCGTCGGCGGAAGCCGCAATTGGCACGCTGAAACGCCTTCAAGGGCGCACTCACGAAGTCGTCAGCGGCCTCGCTCTCGTGAAATCGGGCAACCCTCAGGTTGTGCATGAGGTCACGAAAGTGGAGTTTCGGGCGCTCGGCGACGAGCTCGTTCGACGTTATGTCGACACCGGCGAATGGTCAGGCAGAGCGGGCGGATACGCGATTCAAGGCATAGGCGCGGGGCTCGTTCGTCGCATAATGGGCGACTACCTGAACGTGGTCGGCCTGCCGGTCGGTACATTGCTCGACCTCGACTTGACGCTTATGCTCAGGCAGAACTAGAGGGATGCGTTGGCGGAGGCCTCTGCGCCGCTAGACTCACTGGCGGCGCCCGTCCCGCAGGACGACCCGCACGCAGTGCGAAATTTGGGTTCTCGCCACCTCTTCATATGGGTTTCTTCAGCTACCTCACCGGATTCGGTGGCCGCGACATGGCCGTGGATCTCGGCACAGCGAACACCCTCGTGTATGTGCGTGGTCGCGGGATCGTTCTGAGTGAGCCGTCGGTGGTCGCGATCGACTCACGCAGCGGCGAGGTGCACGCCGTCGGTATCGAGGCCAAGCGGATGCTGGGCCGTACGCCCGGCACGATCTCCGCGATCCGGCCGCTGAAGGACGGCGTCATCGCCGACTTCGACGTCACCGAGGAGATGCTGCGCCACTTCATCCAGAAAGTGCATCAGAACCGATGGGCACATCCACGCGTCGTCGTGTGCGTACCCTCGGGCGTGACCGGCGTCGAGAAGCGCGCCGTGGAGGAGGCTTGCCTGAGCGCCGGAGCCCGCCAGGCCTACCTCATCGAGGAGCCGATGGCGGCGGCGAGCGGCGCTGGACTACCCGTCGGCGAGCCGACGGGCTCGATGGTCGTCGACATCGGCGGCGGGACGAGCGAGGTGGCGGTCATCTCGCTCGGTGGAATCGTCGTTTCGCAGTCGATCCGCATCGGTGGCGACGAGCTCGACGAGGCGATCATCAATTACGCCAAGCGCGAGTACAAGCTGCTCATCGGCCAGCAGACGGCCGAGGAGGTCAAGCTCGAGATCGGCTCGGCGCACCCGATGGAGGAAGAGGTGCAGGCGGAGATCCGCGGTCGCGACATGGTCTCGGGCCTGCCCAAGACCGTCGTGCTCACGAGCGAGGAGATCCGCCAGGCCTTGGAGGAGCCGTTGTCGCAGATCATCGACGCGGTCAAGGAAACGCTGGACAGAACCCCACCGGAGCTGTCCTCGGACATCATGGACCGCGGGATCATGCTGGCGGGCGGAGGCTCATTGTTGCAAGGGCTCGACGAGCGCCTGCGCGAGGAGACGCAGATGCCCTGCCACCTCGCCGAGTCGCCGCTGACGTGCGTGGCCGTCGGCTCGGGTCGCTCCCTCGAGGAGTTCGAGGTCATCCACCGCACGAACCGCCATTCACGCAACAACCGCCGCAAGCAGCGCTACTAATCCTTTGGAGTCAGCCCCCGCGTGTATGACAAAACGGTCCGCCGGCGTCGGGCAGTCCTCGGACTACTCGTCGCCTGCTCACTGATCCTGCTCACCGCCTATTTCGGTGAATCCGGCAGCGGCGCCCTGCACGGCGTCCAGCGTGGCACGAGCGAGGTGCTGAACCCTATTCAGGAAGGGGCCAGCCGGGCGCTCAAGCCGATCCGCGATCTGTTCGGATGGTTCGGCGACACGATCGCGGCCAAAGGGCAGGTCGAGGATCTGCGCAAGGAGCGCGACCGCCTGCGCAGCGAGGTGCTGACCAACGAGATTCGCAAGGCCGACTACGACCGGCTGTCGAACATGGTGCAGCTGGACGGGGCGCTCGGCCTCGAGGACAAGGGCCTGAAGACCGGGCGCGTGATCTTCCAGTCGGGGACCGTCTGGTATGCGACAGTCCGCGTCGACAAGGGATCGGATGACGGCGTCAAGGTTGGACACCCCGTGATCAACGAGGAAGCCCTGATCGGTCGTGTGACCGCGGTCTTCGGTGGCGCCGCGCAAGTGACGCTGATCACCGACACGACGATCAAGGTTCCCGCCCGCGCCGGCCGGCGCGGCGAGTTCGGGATCGTCGAGCCTTCCAGCGCCGGCAACCCCAACGACCTCATCATGCGGTTCACCAACCCCGGCGCGCGGATCGCGGTCGGCGACCGCGTCGTCACGCGCGGAACCGAGCCCGAGGACCGCGACGAGTCGCTCTATCCGGTCGGGTTGCCGATCGGTCAGGTCACCCGGATCGAGAACGAGGGCACCGATACGCAGGAGATCCACCTGCGCCCGTTCGCCGACATGCGCAGCCTCGACTTCGTCCAGATTCTCACCAACCCCCGCGGCGAGTAGTGGCCCACGGCGAATGATCGCGCCGACGCCACAGCTGCTCGCGCGGTTCGCGGCCCTCGGCCTGCTGGGGGTCATCGTGCAGACCGCCTTCATCTCGCAGCTGCCGATCGCCGGCGCCAACGCCGACCTGTCGCCGCTGCTCGTCATGGCGGTAGGGCTGCTGTGCGGGTCGTTGGCCGGCGGTTGCTTCGGCTTCGCCGTCGGCCTGTTCACCGACGTCGTCTCGCTGCAGACGCTCGGCGTCTCGTCGCTCGTGCTGCTCGGCGTCGGCTACGGCGCGGGCCGCCTGCGTGAGGCGCGCGACCCCGAGGGCACGCTCGTTCCGGTCGCTGTGGGCGCGGCGGCGACGCTCGCGTTCGGCGTCGGCTTCGCGCTGCTGCAGTTCCTGCTCGGCGTCGATGCCCCGGTCAGCTGGGCCCTGCTGCGCCAGCTGCTGGCGACGCTCATCATCAACGCGCTGCTCGCGCTGCCGGTCTACGTGCTCGTGCGCCGCTGCCTGCAGGGCGCGCTGCCCGAGGACCCGCGCCGCCGCCGCCGGCGCGCGTACACGACCGGCGGCCTGAGCCCGCTGTCGCGCGGAGCCGAGATCCGGCGATGATGATGGAGCCCGTCGGCGACCGTCGGACGCCGATCACCCCGCAGCTCGCGCTGCGCGTCGCGATCTTCGGCGGCGTCGCGCTGGCGCTCTTTGCGATCGTCTTCTTCCGCCTCTGGTACCTGCAGGTGCTGTCGGGTGACAAGTACCTCGCCGAGGCGCGCGTCAATCGCGTGCGCGAGCTGCGCATCCAGGCGCCGCGCGGCAAGATCGTCGACCGCAACGGCGAGCAGATCGTGCGCAACCGCCAGGCCGTTGTCGTCGACCTCGATCCGGCCAAGCTGCCCGACGCGGAGCGCGAGAACGCCGCTGATTGGGGCAGCAGGGCCGGCCTGCGCGCGGCCCGGCCGAAGGGCAAGCGCGGCGACCCGATTCCCTATCCGCCGATCGCGACGAAGGCGCTCGAACAGCGCTACCGCGCACTCGGCGCCGCCGTCGGCAAGTCGGCCGAGCAGATCCACCGCGAGGTCGTGCGCTCGCTCGTGCTCGTCCCATACTCCGCGATCCGCATCAAGACCGACGTGCCCCAGTCGGTCCTGGCCTACATCTCCGAGCGCCCCGAGCGCTTCCCGGGTGTGAAGGTCGAGCGGACCTACCTGCGCGACTACCCGCACGACCAGCTCGCCGCGCAGATCCTCGGCACCGTCAACGAGATCAGCCCCGAGGCGCTCGACGCTCCCCGGTATCGCGGCGTCAAGCCGGGCACGCTGATCGGCACCGACGGCCTCGAGCGTGAGTACGACCGCTACCTGCGCGGCGTCGACGGCATCCAGCGCGTGCAGGTCGACGCGTTCGGCCGGCCGGTTCCCAACCGCGCGCTCAAGCGCGAGGAGCCGATCGCCGGCCAGCGCCTGCGGCTGTCGCTGGATCTCGCGCTGCAGCGCACCGGACAGACCGCGCTGGGCAACATCGGCGGCGGCCGCCCGGGGGCGTTCGTGGCGCTGGACCCGCGCGACGGCCAGGTGCTGGGCATGGGCTCCTTCCCGAGCTTCGACCCGGCGGTGCTGACCAAGCCGTTCACGCAGGAGCGCTACGAGCAACTGCTCGGTGAGGGCGGCGTCGGCCCGCTGTTCAATCGCGCGATCTCCGGTCGCTATCCGACCGGCTCGACGTTCAAGGCGGTCACCGCGCTGGCCGGCCTGGAGGAGGGGCTCATCACGCCGGGGGCGACGATCAGCGACGAGGGCTGCATCCAGGTCGGTGAGATCGAGCGCTGCAACGCCAAGAAGCAGCGCTACGGCTCGGTCGACCTCCCGCGCGCGCTGCAGGTCTCGTCGGACATCTACTTCTACAAACTCGGCATGAACGCATTCGCCAACAACGGCGACCGCGGCGACATCGTCATCCAGCGTTACGCGCGCAAGCTCGGCTTCGGCAAGCCGACGGGGATCGACCTGCCCGGCGAGGACGGCGGCGTGGTGCCCGACAAGAAGTGGCGCGAGGACCGCAACAAAGCCGAGGTCGAATGTCGCAAGCGCAAGAAGATCTCGCAGGAGATCAACGTGTTCGCCGCCGGCGCCCTCGGTTGCGGCATTGCCGACGGGCGCCCGTACAACCTCGGCGACACCGTCAACATCGCAATCGGCCAGGGCGACCTGCAGGCCACGCCGCTGCAGCTCGCGGTCGCCTATGCGGCGATCGAGAACAAGGGCCGCGTCGTCGTGCCGCACCTCGGCCTGGAGATCGAGAGCTCCAACGGCGAGCTCGTGCAGCGCATCGAGCGCGATCCGGCACGTCGGGTAGACATGGACGAGGCGGACCGCCAGGCGGTCGCCGAGGGTCTACGGCGCGCGGCCGCCGAGCCCGGCGGAACCTCGGCCGACGTCTTCGCCGGCTGGCCGCACGGTGAGGTTCCGATCTTCGGCAAGACCGGAACGGCGCAGACATCGAAGGGTGACCAGTCCTGGTACGTCGCCTACGTGCCCGACCCCAAGCGGCCGATCGTCGTCGCGGTGACGGTCGAGCGCGGCGGCTTCGGCGCCGAGACGGCCGCCCCGATCGCGTGCCGGATGCTGTCGAAGTACTACAAGGTCGAAGGCCTGGCCTGTGCCGGCGGACAGTCGGTCACGCGATGAACGAGCCGTCCGCCACGCGCCTTCCCGCAGGGCTGCGGCTGCCGTTCGATCCGCTGCTCGCGCTGGCCGCGGTTGGCCTCATGGTCGCGTCGCTCGTTACCCTCAACGCATCGACAAGCACAGACGTCCCGGGCGATCCGCATTTCTACGTCACGCGGCAATGCGTGTTCTTCGTCATTGGCACGCTCGTCGCGATCGTCCTGAGCCGGATCGACTACTCGCGCCTACGCGAGCTGAAGTTCGGGATCTACGGGCTGATGATCGGCGGCCTGCTGCTCGTCGCGGTCTTCGGCGGCGACACGCGCGGGACGCGCCGGGCGATCCAGCTGCCGTTCTTCGAGGTCCAGGCCTCCGAGCTCAGCAAGGTGCTGCTGATCGCGGCGCTCGCCGGCTTCGTGGTCGATCGCTCGCGCCGTCTCGGCGAGCGCGACACGACGGCGCGCCTCGTGCTCGTCGCGATGATCCCCGCGATCTTCGTGATGTCCTCCGACCTCGGCTCGGGGCTCGTCTACATCGCGATCCTGTTCGCGGTGCTGTTCATCGCGGGCGTCTCCTGGCGCCATTTCGCCGGGCTCCTCACGCTTGGCGCGATCTCGATCACGCTCGTGCTCGTCGCCGCCCCGGCGCTCGGGGTGACGGTGCTCGAGGGCTACCAAGTCGAACGGCTCACGTCGTTTCTGGAGCCGTCCGGCGTGGCCGGCGACGCGGGCTACCAGCAGAACCAGTCGCGCATCGCGATCGGGTCCGGCCAGAAGACGGGGCGCGGCGACCACGCAACCCAGTCAGAACTGAACTTCCTGCCCGAGGACCGCACGGACTTCGCGTTCGCCGTAGTCGGCGAACGCTGGGGCTTCGCCGGCGCGGGCCTCGTCCTCTCGCTGTACGCGCTGCTCGTCTGGCGCGGCCTTCGGATTCTCACCGTGGCCAAGAACCTCTACGGCGCGCTGATCGCCGGAGGCATCGTGGCCATGCTCCTGTTCCAGGTCTTCATCAACGTCGGCATGAACGTGGGAATCATGCCCATCACCGGCATCCCGCTGCCGCTTCTCTCTTACGGCGGCAGCTCGGTGCTTTCCACTCTCTTGGCCATCGGCCTGTTGCAGTCGATCTATGCGCAAGGGCGCTTTGCGGCTGCAACCAAACGCCGGAGCCTCCCATTCTGATCAAAGGAATGCTCCTCAATGAAGAAGCAAGTGCTGGTAAGCGTCGACCGTGGGGAAACACGTGTCGCGCTGCTGGAAGCGACGGGTAAGCCCGGCGCCGCGAAGAAGCCGACCCGTTCCAAGAAGGTCGATCCCGCCGAGGGCTACCGCGTGGCGGAGCTGTACTTCGAGCGCCGCGGCGCGCGGTCGATCGTCGGAAACATCTACAAGGGCAAGATCGACAACGTCCTCGCCGGCCTCGAGGCGGCGTTCGTCGACATCGGCCTGGAGAAGAACGGCTTCCTGCACGTCGACGAGATCGTCGTCCCGGGCGTCGAGGTCAGCCGCCGAGGACGCGGCGGCAAGGAGGGCGGCTCGAAGATCACGGAGCTCATCAAGCCCGGCCAGGAGATCGTCGTGCAGGTCGTCAAGGACCCGCTCAAGAGCAAGGGCGCGCGGCTGTCGATGGAGGTCACCGTCGCCGGGCGCTACATGGTCTATGCCCCGATGGGCGAGGGCGTCGGCGTCTCGCGACGCCTCGAAGACCGCGAGCGCGAGCGCCTGCGCCGCGAGACGAAGGGCCTGGACCTGCGCGGCGGCGGCGCGATCATCCGCACCGCGGCCAGCGGCGCCACGCGCGAGGACTTCGAGCGCGAGCTGCAGTACCTCTTCAAGCTCCACGAGGTCCTCCTGAAGCGCGTCGAGGAGACGCCCGCTCCGGGCCTCGTCTTCCAGGAGGCCGACCTCTCGGTGCGCGTCGTGCGCGACATCTTCTCCGAGCACTTCGAGCGCGCGATCGTCGACGACCCCAAGCAGCACCAGCGCCTCATCTCGTTCTTCACGCGCACCGCCCCCGAGCTCGTCGACCGTGTCGAGCTCTACGAGGAGAAGCAGCCACTGTTCGAGGCCTACGGCGTCGAGAAGGTCATCGACGGCCTGATGACGCGCCGCGTCGACCTGCCCAGCGGCGGCTACCTGATCATCGACTACGCCGAGGCGCTGACGGTCATCGACGTCAACTCGGGGTCGTTCATAGGTCGCGGCAAGGGCGCGCGCCTGGAGGACACCATCACGACGACGAACCTCGAGGCCGCCGAGGAGGTCGTCAACCAGCTGCGCCTGAGAGACATCGGCGGGATCATCGTCATCGACTTCATCGACATGGCCCGTGCGCGCAACCGCGACGCCGTCCTCAAGACGCTGCGAAAGACGCTCGACGAGGACCGCACGAAGACCTTCACCGCCGAGATCTCCAAGCTCGGCCTCGTCGAGATGACGCGCCAGAACGTCACCGAGGGCGTGCGCGAGATCATCTCGCGGCCCTGCCCGACGTGCGACGGCGACGGCGTGATCAAGTCCGAGGAGACGATCGCGATCGAGTTCGAGCGCCGCCTGCGGGTGATCGCCAAGAAGGCGCTGAAGCGCAGCGAGGCGTTCCTCGTGCAGATGAACCCGCGCGTGAGCCAGGTCTTCACCGGCAACGCCAAGCGCGTCCTGCACGCCCTGGAGGAGGAGACCGGCCGGCGCTTTCACTTCACGGGCTCCGAGGGCCTGCCGGTCGACCACTTCGACATCGTGATGGAGGGATCGCGCGACGACGTCATGGAGCGCGCCGTGCCGTTTCGCGGGGGCGACGAGGTGCTCGTCCACATCGTCGAGCCGCACATGTACGACGTCGACGACGCGGTCGCCAAGATCGACGGCTACATCATCTCCGTGGCTGGCGGCGGACGGTTCGTCGGCGCCAAGCGGCTCGTGCGCATCGACCACGCCGGCCGGACCTCGGCGACCGCGACGATGCTCGACGCGCCTGAGGAGCCGGAGGAGCCCAAGGAGCCCAAGGAGCCCCGTGCCCCCAGGGAGCCCCGCGCGCGCAAGCCGAAAGCCGTGCCCGAGCCCAGGGAGGCCGAGGCGACCGAGGAGCCCGACGCCGACGCCGAGACCGGTGACGACGAGGATGGCGTAGAATCGACGCCTCGGCGCCGCGGCCGCAGAGGCGGACGGCGCCGTTCGCGCGCCACCACCGAGTCCAGCGCGACACCTGCTCCCGAAAGCTGAACCACTCTTCACCATGCCCTACGCAATCGTCAAGACCGGCGGCAAGCAATACCGCGTCGAGGAGGGCCAGACCCTGCTCGTCGAGCGGCTGGCCGACGAAGAGGGCGCGACCGTCGTCCTGCAGCCGCTGCTGTACGCCGCCGATGACGCGATCTTCGACGCCGACGGCCTGAAGAAGGTCTCTGTCAAGGCGAAGATCGTGGCTCATGAGCGCGGCGAGAAGCTGCGCGTGTTCAAGTTCAAGCCCAAGCGGGGCTACAAGCGCACGACGGGACACCGCCAGGAGCTCACCCGCCTGGAGATCACGGAAGTGAAGGGCTAACCGACATGGCACACAAGAAGGGCCTCGGCTCCTCGCGCAACGGGCGCGACTCCAACGCACAGCGCCTCGGCGTCAAGACGTTCGCCGGCCAGACGGTCACCGGCGGCGAGATCATCGTGCGCCAGCGCGGCACGCGCTTCCGTCCCGGTGAGGGCGTCGGCATCGGCAAGGACGACACGCTCTACGCGCGCTCGCCCGGCAAGGTCGTGTTCGGGATGCAGCGCGGCAAGCGCGTCGTCTCGATCACTCCGCCAGCCGCTGAGTAACGGTGTGTCGCCGCGGGAGCTTGCCCGCATGCTTGCTGCCGGTCGCATCGCGATCGGCGTCGGCCTGCTCGCGGCGCCGCGGCTGTCGCTGGGCATGTGGATCGGGCGTGACGCGTCTGCCGCAGCGATCGCCCCGGTCGGCCGGGCGCTCGGCGTCCGCGAGGTCGTGCTCGGCGCGATGCTGCTGCACACGATCGACAGGCCGCAGGTCAGCGCGCGCTGGCTGCGCGCGCTCGCGGTCTGCGACGGCGTCGACCTCGTCGCGACGCTGGCCG
>DATLNO010000112.1:0-4682 GCA_035536715.1 Solirubrobacteraceae bacterium
CTCGAACAGCGAGCCCTTCGAGATCGCGGCCGGGCCGGACGGCAACCTGTGGTTCACCGAACGCGCCGCCGGGCGCATCGGGCGGATCACGCCGGCGGGCGTGGTGACGGAGTTCTCGGCCGGCATCACTGCGAACGCGCGTCCCACCGCCATCGCCGCCGGCGCCGACGGGGCCATGTGGTTCACGGAGGCCGACGCCACGATCGCTCGCATCACCACCGCAGGGGTCGTGACGGAGTACGCCGCAGGCCTGAGCGCCGACAGCACTCCGATGTCGATCGCGCCGGGCGCGAACGGCGCGCTGTGGTTCGCCGACCAGGCCGGCCGGATCGGCCGGGTCGTCTTCGAGCCGCCGGTCGTCACGGCGTCCGCGGCGACCGCGATCGGCGAGACCGGCGCGACGCTCAACGGGACCGTCGACGCCCGCGAGACCCCGACCTCCGCGTACTTCGAGTACGGCACGACGACGTCGTACGGAACGAGCACGCCCGTCCAAGCGTTCGACGGTGCGATCGCCACGGCCGCCTCCGCCGCGCTCACGGGCCTGCAGCCCGCAACGACCTACCACTTCCGCCTCGTCGCGACCAGCGTCCACGGCACTGCACAGGCCACCGGCACGCTGACGACCCAGGGGACACCGCCGGACCCGATGCCCCCCGGCACGGCGACCGACGTGCCGCCGCCTGCACCTGCGGTGATCGACCCGCCGCTCGCCCCGCTCGCGCCGCTCGCGATGCCGCTGCCGACGGCGGACGTCCTGCAGCCGGCCATGCCCGTCGCGACGAGGCTGAGCCTCGTCGTCGCTCGGCGCGGCAGGGTCTACGACGGTCGCGTTCGGGTCGGCTGCCGGCTCGACGCAGGGGCGCTCGCCTTCTGCAGCGTCGCCGCCTATGCGAACAACAGACGGGTCGGGACGGTTGCGCGTGCGTTCGCCGGTGGGCGCGTCGGCACCATGCGCGTCAAGCTCAGCGCGCGCGGCCGGCGCCTGGTGCGCCGCGCCGGCGGAGTGCGGCTGACCTATCGTGCGACCGCTGTGCCCGCTGCGGGGGGCCTGCTGCGGGCCAACGCGACCTCGCGCGTGACGGTCTCGTGACCTGAGACGCTAGACAGTCAGCGCCGCCGCACCGCGCGCAGCGAGCGTCCCGCGACCCGGGCGAGCGGCAGCGCACCGTTGCGCCAGCCGCGCTCGCGGTCGGCATCGCGCGCCGAGCGCAGCTGCGCCAGGGCGCGCCACGCGCCGACGAGCGAGGCGTCGTAGGGCTGCCACCACGGCATCCGCCCCGCAGGCGGGTCCCACGTCACGAGCTTGGGCTCGACCATCGCGCGCAGCGCGACGACGCCGCGGGCGCGACCGATCCCGCTGCCGTGGACCGCGCCCCAAGGCAGCTGCGGCTCGGTGCGCGCGATGACGTGGTCGTTCATCCAGACCATCCCGGCGCGGATCTCGCGGGCGACGCGGGCGCCCTTGTACTGGTCGGCCGTCCAGACCGAGGCGCCGAGCCCGCCGATGCCCTCGTTGCAGAGCGCGATCCCCGCCTGCTCGGAGGCGACCGCCTCGATCGCGATCCAGGGCCCGGGCGCGTCCTCGCGCAGCAGCCGTGCATCGCGCGGAACGCCGGTCAGGACGGCGGGAGCGAAGAACGCGCCCGCGCGGTCCGCGATCGTGGCCGGCCCGCCGCAGTGCAGCGTCGCGCCCGCAGCGACGGCCTCGTCGATGAACGCGACGAGCCGCTCCACGCGGTCGGGCGCCAGCAGCGGCCCGATTTCGGTGCCGGCCTCGCCGGGATGGCCGACGCGCAGCTCCCGCGCTCGCACGACGACGCCCGCGAGGAACCGCTCGAAGCGCTCCTCGAGCACATACGCGCGCGCCAGCGATCCGCCCGACTGGCCGGCGTTCGCGAACGCGCCCCAGATCGCCCCACCGACCGCGCGCGGGATGTTCGCGTCGGCAAGCACGAGCATCGCATCCTTTCCGCCGACCTCGATCGTCGCGCGCTTGAGCTCGCGCGCGCATGCCTCGCCGACGTCACGGCCCGCCTGCGAGGAGCCGGTGAAGCGCACGTGCGCGATGTCCGGTGTGGATACGAGCGCGCGCGCGGTCTCGGGCTCGCCGTGGACGACCTGCAGCAGGCCCTCCGGTAGACCGGCGCGCATGAATGCTCGCGCGATCCGCGCGCCCGCAAGCGCCGCCAGCGGGGAGGGATGCAGCACGACGCCGTTGCCGCCCATCAGCGCAATCGCGACGTCGCCCAGCGGGGTCGCAAACGGCTCGGCGCCCGGCGTGAGGACGGCGACGACGCCGAGCGGCTCGAACGTCAGCCGTGCGCGCTTGGCCGGCTGCAGCGTGCGCGACAGGCCGACGCGCTCGGGGCCGAGGATGTGCGGCCCGTTCTGCGCCAGCCACAGCAGCGTCTCGACGGCGGGCAGCAGCTCCATCGTCTGCGCCTCGGCGATCGGGCGGCCCTGCTCGTTGACGATGATCCGCGCGAGGTCGTCCCACTCGTCGATGATCGCCTGCGCGGCCCGCGACAGGTAGCGGGCGCGATCGGCGTAGCGCAGCTGCGCCCAGAGGTGCTGGACCTCAGCGGCCTCGGCGACGGCGGCCGAGACGTCCTCGGGCGCGGTGACCGGCACGCTGCCCAGGTGCGTGCCGTCGATCGGGCTGACGCATGCGATCGTCGTGGCCGCGGAGGCATGTGCCGGCATCGCTGCCATTCCTCTCAGTCGCGCCCCCGCGCGCGCCGGATCTCCTCGAGCCGATCGCGCAGCGGGGCCTCCATCTCGTCGGGTTCGTAGAAGCGCACCCCGGCGACGTCGTCCGGCGCGACCTCCTGCGGGCCGAGATGGCCCGGGTGGTTGTGCGGGCTGTCGTAGTCGACCGGATGCGAGCGGATCTGCGGCGGGGGCGGTGCCGCGCCGTACTGGCGCACGTGGTGCATCGCCGCGCCGATCGACTTCGTCGCGGCCTTGGACTTCGGGGCCAGGGCGAGGTAGATCGTGGCCTGCGAGAGCGCATGGATGCACTCGGGCAGGCCGACGTGCTCGACCGCAGCGGCCGCCGCCGTCGCGATCACGAGCGCCTGCGGGTCGGCGTTGCCGATGTCCTCCGAGGCGAGGATCACCATCCGCCGGACGAGAAAGCGTGCGTCCTCGCCGCCCTCGATCATGACCGCGAGGTAGTAGAGCGCCGCGTCGGGATCGGACGCGCGCGTGGCCTTGATCCACGCCGAGATGTAGTCGTAATGCTGATCGCCCGCGCGGTCGAAGCGCAGCGCCTTGCGCTGCAGCGCCTCCTCGGCGCCCTCCTGCGTGACGCGGCCGCCCCCGCCCGCCGTCTCACAGGCGAGCTCGAGCGCCGCAAGCGCCGTGCGCGCGTCGCCGCCGGCGCGGCCGGCGAGGAACGCCAGCACCTCGTCGGGCACCTCTGCGGCGGAGCACTCGCCGCGGTCGATCGCGCGCCGCAGCACGACCTCGATGTCCGCGGCGCGCAGCTCCGTCAGCTCGTACACCTGGCAGCGGCTCAGCAGCGCGGAGTTGACCTCGAAGTACGGGTTCTCCGTGGTCGCCCCGATCAGCGTCACCAGGCCCTCCTCGACGGCCGGCAGCAGCGCATCCTGCTGGGCCTTGTTGAAGCGGTGGATCTCGTCGAGGAAAAAGACGGTCGGCTCGCCGCTGGACCGGCGCCGGTGCGCGGCCCGGTCGATGACACCGCGCACCTCGGCGCGCCCGGCCTGCACGGCGCTGAGCTCCTCGAAGGCGGCCCGCACCGACCCCGCGACGATCCGCGCCAGCGTCGTCTTCCCGCTCCCCGGCGGGCCGTGCAGGACCATCGAGTGTGGCCGTCCGGCGGCGATCGCGCGCCGCAGGGTGGTCGGCTCCTCGGGTGTGCCGAGCAGGTGCTCCTGGCCGACGAGCTCGTCGAGCGTGCGCGGGCGCATTCGCACGGCCAGCGGCGCGTCGGCCGGTGGTACCGGTGTTGTCGTTGCGGTTGGCTCGTCACCCATGTCGAAGAGCTGGTCGGACATCCCACCAAGTATCGCGGGCTGCGGAGGTCGGAGCGGTCGCGGCGGGGAGCTGCGACATGGATCCACGGGGCGCTCTATGGTCGATTCGATGAAGCGCCGAGGTCTGCTGCCGGGCTGGGCCGTGATCGTGCTCGCGGCGCTCCTGCTGGCGTCGTGCTCGAGCGAGGAAAAGGCCGCCGAGGGCGATCCGGTCCATGGCAAGCAGCTCTTCGCGTCGGAGGGATGCGATGGCTGCCACACCTTCAAGGCCGCCGGTGCGAAGGCCACCGTCGGTCCCGACCTCGACGCCGCCGCCCCGAGTTCCGGCCGAGTTCTCGCGCAGCTGCGCAAGCCCGGCGGGATCATGCCGAGCTACGCCGGCAAGCTCTCCGACGACGAGAAGGCGGACCTCGCGGCCTTCGTCGGGGCCGGCAGGGCGTCGGGCAAGGCCGTGGCGGAGGCCTTCGCGCCCGACGACCAGCGCCTGGCGGACTGTGCCGACGTCGACAGCGAGTGCCTCGAGCAGGCCTTCGGCACCCTCGTCTACAACGACGGCCCAAAGCGCGCGCTCGACCGCCTGCAGACGACGATGACGACGAACACCGCGGTCGCCGCCGACTGCCACCGGATCGCGCACCGGATGGGCTCGGCGGCCCTGTCGCGATTCAAGGACAAGGT
>DATLNO010000113.1:0-22420 GCA_035536715.1 Solirubrobacteraceae bacterium
CGCTCGTCCGCGGCGACGCGCTCGCGGCGGCGCTCGAGTTGGCCGACGGGCCCGAGCTCGGCCGTCTGCTCGCCGAGATCGACGAGGCCCACTTCGCCGGCGAGGTCACGACGCCGGCCGAGGCCGTCGCGTTCGCTGCGCGGCTGCGTGAGCGCAAAGACTAGTGGCCGACCACAAACGTTTCGACCATGGTCGACCCACTAGGCTTGCCGGCGATGGCCGCCGCCGACCCCGACTGCCTCTTCTGCAAGATCGTCGCGAGCGAGATTCCCGCCACGATCATCGCGCAGGACGACCGCACGATCGCCTTCATGGACATCAGCCCGGCGACGCGCGGGCATGCGCTCGTGATCCCGCGGGCACATGCGCGCGACGTGCACGAGATCGAGACCGGGGACCTCGAGGCGGTCGCGGCGATGGCACAGCAGGTGGCTACGCGCCAGCTCGAGCAGCTCGGCGCCGATGGCGTGAATCTCCTCAACTCCAACGCCGCGGCCGCCTGGCAGACGATCTTTCATTTCCACATGCACGTCATTCCGCGGTACGCGGGCGACCCGTTGAAGCTCCCCTGGGTCCCGGCCCCGGGCGACATGGACGACATCGCCGCGGCGGGCGCGCAGCTCGCCGAGTAGGCCGGATGAGCGGTTGCGCGGTCGATTCCCGCGCCCGGACCCGTCATATTCCCTGGATGCTCACTCTTCCTGAGCGACTCAGCACCCGGACGCGGCTGCTCACGGTCGCCGGGCTCGGCGGCGCCGTGTGCGCCGTCATCGCGTCGGTGGCGTTCGCCGCGGCGTCCCCGACGGTCGTGATCTCCGACCCCGATGCCGATGTCGCCGGTCCGCTGGATCTCACGCGCGCGTCGCTGCAGCGCGCATCCGACGGGCGCCTGCGCGCCGTCGTCACGTTTCGCGAGAAGGTGACGCCGAAGACCCTGCTGGCGAGCTCGGGGCCGCCCGGGTCGGCGTGCGTGCGGATCTGGACGCCCGTGGATTCCGATCCGACGGCGATGGCGCCCGACCGGCTCGTCTGCATCACCGCGCGGTCGGCGGACGAGCTGCGCGGCGGCGTCTTCGACACGACGGACGCCGGCCTGCCCAAGCGCATCGCCGACGCGTCGGTCAAGCGCAACTCGAGCGGGCGTAGCGTCGTGATCCGCTTCACCCAGAGCTCGCTCGGCCGGCCGGAGCGCGCCCGCTTCGCAGTCGAGTCCACGCGTCCGGGCTGCGAACGCGTGAGCTGCATCGACACCGCACCCGACGCCGGCGCGACGCGCACGTTCCGGCTGCGCTGAGGCTCAGTAGCCCTGTCGGCGCATCGCGCGCACGGCGAGGGTGCCGAAGACCGTTACGAGGCCCGCAAGCGCCACCAGCGCAGGCCATGTGGTCGCCCATGTCACGTCGCCGACGAACCCCTGGCGCACGCCCTCGAGCACGTGCGTGACCGGGTTGACGTCGGCGATCGCGCGCAGCCAGTCCGACAGCAGCTCGCGGGGGACGTAGGCGGTCGTGAAGAGGACGGAGATGAACGTGCCGACCTGCATCAGCGGCGCCGCCTGCTGGGTGCGAAAGCGCAGCGCCAGGACCGTCGCGTAACAGGCCGCGGCCGCCGCGAGCCCCATGATCATCAGCGCCGCCAGGACGAGCGCGCCGACACCGGGCCAGCTCACGCCGAGCGAGAAGGAGACGATCAGCAGAAAGCTCGCCGGCAACAGGCAGCGCAGGCAGGCCGATCCGACCACTCCGGCCAGCAGCACCGGCCGCTTCGCGGGCGCGAGCATGAGGCGATCGAACCAGCCCCGCTCGATGTCCCGGGCAAGGTTGACGCCCGTCGCGGCGCCGCTGAAGCCGGCTCCCTGGAGCAGCCCGACGGGCACGATGAACGTGCGAAAGTCCTCGGCACTGAAGCCCGGCAGCCGGGCGGCCTCGCCGAACGCCGCCGAGAGGCCGAGCATGAAGATCGTCGGTGCGAGCACGCCCGGGATCGCCCCGGCGGGCACGCGCAGAATCTCGTTGAGCCCGCGGCGCATGAGCGCGGCGATCGTGCGCAGGTCCTGCTGCCAGGCCTGCGTCATGCCTGGCGCAGCCTTCCGCGCAGGGCGAGCACCGACAGGCCCGTCCCCGTGAGCGCGACCGCGGCGGCTGCCGCGAGGCCCTCGATCAGCGGGCGCAGCTCATTGCCGAAGGCGATCGGCTGGCGCATGCCCTCGGCGATGTAGGAGAGCGGGTTGTAGGCCGCGATGACGTCGGCCGGCGGGCTGAGCAGGTTCGCGGGAAAGAACGCCGAGGAGACGAATAGGACGACGAAGACCAGCGGGAAGATGCCCTGCACGGTCGAGGCGCTGCGCGCGCGCAGCGCGATCATCATGCCGAGCGCGCCGAAGCCGGTGCCCGCGACGATGCCGATCGCCAGCACGCACAGCACCCCGAGCACGCCACCCTGGATTGACGCGCCGAAGATCGCGCCGAGGACGAGGAAATAGATGACCTGCAGCCCGGCGATGACGCTCGCCGCGAGCACGCGGCCAAGCACGATCGCCAGCCGCGGCGTCGGGGAGGCCACGAGGCGGTCGAAGAAGCCGCCCTCGATGTCCAGAGCCGCTGCGATCCCGGCGCTGACGCCGCCGAGCAGCAGCGACTGCGTGATCGCGGCCGCAAGCTGGAAGTCGAGGAACCCGTCGACCTGCGGAAAGCCCTCCAGCGAGGTCGTCTGCTGCAGGCCGCCGACGTTCACGGCGAGAAACAGCGTCGGAAAGATGACGAGCGGGGCGAGGAACTGCGGCTTGCGAAGCGCGTTGCGCAGCGCGCGCCGCGCAAGCGCGACGGAGGCGGCTCTCACACCAGTTCCACCGCGGGTGCCGGCTCGGCGGCGCCCTCGAGATGCTCGCCCGTCTTCGCGAGGAAGACGTCGTCCAGCGTCGGCTGCTTGAGCTCGAGCTCAGCGACGGCGAATCCCGCGTCGTCGAGCGCGCGCAGGATCGGCGCGATATCGGCGGCGCCGTGCGCGAGGCCGATCGAGAGGTGACAGCCCTCGGTCGCGGGGCGGTGGTCACCGAAGCCGGCGACGATCTCCCGCGCGCGGCCGAGATCCGAGCACTCGGCAAGCACGAGATCGAGATGCGGCGTCCCGATCTCGGCCTTCAGCTCGGCGGGCGTGCCGCCGGCAACGATCCGCCCGGCAGCGATGATCCCGAGCCGGTCGGCGAGCTGGTCGGCCTCCTCGAGGTACTGCGTGGTGAGAAAGACCGTCGTTCCCTCGTCGCGCAGGCGCCGTACCTCATCCCACAGCGTCAGCCGCGACGTCGGGTCAAGACCGGTTGTCGGCTCGTCGAGGAACAACACCTCGGGCTCGTGGATCAGCGCCATGGCGAGATCGAGGCGCCGACGCATGCCACCGGAGTACGTCCCGACACGGCGGCTCGCCGCCCGGCTGAGCCCGACGCGCTCGATCAGCTCGGCGCCGCGCGTGCGGACCGCGCGCGGCGCGATCCCGTGCAGGGTCGCCTGCAGCTCGATCAGCTCGCTACCGGTCATGAGCGGGTCGAGCGCCGCGTCCTGGAGCGCGACGCCGATGCGGCGGCGCACCTGCGCCGGCTGCTCGGCGACGTCGAAGCCGGCGACGAGGGCGTGGCCGCCGGTCGGGCGCAGGAGCGTGACGAGCATCCGCACGGTGGTCGTCTTGCCGGCGCCGTTGGGCCCGAGAAAGCCGAAGACCTCACCCGGCGCGACCTCGAGGTCGATGCCGTCGACGGCCTTGATCTGCCCCTTGAAGGAGCGCTGGAGCCCGATGACTTCGATCGCCGCGATCGCGTCGATGCTATTGCACGCGCAACTTCTTTCGGGGGACAAGAGCAACAACAACCGGGCGAGCGTGTTGAATGCGGGCATGACACGCCAACGAGTCTTCCTACACTCAGCCGGGCTGGCCGCCGTCGCCGCCCTCGCACTTCCCGCGGCGTCCCCCGCGAAGGTCGCCGAGTTGGGTCAACTCGCCGACGGCGTCCGTGGCGCCTGCCCCGAGAACTGCCAGGCGGTCAGCCGTACGACCGGCTACCAGGCCAAGGTCGGCCCAGAGCGCACGCTCTACCAGGCGCCGGCCGACGGTCGCGTCGTCGCATGGACGATCGCGCTCGGCAAGCCCGGCCCGAAGCAGACCGCCTTCTTCACCGAGCGCCTCGGCGGCGAGTCGCAGGCCGCGATCGTCGTGCTCGCGCCTGACCAGAAGCTCGTGCGCCGCGTCGTTGCCAAGGCGCCGCTGCGATCGCTGACCGACTACTTCGGCCAGGTCGTGCAGTTCCCGCTCGAGCGATCGCTGCCGATCAAGAAGGGGCAGTACGTCGGGCTGTCGGTTCCGTCATGGGCGCCGGCGCTGCAGATCGGCCTGGGCGCGGACACGTCGTGGCGCGCGAGCCGCGCCAAGGACACCTGCGGCGACACGGCCACGCAGTCGGCGCTCGTCGGCTCACGCACCGCCGTGCCGTTCGCCTGCCTCTTCAAGACCGCGCGCCTGACCTACAGCGCGACGATGATCACGAACCCCACCAAGGACGGCCCCGGGCCGGCGACCACGCCGGCTCCGTAGCGGTTCAGCACGCGCCGGGGTTCTGCGCGCAGAAGTCCTCGAACTCGGCGCCGCCGCCCTGGCCGGTGGTGGGGGTCCCCGTCGACGGGGACTGACCGCCCGTCGTCGCCGATCCCGCAGGCGGCGCCGGCGGCGTCGTTCCGGCCGGCGGCGTCACAGCCGGCGGCGTGACCGCAGTGGTGGCGGTCGTCGCGGTGGTGGACGTCGTGTCGGTCGTCGACGCGGCGGCCGGTGTCTCAGTCGTCCCCGTGGGGATCGTGAGATCGGGCGACGTCTTCGGGACCTGCGTGGAGAGCTCGTCGTCGGAGCCGCAGGCGGCCAGCCCGCCGGCGAGCGTCAGCACAGCGAGCAGGCTGAGGAGGCGCTGGCGGCGCATGCCGGGCCGGCGGATCAGTTGACCGGGTCCATGCGCCGGCCGCAGTGCGGGCAGTCGTTGAGGTCGCGCTGGGCGAGCTGATCGCACCAGGGACAGAAGCGCAGGTTCTCGACAGCCCAGGGCAGACGCGACTTCGACGGGGCGAGCGGCAGGACCTTGCCGACGATCTCGAGCGGCTCCCCACTCTCCTTGTCGACGTAGACCCGTCCGGGCTCTGCCTCGCGGATGATCTCTCGACCGGTTTTGGGTGCGCGCATCCGGTAGCGCTGAGGGGCTTCCACGGGGCGAACCCTAACAGGCCCATCCGCGGCAAACAGGCGTGCCACGGGGCGGTTGCGCCAGGTCGGGCGAGGGCGCGCTGCTATGGAAACACCGTCCGGTCCGCTTGTTTAGACTCCTGCGCTCGCATGAGCCATACACGTTTGCGGACAAGATTTCTGGGCGTCGCCGCCTGTGGCCTGCTGGCCGCCGGACTGAGCGCCTGCGAAAGCGACAACGTCGCCAAGAACGCCGATTTGATCGCAGGCAAGAAGGCCTTCGCGCAGAAGTGCAGCTCGTGCCACGTGCTGGGTCGCGCCGACGCCAAGGGCACCACGGGACCGAACCTGGACGAGTCCTTCCGCCAGGCGCTGAGCGAGGGCTTCGGCCGCGACACGATCCACGGCATCGTCTTGAGCCAGATCAAGCATCCAGCCAACGTGCCGCAGGACAGCCCGGCCTACATGCCCGCGGAGCTCGTGACCGGCAAAGCCGCCGACGACGTGGCGTCGTACGTCGCCGCGGTCGCGGCACGACCGGGCAAGGACACCGGCAAGCTCGCCACCGCGGTGCCCGCGGCCGGCGCCGGCAAGCCGATCGCGGCGAAGAACGGCAAGCTCGAGATTCCCGCCGATCCCAACGGCCAGCTCGCCTACGTGACCAAGGAGGCCACGGCGCCCGCCGGCAGCCTCGAGATCTCCTCCAAGAACGACGCCTCGATCCCGCACGACATCGCGATCGAGGGCGGCGTAACCGGCAAGGGGGAGACGGTCCAGGATGGCGGCGTCTCGAAGTTCACGGTCACGGTCAAGGCCGGCGAGTACCAGTACTACTGCACGGTTGCCGGACACCGCGAGGGTGGCATGGAGGGCAAGCTCACCGTCAAGTAGGTGGCGGTTGTCGCTGCCTCGGCGTGGGTGGCCAGCGGGTTGCGGGGTGGGCTCCGGTTCCGTCGGCGACGTCGGCCTGTGCGTAGGGCGCGGACGCCGTGATGGCGCTCGTAGTTAGTCACCGCGGCGCTTTGGCGGGGCCCGAGCCCTCGCCGCTCACGCCAGCCACACCTGCGCGGGTGCGGACCCAGGCCATCAGCCGCACGCGACCCTTCGGGGGTGTTCCGGGCGTGGTCCGGTTCAGGAGGCATCCGGCGGAATCAGTGAGCGGTAGCGCCCTACACAAGCTCCAACGTCGCCGACGGAACCGGAGCCACCCCGGAACACCCCCGCCATGGCCGCCGACGAAGAACGACGCTAGAACAGAGCCTTCAGCACGACTGCCAGCAACACGACAACAACGCAGACAGCCAACACCCGCAGCAGGAACCCGAAAGCAGCCTCCTCGGACTCCCACGGAGGCCGCAACAGAACCCTCTACAGGATGTAGATCGAGGTGTACACGACGACCCACATGACGTCCACGAAGTGCCAGTAGATGCCCGGCACCTCGACGCCGTGGTGGTGCTCGGGCGTGAAATGCCCGCGGAACGCTCTCACGGTCACCATCACGAGCAGCGTCAGCCCGACGAACACGTGCGCGCCGTGCAGGCCGGTGAGGCCGTAGAAGATCGTGCCCTGCGCGTGGTCCTGCGGGGAGAACCCGATGTGGACGTACTCATTGATCTGGATGAAGAGGAACGTCAGCCCGAGCAGCGAGGTGAGCAGCATGCCGGCCTTCAGGCCGAAGCGGTTGCCGTTCTTGATCGACGTCTGCGCCCAGTGCATCGTCAGCGACGAGCTCAGCAGGATCGCGGTGTTCAGGCCGGCGATGGCGACGGGCAGCTCGTAGCCATCGAACGGGAACCAGCGGTGGCCCTCGGCGACGAGCCGGATGAAGAAGTAGGCCGTGAAGAACGCCCCGAAGACCATGATCTCCGAGATGATGAAAAGCAGCATCCCGAGGATCTCGTGCGACACGCGCGAGCTGCGGTTGGCGACCGGCGGCCCATGGTGGTCGCCATGTCCGTGGTCGTCGTCGTGATGGCCGAGGGCGATTCCTCCGCTGATGCTTCCCGCTTCCACCTACCCCGAGACCTCCGCCGCCTCGGCGACGATGTGCTCGACGTCGATGTTCGACGCCTTGCTTATGCGCTCGATGAGGTCTGACCGCATCCAGCCCGACTTCGTCACCGGCAGCGTCGAGATGATGACGCGCGACACCCTGTAGAACTGCAGCGCGTTCATCGTCGCGGTGTATGGGTCCGGGTCGCCGATCATCCCGGCGACGAGCAGGCCCTCGCGGCGCATCTTGTCCAGCGTGTTGCCCAGGCGCGCGCGGGCAACCGCCGCCGCCCGGCCGTCGCGGTGCGCCTCGAGTGGCACGACCACGATGAAGAGCATGTCGTCCACCTCGGCCGCGATCTCCTTCATGCGGCCGCGCAGCTTGCCGCGCCCGGCGGTGACGTTCGCGACGACGAGCGTGACCTGAAAGGGGAGGCCCTCGGCGTCGAGGTCGGAGACGACGTGCGTGATCGGGACCTCGGTGCTGTCCTGGATGCGCTCGATGAGGTCGCGTCGCAGCCAGCCCGAGGACGCCTGCGGCAGCGTCGAGATGATGACCTCGTCGGGGTGGTACTCGCTGATCGCGTCGAGCGTTGCGGTGAAGGGATCCTCGTCGCCGATGTCACCGCCGGCGACGATGTCTTCGCCACGCAGGTAGGAGAGAGCGAGGTCCAGGCGTACCTGCGCGGCGTCTCGCACGGCGTCCTCGTAGATCACGTAGCCCGACCTCGGGCGCGTCATCGGCACGACGAGCGTGAAGACCGTGTCGGGCACCTGGGCGCGCTCGTGCACGAGCTCGAGCAGCGAGGTGCCGCCGATCGTCTGGTTGGCCACAACGAGGATGTGCTTGGACATCGAGCGCTACTCCTTGTCCGTGGTCGCGCTGCCGTGGCCGTGGCCGGCCGAGGCCGTCGCACCCGCCGGCTGTGGAACCTCGGCACCGCCCTTCAGGACCCCGTGCACGGCACCGGGGACCCCGTACTCGTAGGGACCGCCGACGACCGTCGGGATCGCGTCGAAGTTGAAGATCGGCGGCGGCGACGTGACGAGCCACTCGAGCGTGAGCGCGCGCCACGGGTTGGACTCCGCGTGCGGTCCGCCACGCCACGAGGCGATCATGTTGTAGGCGAACAGGAGCGCGCTGAGGCCGAGGACGAAGCTCATGATCGATATCGCGAGGTTCCAGCCGGCCCACTGCTCGGCGTAATCGGCGACGCGTCGCGGCATGCCCTGGATGCCGATGACGTGCATCGGCGCGAACGTCGCGTTGAAGAAGATGAACGTCGTCCAGAAATGCAGCTTGCCCAGGCGCTCGTCGTACATCCGGCCCGTCATCTTCGGGAACCAGTAGTAGACGCCGGCGAAGATCGTGAACAGCGAGCCGCCGAAGAGCACGTAATGGATGTGGGCGACGATGAAGTACGTGTCGCTGACGTGGATCGTCACCGGGATGACGGCGAGCACCACGCCGGAGATCCCGCCGAGCGTGAACATCGTCAGAAATCCGAGCGCGAACAGCATCGGCGTGTCGAGATGCAGCACGCCTCGCCACAGCGTCGCCAGCCACGAGAAGATCTTGATGCCGGTCGGCACCGCGATGATCGCCGTCGTGATCATCATCGGCACGCGGATCCAGTCCTGCATGCCCGAGACGAACATGTGGTGCGCCCAGACGGTGAAGCCGAGCACGACGATCGCCAGCAGCGAGAAGGCCATCATGCGATAGCCGAAGATCGGCTTTCGCGACTTCACCGCGAGGATCTCCGAGATGATCCCGAACCCGGGCAACATCATGATGTAGACCGCCGGGTGCGAGTAGAACCAGAAGATGTGCTGGTACATCAGCACGTCGCCGCGACCGGTCGGGTCGAAGAAGTTGAAGCCCAGCGATCGGTCGAAGAGGACCATGAACTGCGAGACGGCGACGAACGGCGTCGCGATGACGACGAGGAGCGACGTCGAGAAGTTCGCCCACACGAGCAGCGGCATCCGGAAGAAGCTCATTCCGGGCGCACGCATGGTGATGATCGTCGCCAGGAAGTTCAGCGCGGTCGCGATCGAGGACGCGCCCGCGAACTGCACCCCGATCGTGAAGAAGACCTGCCCTTCTGGCGCTGTCACCGACAGCGGCGCGTACGCCGTCCAGCCGCTGGCGAACGAGCCGCCGGGGGCGCCGAAGGACATGAGCATCATGATCCCGGCGAGCGGCAGCATCCAGAACGACAGCGCGTTCAGCCGCGGGAAGGCCATGTCCGGCGCGCCGATCATGAGCGGCAGCACGAAGTTCGCCAGCCCCGCGAACACCGGGATGACGAACAGGAAGATCAGCAGCGACGCGTGGACGCTGAACAGCCCGTTGAACGTGTTCGGGTCGACGAACTGCTTGCCCGGCTGCGCCAGCTCGGCGCGCATGAGCATCGCGAACAGGCCGCCGACGAAGAAGAAGAAGAACGAGGTCACGACGTACTGGATGCCGATGACCTTGTGGTCGGTGTTGACCTTGAAGTAGTCGCGCCAGGAGTGCGCGCCGTGGCTGGAGTGATCGTCAGCGACGGTCTTCTTGCCGGCGGCCCAGTAGAACCAGTAGTCGAAGGCGCCCAGCCCGATCAGGAAGCCGATCGGCGCGAGGAACAGCGCGAGCTCGAGCACCGCGAAGCCGTCGATCACGGGGTCCAGGCTGTACCAGGACCGCATGATGAAGATCACGAAGTACGAGAACGCGGTCGCGATCAGGGTGCCGAGGAATGCCCTCGTCATTCCGGGTCCGCGGAGCCTGGCGCCCATCTAGTAGATCCTTTCCATCGTCGTGCTCACTTCCCGGCAACCTCGCCGAGGTACTTCACGAGAGCGTCGAGCTCCTCGGCCGAGAGCGTATCGCCGTAGTTCTTGGGCATGATCCCCGCCTGGAAGCCGGACGCGATCTCGGCGTCGGGCGCCGTGATCGTCTGCTCGATGAAGTCCGCGTCCTTGCCGGCGAGGGCCTTGTCCAGCTCGGGTCCCGTCTGGCTCTGGGTTCCCGCGTCGGCCAGCGTGTGGCAGGCGCCACAGGCGGTCGCCGACCCGTTGCCGTCCGTGAACAGCTTCTTGGCGTCGATCTTGCCGTCGGCCGTCGCCGCGGCGGGCGCCTTCTTCTCGGCGAGCCACGTGTTGAACACCGCCGGCGTGACGACGCGGGTGTTCGCGCGCATGACGGAGTGGCCGAGGCCGCACAACTCGGCGCAGACGACCGGATAGCTGCCCAGGCGGTTGGGCGTGACGCGGTACTTCGTCTCGATGCCGGGGACGGCGTCGACCTTCATGCGGAACGCGGGGACCCAGAAATCGTGGATGACGTCGAGCGCCTTGACATAGAAGCGCACCGGACGGTCCTTGGGCAGGACCAGCTCGGTGGACTTGATCGGCTTGCCGCCGGCCTGCGGGTACTCGAACGTCCAGGCGAACTGCTGGCCGACGACGTTGATGCGCATCTCGTTGGCCTGCGCCTCCTCGATGTCGTTGAGGACGATCCAGGAGTAGGAGCACAGGACGACGAGCACGATCGCGGGGATTGCGGTCCAGACGACCTCCAGGCGAGTGTTGCCGTGGATCGGCGGACCGTCGAGCTGCTCCTCGCCTGGGCGCATCTTGAAGTTGCGCACGCTGAACAGCACGATGATCGAGACGGTCACGAAGATCGGCACCGACGACCAGATGAGAACGTCGTACAGGTGGTCGATCGGAGCGGCCTGCGTGGAGGCCTGCTCGGGGAACCATTTGATCGCCAGGCCTGCGGCGATCCCGATCGCGGACGCAATCAGGCCGTGGACGACCATCCACAGCACAGGGGTTTTCTCGTCACGCGCTCGTTCCCGGTTCATGCGGCCCGGCATCCTATGGGGTGGGCGCGACGAACGCGATCAGGTACCGCGACGCCCGGCGCAGCGACGCTCGAAGGGAACTCGAACCCGCCCGCTCGCCCGCCTTCGACGCGCGTGGATGGGGCTGTTATCAGGCCGCTAGAGACGCGGCGGGTGCTGCTCGAAATCGACGCGAGTCGCGAAATGCCGAGGGGGCGAGGCCGTGGTGGCGCCGGAACGCCTTGGCGAACTGCGCGGGCTGGCGATAGCCGACGCGCTGGGCCACTTCGCGAACGGTCAGTCCGCGGCTCGTGAGCAGCTCGGCGGCGCGCTCCATGCGCACGGCCGTGAGATGCTCGCGAAACGTCGTGTCGCCGATCTCGGCGTATGAGCGCTGCAGCTGGCGACGCGACGAGGCGACGCGGCGGGCGATCTCGTCAAGCGACAGATCGGAGCCGTATTCCGTTTCCACGATCGCTACGGCATCGCGGAAGAGGCTCGTGCGGTGACGGACCGTGGCGGGACGTTGAACCGGGATCTCCATGGTCACTGTTACGGGCGTTTACCCATAAGAGGATGATCCCGCGAACCTATCTTGGCGCATTGGCGCTCACATAAGCGTGATCGGCGCAGGGGCGACCGCAGGTGAACAAGCGGGAAGATCCCCGTCGGGAGGGTGGGGCGTGAGCGTGTCGCGAGGCGAACTTCCACCTCACGACCACTAGTGCTCGTCGAGGTCTTCGGGCAGCGCGCGCATCTCGCGCCGCGTGTCTGCGATCCAGCGGATGATCGTGGCCGCGGTCAGCAGCAGGCCGCTGATCAGCACGAACGGTCCGAGCGTCACACCGACGAGCGTCAGCGTGATGCCCAGCGCCACGAGGATCGGCTGCAGGCTCGGACCGGGGAGGTGGATGTGGTCCCCGGGCGGCGGCGTATCTGGCTCCAGCGTGCTCACGGCCGGCCTAGGAGACGTAGATCGCTGCCGCGACGAACGTCATGCCGAACATGAACATGATGACGACGGCGCTCAGCAGGCCGGAGCGGAGGTTCTTGCGGGCGAGTTTCTGATCCATGAGGCCGCCGGAGTCTAGAGCTTGACGTCGATCACCATCGCGCCGAACAGCAGCGCGAGGTAGGCCAGGGAGAAGAGGTACAGGCGCAGGGCGCTGCGGCGATCCGCGCGGCGGTACAGAACGACCGCGCCGGCGATGAACATCGCGCCCAGCACGAGCGAGGAGACGAGGTACGTGACGCCGAGTCCGCCCGCGCAGAACGGCAGCTGCGTCACCGCCCACAGCAGGACGCTGTAGAGCAGGATCTGCTTGCGCGTCTCGCGCTCGCCGCGCACCACGGGCAGCATCGGCACGCCGACGCGCTCGTACTCGTTCTTCATCAGCAGCGAGAGCGCCCAGAAGTGCGGCGGCGTCCAGAAGAAGACGATCGCGAAGAGATACAGCGGCATCCCGCCCAACCCGCCGGTGACGGCCGCCCAGCCGACGAGCGGGGGTATCGCGCCCGCCGCGCCGCCGATGACGATGTTCTGCGGTGTGCGGCGCTTGAGCCACATCGTGTAGACGAAGACATAGCCCAGGAAGCCGGAGAAGGCCAGCGAGGCTGAGAGGACGTTGACGGTGGTCGTCAGCAGCACGAACGACGCCAGCGCGAGCAGGCAGCCGTAGACGAGCGCCGCGCGCGGTGCGACGCGACCCGACGGCACCGGCCGGTTGGCCGTGCGCGGCATGGCCGCGTCGATGTCGCGGTCGTACCAGTGGTTGACGGCGCCCGCGCCGCCGGCAGACAGGTAGCCGCCGGCGACGGTCAGCGCGATGAGCTCGATCGACGGATCGCCGGCGACCTCCATCGTGCAGACGGTCGTGAGCAGCAGCAGCGACTGCACCTTGGGCTTCGTCAGTGCGACGTAGTCCGATACGACCTGACGCCACCCCGTCTGGACGGGAGCGATGACTGCCTGGGAAGCCTCCATCAGTGGCCCGGCGTTCCCGCCGGCGCGGGGCTCAGATCAGGCTCGTTCTGGCGCGCGACCTCACGGCGGATGTCCTTCATCGGCTCGACTGATCGCACGCGCGGGATGACGTCGAAGTTGTTGACCGGCGGGGGCGACTCGACGAACCACTCGAGCGTGTTGGCCTTCCACGGGTCGGGCCCGGCGAGGACGCCCTTCTTCACCGAGCGCACGCAGTTCCAGACGGTCAGCATCACGCCGAAGCCGAGCATGAACGAGCCGATCGTGGAGATGAGGTTGTACAGCGCGAGGTTGCCGACGTCGGGGTACTCGTAGATGCGCCGCGGCATGCCCTCGAGGCCGATCGAGTGCTGGATCATGAACGTGACGTTGATCCCGATGTACATGAAGGCGAAGGACCACTTGCCCAGCGACTCGCTGAGCATCCGGCCGGTGATCTTCGGGAACCAGTAGTAGATCCCGGCGAAGATCGCGAAGACCGAGCCGCCGACGAGCACGTAGTGCAGGTGAGCGACGACGAAGTACGTGTCGTGGAGCTGCCAGTCGACCGGGAAGACGGCGAGGAACACGCCGGTGATGCCGCCGATCAGGAACACCGAGATGAAGCCGACGCTGAAGATCAGCGGCGTCTTGAACTCGACCGTGCCACGCCACAGGGTCGCGACCCAGTTGAAGATCTTCACGCCCGTCGGGATTGCGATCAAGAACGAGCTGATCATGAAGAAGACGAGCACGATCGTCGCGCTGGGCGTCGTGAACATGTGGTGCGCCCACACGAGCAGCGCGAGGAACGCGATCACGACCGTCGCGGCCGCGATCGCCTTGTACCCGAAGATCGGCTTTCGCGCGAAGACCGGCAGGATCTCCGAGATCATCCCGAAGCCCGGCAGGATCATGATGTAGACCTCGGGGTGACCGAAGAACCAGAACAGGTGCTGCCACAGCAGCGGATCACCGCCCTGGCCCTGGTCGAAGTAGCCGGTCCCGAAGTGACGATCGGTCAGCAGCAGCGTCACCGCGCCCGCGATCACGGGCAGCGCGAGGATCAGCAGGATGGCGTACACGAGCAGCGACCAGACGAACAGCGGCAGGCGGCCCCAGCCCATGCCGGGCGCGCGCATGTTCGCGATCGTCGCGTAGAAGTTGATCGCGCCGAGCAGCGAGGAGATGCCGGTCAGGTGGATGAGGAAGATCCACGCATCGATGCCGCCGGATTCGGAGTAGATCTCTCCAGACAGCGGCGCGTAGGACGTCCAGCCGGCCTCCGGCGGTGAGAAGAACAGCGACAGGTAGAAGACCAGGCCGCCCGCCAGCAGCAGCCAGTACGACAGCGCGTTGAGCTTCGGGAACGCCATGTCGCGGGCGCCGATCATCAACGGCAGGAAGTAGTTGCCGAACCCCGCCATGATCGGCACGACGAACAGGAAGACCATCGTCGTGCCGTGCAGCGTGAAGAGCGAGTTGTAGACCGACGGCGTCAGGAAGGTGTTGTCCGGCGTCCCCAGCTGGACGCGCATGAGCAGCGCCTCGACACCGCCCAGGATGAAGAAGACGAACGTCGTGACGAGGTAGAGGATCCCGATCTTCTTGTGATCGGTGGTCGTGACCCACGAGACCCAGCCGCGTTGTGGCTTGTCGACGCGTTCTGCCGTGATCTCGGGGACAAGGGCCGCTGTGTCTGTGGCTGCCATGGCTCCTACGACCCTTCGCCTTGCGTGCCGACGTCGGGGCCGGTGTCCCCGCCGGAGGATTCGGTCTCGGTTTCGATCGGGCTCTCGTCCTCGGCCGGGCTGTCGCCCGCCGCGGTGTCCTTGGCCTCTTGCTCGCGGCGCTTCTGCGCCGCCTTGTTGTTCGCGTCGATCTCGCGCTTCTTGTTCGCCAGCCACGCCTTGAACTCGTCCGGCTCGACGGCGACGACCTTCGCGAGCATGTCGGCGTGGTTGCGCCCGCACAGCTCGGCGCACTGGCCGCGGAACGTGCCCGGCGTCTTGACCTTGAACCACGTGAAGTTCGTGTGTCCCGGCACGGCGTCGGCCTTGCCGCCCAGCTCGGGGATCCACCACGAGTGGGCGACGTCCTGCGCGCTGATCGCCAGCGTCACCGTCGTCTTGGTGGGCACGACGAGCGTCTCGTAGCTGAACGTGTTGTTGAGGGCGTTGTCGTCGCCGTCGGGGTACGTGTAGCGCCAGACGTAGCGCTGGCCGTTGACCTCGATGTTCAGCGCCCTGCCGTTGGGCGGCCGGGGCTGGTACGCCGAGGCGTTCTGGACGTTGACGATCCGCTGCGTCGGGTACCCGTCGGCGTCGGAGTTCGGCGGGTTGCGGATGTCGTCGAGCATCACGAACGTGATGATCGCGAGGATCACGAGTACGCCGGAGGCGCCGAGCGTCCAGCCGATCTCCAGGCTGGTGTTGCCGCGGATCTGGGCGGGCACGGAGTCCTTGCGGGCGCGGAACTTGATCAGCGAGTACAGCAGCGCGCCCTCGACGCCGAAGAAGACGACGGCGGCGACCGCGAGGATCAGCTTGTAGAGCGTGTCGATGCTCTCGGCGTTCGCCGATCCGCCGCCGGACTCGGGCGTCCAGAAGCCCGCCGACGCACCGGTGGCGAGCACGAGCGTGCCCATCAGCGCCGCGACGAGCGTGATTGCAAAGAGGCGGCGACGGGTGCGAGAAGGGGCGGGAGCCAAGGCGGCGGGCATTCTATTCATGCGGCGGCGATCTGCTTTCCCAACGGCGCCCGGCCCGTTGAACCGAGTGCTGGGCGCCGTCGGATACCCGTCCGGACCGGGTCATCCACCGGCGAACTTCGGCGGGCGCTTCTCGAGGAAGGCCGTGACGCCCTCGCGGAAATCCGCGGTCTGCGCCATCTCCTGCTGGATGCGCGCCTCGAGCTCGAGCTGCTCGTCGAGATTGGCGTACATCCACTGGTTCAGCTGCTCCTTGGACCCGGCGTAGGACCGGGTCGGCCCGTCGGCGAGGCGGTCCAGCAACATGAGCACGTGGTCCTGGAACTCGTGGTCGGGCATGACGTCGTTGACGAGTCCCCAGCGACGTAGATCGGAGGCGGGGATGCGCTCGCCGAGCATCGCCATCTGCGCCGCGCGGCCCGTACCCACGCGTGTGGAGATGAGCGCGAGGGACCCTCCGTCGGGGACCAGGCCGATGTTCACGAACGCCAGCAGCATGTAGGCCGACTCGGCCGCGACGAGCAGATCGCAGGTCAGCGCCAGCGAGCAGCCGATCCCGACCGCCGGGCCGTTGATCGCGGCGATGACGGGCTTGGGCATCCGCCGCAGCGTCGTGAGGATCGGGTGATAGAGCGTCGTGAGCGTCGTGTGGACGTCGATGTGGCCCTCGGGCGTGACGTTGCGTGCCGTGAGGTCGCGCAGATCCGCGCCCGACGAGAACGCGCGCCCGCTGCCCGTGACGCAGACGGCGCGCACGTCGTCGTCGTCGGCGACGCGGCGGACGGCATCGAGCAACTCGATCCCGAGCCGGTGGTTCCAGGCGTTCAGCGCGTCGGGGCGGTTGAGGCGGATGATCGCGCCGTGTCCGCGGCGCTCGAGCTCGACGGTCTCGTACATGGACGGGACGCTACTTCAGGCGTGCATTACCTTGCAGCGGATGGCCCGTCCCGTGATCGGCATCTGTACTCCGCTGGAGCGCGCGCAATGGGGCCCGTGGGATCTGGACGCGTTCCTGCTGCCCCGCAGCTACGCCGACGCGGTCAACCGCGCCGGTGCGATGGCGCTGCTGCTTGCGCCCGATCCTGTGCTGATCGAGGATCCTGACGAGGTGCTCGATCGGATCGACGGGCTCATGCTCGCGGGTGGGGCAGATCTCGATCCGGCGAGCTATGGCGCCGAGCCGCACCCCGAGACGATCGGCAGCGTGCCGCAGCGCGACGCCTTCGAGATCGCGCTCGGGCGCCGCGCGCTGGAGCGCGACGTGCCGCTGCTCGGCGTCTGCCGCGGGATGCAGGTCATGAACGTCGCCTGCGGCGGCACGCTGCACCAGCACCTGCCCGACCTGGTCGGCCACGGCGACCACCGCCGCGTGCTCGGCAGCTTCGACGGAGCCGACCATGACGTGCGCCTGGCACCGGACTCGCTCGCCGCGCGGGCCGCCGGCGAGGAGCTGCACGCGACGAAGTCCCACCACCACCAGGGCGTCGACAGGGTCGGCGAGGGCCTTGTCGTCACGGGCTGGGCGGTGATGGACGAGTTGCCGGAGGCGGTCGAGGTCCGGGGCAACCGGTTCGCGCTCGGCGTGCAGTGGCACCCGGAGGCTGACGAGACGAGCCGGCTGATCGCCGCGCTCGTCGAGCACGCCGCCATGCGTGTGCCGTGAACCCCTTGGAAACGCTTCCGTTCGGTCTGGCGCCCAACCTATACTCGCGCGTGCCCAGCGCGCTCAAGCGAGGTCGATGGAAAAGCACGCTCACCCCCCGGAGGTCGACCGAACGGAACCCCTCGAGGATGAGGACGACCTCGACGAGGCGATGCCCCGTGTGCAGGTCACGCGCCGCAGCCTGATCCTCGGCATCTTCTTCGTGGTATCGGCGGTCGCATTTCTGTACTTCGTGTTGCCCCAGCTGGCAGATCTCAAGGAGGACAGCGAGCGTGTCGGCGAGGGCAACCGCATTTGGCTCGGCGTGGCGTTCGTCTGCACGCTGGCCTCGTTCGGCGCCTACGTGATGATGTTCCAGGGAGTCTTCGTACGTGCCGGCTCGCACGCCGGGGCTCGGATCGACCACCGTGCGAGCTACCAGATCACGATGGCGGGCCTCGCGGCCACGCGGCTGTTCGCGGCGGGCGGAGCGGGCGGGATCGCGCTGACGGCTTGGGCGCTGCGGCGCGCAGGTATGCCACGACGCACGGTCGCCGACAAAACGCTGGCATTCCTGATCCTCACCTACGCGGTCTACATGGCGGCGCTCGTGATCTGCGGCTTCGGTCTGTACTTCGACCTGCTGCCCGGCCCCGGACCCTTCGGGATCACGGTCATCCCGGCGCTCTTCGGCCTCGCCGTGATCGCGGCCGGACTCGGCCTGTCGCGCGTGCCGCCGGACCTGCAGCGCCGCCTCGAGGGCTTCGCGACGCGCGGCGGGCGCCTCGCGCGCATCGCACAGCGCCTGGCAAACGCGCCGGCCGCGTTCTCAGCCGGCATGCGCGAGGCGCTGTGTCACGTGCGCGAACGCGATCCGGCTTTGCTGGGTGCGATCGCCTACTGGGGCTTCAACATCGCCGTGCTGTGGGCGTGCTTTCACGCCTTCGGCGAACCGCCGCCACTGGCGGTGATCATCATGGGCTACTTCGTCGGCTTTCTCGGCAACCTGCTGCCGCTGCCGGGCGGCATCGGCGGTGTCGACGGCGGCATGATCGGCGCCTTCGCCGCCTTCGGCGTGCCGCTGTCGCTCGCCGTGCCGGCGGTGCTCGCCTACCGCGTGTTCACGTTCTGGTTGCCGACGATCCCCGGCGCCATCGCCTATTTCCAGCTGCGCCGGACGGTCTCGCGCTGGCGCGACGAGCGATCGCGCCCCGAGATGCCTGCCCCGGCAGGCGCGTAGAAATCACGGCCACTATACTTTTTGAAGTGACCAGCCCCAGCCCAGACAGCATCGAGAACACCATCATCGTCGGCTCCGGCCCGGCCGGCTACACCGCCGCGCTGTACACGTCGCGCGCGAACCTCAAGCCGCTCGTGATCGAGGGTTTCCTGTGGGGCGGGCTGCTGCAGCAGACGACCGACGTCGAGAACTATCCGGGCTTCCCGGACGGCATCGAGGGACCGGAGCTCATGCAGAGGTTCCGTGACCAGGCCGAGCGTTTCGGCACCCGCTTCATCACCGACCAGGCGACGAAGGTCGAGCTGTCCGACGAGGCGGGCGGCGTGCACAAGGTCTGGGTCGGCAAGGACGAGTATCGCGCGCGCACGGTGGTCCTCGCGATGGGGGCCGAGCACAAGAAGCTCGAGGTCCGTGGCGAGGAGGAGCTCAGCGGACGCGGCGTGTCGTACTGCGCGACCTGCGACGCGGCGTTCTTCAAGGACAAGCCGACGATGATCGTCGGCGGCGGCGACAGCGCGATGGAGGAGGCGATCTTTCTCTCGAAGTTCGCCTCGAAGGTCCTCATCGTTCACCGACGCGCCGAGTTCCGCGCCTCGAAGATCATGCTCGAGCGCGCCCGCTCGACCGAGAACATCGCGTGGCTGACCCCCTACACGGTCGAGGAGTTCCACGCCGGCGAGAAGGGCGGCCTGGAGACCGCGAGGTTGCGCAACACCGAGGACGACTCGACGCGAGAGGTCGAGATCTCCGGCGCGTTCATCGCGATCGGGCACGAGCCGCAGTCGCATCTCGTCGCGGGGCAGGTCGAGCTCGACGACGAGGGCTACGTGATCACCGAGGGGCGCTCCACGCGCACGCGCAAGCCCGGCGTCTTCGCGGCCGGCGATCTTGTCGACCACACGTACCGCCAGGCGGTCACCGCTGCCGGCTCGGGTACCCAGGCGGCGCTCGACGCCGAGTGGTACCTGCGTGACACGCCGGGCGTTTCGGCGCCCGAGGGGCTGCCGGAGGGCGACCTCGCCGAGGCGCAGTGGGCGCCGACGCGCGAGTCCTAGGTGCAGGCCTCAGCCGCCGTCAGGTCCTAGGAGTACGCGGACCCGGGACCTCCGGTCCCGGGTCGCTGAAGCCTCCATGCAGTCCGCGTACGATGCCTTGCGCTCAGTCGACTTCCGTGTCGTGCGCTTCGGTTGACCTTCCTGGTCAACCGCTACGCTCTTTCTAGTCGTTCACGAGCCCGGGCACACTAGGGCAGCTCCCCAGTCTTTTGACGAAGCACGCACCAGCCGCCACAGGAACACCGGGTTCCGGTGCCTTGCTCGAACGGGAGCCTGAGCTGCGCGCCGTGGACGAGCTGCTCGGCGCGGGCCGTGCGGGGACCGGTCAGCTGCTGCTCGTCGAGGGCCATGCGGGGATCGGAAAGTCCGCGCTGCTCGATGCCACGGTGGCTCGCGCGCGCGCCACGGGGATGACCGTGATGCGCGCGCGCGCCTCCGAGCTCGAGGGCGACTTCGCATTCGGGATCGCGCTGCAGCTGTTCGAGCCGCTGCTCGCGGGCGCCGACGACGAGACGCGCGACCGCCTGCTCGCCGGCTCGGCCGCGCTCGCCGGGCCGTTGCTCGAGCGCCCGACCCACTGGGGAGGAGACGAGGCCGAGGACCGCTCGTATCCGGTGATGCACGGCCTGTTCTGGCTGCTGACGAACCTCGCCGAGACGGGGCCCGTGCTGATTGCGATCGACGACGCGCACTGGGCGGACCGCCCGTCGCTGCGCTTCCTGCTCTACCTCCTGCAGCGCGTCGACGAGATGGCGGTCTCGATCGTCATCGCCCGCCGGCTCGGCGAGCCGGGCGCGCCCGACGATCTGCTCGGCCAGATCGCGGCGCACGTGGCAAGCCGTCGCGTGCGTCCGGCCGCATTGTCACGCGAAGGCGGCCGCCAGCTCGTCCACAGGTCGTTTCCCAGCGCCGACGAGGCGTTCAGCGACGCCTGCTGGCGGATGACCGAGGGCAACGTCTTCCTGCTCGGGGAGCTCGTCCGCGCCATCGAGGCGGAGGGCTGGGAGCCCGACGCTCAGAACGCCGCGCGGATCGGGACGCTCGCGCCGGAGGCCGTGCTGCGCGCGGTCGCCGTGCGGCTCATGCGCCTGTCCGACGATGCCGCCGGCGTCGCCCGGGCCGTCGCCGTGCTCGGCGACGACGCCCACCTGCGCCACGTCGCCGCGCTCACCGGGCGCGAGCCCGACCGCGCGGCCGCGGCCGCCGACGCGCTCGCGGCGTCCGACATCCTGCGGCCGTTCGAGAGCGGGGCGCTGCGCTTCGCGCATCCGCTGCTGGCCTCGGCGGTGTACGCCGACGTAGGCACCGGCGAGCGCGCGGCGCTGCACCGGCGCGCCGCCGAGATCCTGCGCGACGAGGGGATCGCGCCCGAGCGCGTCGCGGCCCACCTGCTGCCGAGCACGGGCACCGCGGAGGCCTGGGTCGTCGATGTTCTCTGCGAGGCCGCGGGGCGCGCGCTGACACAGGGCGCGCCGGAATCGGCGGCGAGCTACCTGCGACGCGCCCTCGAGGAGCCGCCTGGACCGGAGGCGCGAGCCGGCGTGCTGCGTCAGCTCGGCATCAGCGAGGGCTTGACGGGCCTGCCGAGCGCCGTCGAACGCCTCGAGGAGGCGCTCGCGGCCAGCCGCGACGACGGCGATCGCGCACAGACGCTGCTCGCGCTCGGCCGCACGTTGGCCAACGCCGGCCGCAACGCCGAAGCTCTCGTGGCGTTCGACGAGGTCGCGGCGATCGCCGCCGCGGAGCAGCACGTGATCGCACAGGCCCAGGCGGAGGCCGCAGCGCTCGGTGCCCTGGACCCAGATCGCCGCGCCGCGCTGCTGCGGTCCTCCCGCGAGCCCGCCGTCCGCCGTTCGAGCGCCACGAGCCCGGCGCAGCGCGCCCTGCTTGCGACCTACTGCCTGCACGAGGCGATGCGCGGTGCACCATGCGACGACATCGTCGCGATCGCGCGCCGGGCCCTGGCGAGCGAGACGGTGCTCGGCGACCAGGGCAGCGGGGCGACCGTGCTGTTCGGCATCAGCGCGGCGCTGCTGTCGGCCGACGAGCTGGCTCTGAACGACCGCGCCCTGACCGCGGCCCTGACCCAGACGCGCGCGCAGGGGTCGATGATGGCCTTCGCGACCGCAAGCCTCTGTCGCGCGGCGTCGCGCTGGCAGCAGGGACGCCTCGCGGAGGCGCTCGTCGACGCCGAGCAGGCGCTCGCCGCCGAACGCTACGGCTGGCGTCAGTTTCTCCCCGCGGCCTATGGCGTCGTCGTCGGCCTGCTGATCGACCGCGGCGAGCTCGAGTCCGCGGCCATGCACGCCACACGCTACGAGCCGCTCGGCGCCGACGAGGGCTGGGCGACGCTTGCGCCGTGGCACCACGCGCTCGGCCGCCTGGCGCTCGTCGAACGCCGCGAGCGCGACGCGCTCACGCACTTCGAGGCGTGGCGAGACGCGGTGCAGGGCATCGACAACCCAGCCTGCTTCGCCGCCTGGCGCTCGGCATCGGCCGCGGCGCTCGTGAGCCTTGGCCGCACTGCCGAGGCACTCGAGCTGGCCGCGGAGGAGCTCGAGCTCGCGCGCGCAGGCGCAAGCCCGCGCGCGATCTCGGTCGCGTTGCGCGCGCTCGCGCACGCGGAGGCGCATGGCGACCTCGAGCAGCCGATCGCCCACCTCGAGGAGGCGGTGGCGATCGTCGCGCCATCCGAGGCGCGGCTCGAGCACTGCCATGCGCAGCTGGATCTCGGCACGGTCCTGCGGCGCGCCGGCCGGCGCTCG